>JBKPRS010000291.1:0-3803 GCA_046734695.1 Actinomycetota bacterium | reverse complement strand
ACTCGGCGAGGCGCAGCGCCGCCTGGGCGTCCGCCCGCGCCTGCGCCATCTCGTGCAGCTCACGATGGGCCGCAGCCCGGGCGAGGAGCAGCTCACCCCGACCGGCGGCCGCGGCCGCGGTCGGCGCGGCCGCCGCGGGCGAGTCGAGGAGGGCCAGCGCCTCGGAGAACAGATCCGCGGCCCGGCGCGGGGTGTCGGCCCGTGCCGCGCGCCGACCGGCACGCCGGAGCCACTCGACGGCGCGGGCGACGCTGCCGTCGAGCGTGCCCGGTGCGCCGCCGAGCTCGATGCTCAGCGTGGCGGCTCGCCCGTAGTGGTTCGCGATGCTGTCGATGACCCCCTCGTGGTGCTCGTACTCCTCGCGCTCGAGCCACGAGGCGATCCCGGTGTGGACCCGGGCCCGCCGCTGCTTGGTCATCGTCCCGTAGGCGACCTCCCGGACCAGCTCGGACCGGAACTCCCATGCCTCGCCGTCCACCGCGAGCAGGTCCTTCGCCTGGAGCGAATGCAGGCTCGCGGGCACCGTCGCTTCGGCGCCGTGAGCCTCGCGCTGCATGATCGCCAGCCAGCCGACCCGACCGTGCGAGCCGAGCACGGCGGCGTCCTCCAGGACATGGCGCTCCGACGCCGTGAGCGCGTCGAGCCGGGCCGCGACCAGCCCCCGGAGGGTGTCCGGCACCTCGGTCGACCCCGCCTCGCCCAGCCACGAGACCAGCTCCTCCAGGAAGAACGGGTTGCCGCCGGCCCGGTCGAGCAGCTCCCCGGCCACGCCGTCGTCCAGCGCGTCCCAGCTGTTGCCGGCGAGAGCGCGGAGCAGTTGCGTCGCCGCGTCGCGCCCGAGCGGATCGAGGTGGACCACGACCGAGTGGTGCCCGCCTTCGGGCGGCGACCAGCGCTCGGCCAGGGCCGGGCGCGCGGTGGCGAGCACCACGAAGGGCAGCCGGGCGGTGGCCTGGAGGAGCCCGCCCACGACGTCGAGGACGGCCTCGTCGGCCCAGTGCAGGTCCGACAACACCATCACCACCGGCCGGCGCCGGGCGAGGGCGGCCGTGAACGCCAGCAGGGACCCGGTCGCCTCCTCGCGGGCGCGGGCGGCATCGACGCCCCGGCCGACCTCGTAGCCGAGGAGGTGGCGCAGGCCCTCGACCACCCGGTCGACCGCGGCGGCGCCCCCATCGGCCCCGTCCAGCGCTTCGGCCACCGCGGCGCGGACCTTGCCCGTGACGACCTCCTGGTCCTCGCCCCGCTCGACGCCGCAGGCGGCCTGGATCGCGCTCGCGACCGGCCACCACACGTTCGCCTCGCCGTAGGGCACGCAGCGCCCGGGCAGGACCAGGGCGCCGTGGCACTCCCGCGCCTGGTCCGCGACGTCCTCGGCCAGGCGGGACTTGCCGAGGCCGGCGTCGCCGAGCGCGAGCAGCAGCGCGGGCCGGCTCCGGTCGAACGCCACGTTCAGCGTGTGGGACAGGAGCGCGACCTCGTCGTCGCGCCCGACCAGGGGAGCGCGGCGGCGGTCCGGCCGGTCGCCAGGCGGGAGCCGGGCGACCTCGGCCACCCAGGCCTCCACCGGGGCCTCCCGCCCCTTGGCGGCGATGGCCCCCAGCGAGCGGTAGGTGACCACCCGGCGGGTCGCGAGGTAGGTGGCCTGGCCGACCAGCACCTGGCCCGGCTCGGCCATGGACTGGAGGCGCTGAGCCGTGTTCACGACGTCGCCCATCGCCGTGTAGTCGCCGCCGGCCCGCAGCGAGCCCACCAGGACCTCGCCCGTGTTGACCCCCACCCGCAGGTTCGCGTCGAGCCCCAGGTCGGCCGCCGCGTCGCACAGCGCGGCGGGGAGCCGTAGTGCGGTCCGCACCGCCCGCTCGGCGTCGTCCTCGTGGGCGATCGGGGCTCCGAACAGCGCCAGGATGGCGTCGCCGACGATCTTGTCGACCCGGCCGCCGAACTCCTCGATGATGGCGACGAGCCGCTCGAAGCACCCGTCGACGATGCGCTTGACCTGCTCGGGATCGCGGTGCTCCGACAGGCTGGTGAAGCCGACGATGTCGGCGAACAGGACGGTGACCACGCGCCGCTGGTCGCCGCGCAGGCGGAGATCGGCACCGCAGCTCGGGCAGAACCGAGCGCCATCGGGTGCATCCGCGCCACAGACCGGGCAGGTCATGACGCCAGTGTATGGAGCGCCTCCCGGCCCCCTCGGCCGGTTAGCCGGGGTGATGGTCCCGGAGGACCATCACCCCGTGCTGTGAGGGGAGCGGATCAGAAGCGATTGTCGTGATCGTCGATCTGGGCCCGGATCTCACCCAGGGGACGGGTGGTCGAGTGGACGTTCACGTACGTCGCCCCGGACTGCAGGGCCCGCACGAACTCGTCGAACTCGCCCGAGGCGATCCCGACCGCTGCGCCACCGGCCTGGCCGAGGACATCAGCGGCCGTGATGGTGCCGGTGATCGTGCCGCCTGCCGCGGGGCACGCCTGGGTGCCGGCGGGGCCGTTGCCCAGGTTGGAGCACAGGAACACGATGACGGGACCGGAGTTCGTCCGGTTCTCGAAGTGGATGTGCGCCTGCGTGGCGTCCGACTCCAGCCCGCTGAAGGTCAGCGAATAGCTGAGCGTGTCTCCCGCACGGTTCAGGTCGATCTTGAACGTGCCGATGCCGGGCGTCGAGAGCGCCGGGACCTCTTGGTACCCGGTCAGGGTCTCCCGGGCCCTGACGTTGTCGGCCGCAGCTATCGTGCCGATCCCGATCAATGCGGCGATCGCGACGACGGCAGCGAACTTGACGCGTGTGTACACGTCTTCCTCCTCCAGTCGGCGAGACCAGACGGCCGCTATCCCCCATCGGTCGGCCAGCCACGTTGTGACGTCAAGGTAACGCGGTCCGGGGCCGGTGGGGAGGTCTCCGATCGGCGTTCTCCGTTCGGCCTCTCCGGACCGCTCAGTTTCGGGCCCGCGCTCCGTCAGTACCAGCAGCAACCGAAGCGATGGAGCGCACCATGCAGACACCCCCGATCGTGTCGGCCTCGGAGTGGGAGGCCGCCCGCGAGCACTTGCTCGTCAAGGAGAAGGAAGTGACCCGCGCCCGCGACGCCCTGGCCGCCGAGCGCCGCCGGATGCCGTGGCTGGCCGTGGAGAAGGAGTACGTGTTCGAAGGCCCCGACGGCAAGAAGACCCTGGTCGACCTGTTCGATCGGCGTCGCCAGCTGATCGTCTACCGCGCGTTCTTCGAGCCCGGGGTGTTCGGCTGGCCCGACCACGCCTGCCGGGGCTGTTCGATGCTGGCCGATCAGGTCGGCAACCTGGCCCATCTGAACGCCCGCGACACCACGCTGGTGTTCGCCTCGCGGGCGCCCCAGGCCGACATCGAGCGGCTGAAGGCCCGGATGGACTGGAAGATGCCCTGGGTCACGATCACCGACGACTTCGACGCCGACTTCGACGTGGACGAGTGGCACGGCACGAACGCGTTCATCCTCGAGGGCGACAGAGTGTTCCGCACCTACCTCATCAACGCCCGGGGCGACGAGGCGATGGGATCGCTGTGGAGCTACCTGGACATGACGGCGCTCGGCCGCCAGGAGGCGTGGGAGGACTCACCCGAGGGCTACCCGCAGTCCGCCCCCTACGAGTGGTGGAACTGGCACGACGAGTACACGGACGACCGCCCGGTCGACGAGGAGTGGCTCAAGCGGGTGAAGGGCGACGCCTGAACGTCAGCCCTCGGTCGTGATCAGCCTGCCCTCGGCGTCGTAGGCGATGGTGCAGGCCTGGTCGAGGTCGAGCACCTGCATGAAGCGGCCGAG
>JBKPRS010000290.1:0-6825 GCA_046734695.1 Actinomycetota bacterium | reverse complement strand
GGTGACGGGGGCCGGCTCGCCGAACGTGCGGTCGCCGCCCTCCACCGGCAGGAAGAACGGCACGTCACCCGGCAGCGCCGACAGGGCGGCCAGGACGTCGTTGGCGCTGAACGGGGCCGGCAGGATCCGCAGGTTCTCGTGCGATCCGAACGTCCCGGAGGCGCCGGGCAGTCCCGCCAGGACCACGCCCCGGAACCCGGCCCGGGCCAGCGTGTCCGGCAGGCGGTTCACCGCCTGGTCGCCGGAGTCGGCCACCACGAACAGCAGCGTCTCCCGGCTGGCGCCGCGGGCCTTGTCGGCCAGCACCGCGCCCACGTCCGATCCCCGGGGGATGGTCACCACGTCGACCCCGTGGAGGTCGCCCGCCTCCAGCAGGTGGCCCAGCTCGGGAAGCCCGATCACGACGATGCGCAGCCTGTCAGCCACAAGCCTTCCCTCCCTGTCTCACGCGCCTCACGCCGGCACCGGGGCCTTGGGCTCGGCGCTCCGGGCCCGGCGGTCGTCGACGTTGGTGGAGAACGCCCGGAACACCCGGTCCGGGATCGGGTCGTGCAGCACGGCCGACCGCCGGCCGCCCAGATCCCGGTGCAGCGACACCGCGGCCCTTCCGGGGAAGTCGGCGGTGCGCCGCCGCGGGCCGGCGTCGCGCAGCATGCGGATCCGCTCGTCCGTCACCTCGAACCCGACGAGCTTGATGGCCGCCGCCGCCTCGACGTCATCCTCCAGCGCCATGGCGAACACCCGGGAGATGTAGGTCTCCATCCCCTTGGACAGCACGTCGGACGGCAGCTGCGAGGCGTAGATCAGCCCCACGTTGAGCGAGCGGCCCTCCCGCATCATCTTGGAGTTGAGCTGGACCGTGTCGGCGTGGCCCAGCACGGTGTGGGCCTCGTCGGTGGCCATCACGCCGCCGTCGGACAGCGACAGGATGCCGACCGACGCCGTGGTCACGCAGCGGATGGCGGCCAGGCTGATCCGCTCGGCGTCGCTGTAGACCTCCTTGACCTGCGAGGGCAGGTTCAGGTCCACGTCGAACTCGATCAGCGTCAGCGCGCTGGACAGCTCGTGCTCGTCGAATCGGGGCCGGGGCTGCATCCCCACCGCCAGCTGGAACAGCGGCGTCGATTCCCACATCTTCTCGACCAGGTCCACGACCACGGGCTCGTCCACACAACGCAACGCCTCTCCCACAGACCGGGCGCCGCCGACCGCGCCCCGGTTCAGCCCGAAGCGCAGGGCGGTCCGCTGGCGCTGGTCCAGGTCGATGACGGTGGTGATGAAGTTGGCGGCGATGCTGGCGGCGGTGTCCGGCCGGGCGTAGCGGAAGGGATCGAAGGCGCCGCCGCCCTCCTCCGCCGCCAGGGTTGCCAGCGACACCCGCTCAGCCGACCAGTCCGTGTCCCGGTTGACCAGGTCGACGAAGGGCCGCAGCGAGTCGAAGCCCTTGGGGTTCACGACGATGACCCGGTGCCCCATGAGCACGCTCTGCAGGCACAGCAGCTGCAACAGCATGGTCTTGCCGCTGCCCGGGCGGCCGCAGATGTAGGTCACCGGCGGCCGGTCGTGGCGAGACGCCGCCATCGGGTCGAAGTACACGGGCGTCAGGTCGGGCAGGCCCTGGCCCACGAACGCGCCCTCGGGATCGCCCAGGTCGGTGAACGAGGCGATGCCCGAGTAGGCGAGCATCCCCAGGTTGAGGCGCTGGGGCCAGGGCGAGCACCGCACCCGGGACGTGGGCTGCACCTCGTCGAGGGCGAGCATCTGGCGGTGCTCCAGCGGCTTCGTCTCCACGCCGTAGGACGAGGACAGATACTCGACGAAGGTCTCGCTGGCGTGGCGGGGCGGGGTGCGCCGCCCGAAGATGATCGAGCAGTTGTAGAGCGAAGGCACGTCGCGGCCCTGCGCGTACTCCTGGCGGATCACCTTGGTGAAGTCGAGGCGCTCGGCCTCCTCGCTGTCCTCGTCGTGGGGGTTGTTGGCCCGGTCGTCCTCCCGGTCCTTGGACTGGAGGCGGACGGACCGGCGCAGGTCCCGGTTGGTGTCCTCGCCCGTCTGCAGCTGGGCGCGCAACGACACGACCTGGGGACCGTGGTCGAGGTTGAAGGCGTCGGCCAGCCACATGGCGTGGGGGGCGGAGAACAGCGGCGCCGTGAAGCGCTCCAGGGCGACGAACTCCAGCTCGTCCCGGGAGTTGACCACCAGCTTGTCGGGCAGCCGGATGATCTCGGGCTCGGCGTGGCGGCCGTCGTTGAACCACGCCTCCAGCCGCCGCCGCTCGGCCGTGCTCGGGGCCCGGCACTCGTGGCGGCGGAGGATGGCGGCCAGGTGGCGCCGGTCCGGCTCGAACCTGTCGAAGTCGGTGGGCCGGTCGCCCAGGAGCGACCCCACGAGCTCGACGGTCATGTCCAGCATGGACCGGGACCGGGCCGCGGCCATGGCGTCGAGGTCCCGCAGCTTGATGCCGAGGAACGTGGCCTGCTGGGGGACGTTCATGCCCTCCAGCACGTCGCTCAGGTAGGTCTCCTGGGCCGGGGTGGGCGTCCCGGGTGGGACTTCCGGGGTTCCCTCCCAGCGGACCGACAGCACATGGATGTCCCGATAGGAGGCGGTCGAGCGCATCCCCAAGGCCCGGGAGAGGCTGGTCTTGCCCACCTCGTGGAGGACGGTCTCGACCCTGCGCCCCGCGTCGAGGATGGCGGCGTCGTCCTCGTAGTACAGGGGATGGTTGCGGACGACGGCGTAGAGCCACACGCTGCCGTCCCGGCCGGTGTAGAGGGCGTGGCCGCTGCCGGTCTCGCGCTCGACCCACGGGGTGGCCCGGAACGCCATGGTGGAGCGGTCGAACGTGCCGGTCCCGCCGGCGTCGTCGGTGATGCGGCGGACCAGGCGCTTGAAGTACCTCATGCCGCCGGCACCGCCGCGGTCGTGGTGGTCGTGTCGGCCACGCCCTCCTGGTCCTCGGGGATCTTGGAGGCGTTCTCGTAGTCCTTCAGGCCCAGGGCGCCGCCGGCCGGTCCCCAGGCCACGATCTGGGGCAGCGGGTCGTCGGCGTGCCGGACCAGCAGGTCGAACGACACCCGGGTGGTCACGGCGGGGTCGGCGACGGCCACCAACCCGATCTCGACGTGGGTGCCGGCCGCGCCGTCGCTGCGGGTGAACAGGCCGCCGACCTGGGGCTCGCCCACCACCTGCCAGTCGCCCAGGCCGACGTACTGCACGCCGTTGCGGGAGTCGCCGGTGATCTCCAGCAGCTGGCGGCGGTCGTCGGCGGCGAACGCCGTGGCCCACTCGCCGATGCGCTGCTTAAGGGTGTCGGACGGCTGGTCGGTCTCGTAGGCGGCGCTCCAGTCCAGGGAGGCGAGGTCGGCCGCCGACTCGTCGGGCACGAACGGCTCGATGGCGGGGACGGCTCCGAGGGCGGGGGCGCCGCCGGGGGTCTGGATCACCGGCACGGCCAGCACGAACGGCCCGCCGGCCGCCCCCACCAGGTAGCGGTGGGTCTCGACGATCCGCTGCGACGACTCGCCCACCGGGATCGTGACGACGTCGGCGCCCATCGAGATCACCCAGGTGTGGGCGATGGGCTGGGGCACGATCTCGGTGGCCAGCGAGGCGTTCGGGTCGTTCGGCGTGTCCCGTCCGGCGGCCGCGCTGAGGCCGTCGGCCACGGGCACGGGCAGCGGCTGGCCGTCGAGGTAGCTGTTGGCGACGACCGCCGCGAAGTCGGCGTGCTGGGGCTGGAGCGTGGGCGTCTCCTCCTGGGGACGGTTGGCCACGGCGGCCACGCAGCCGATAGGTCCCGAGACAGCCGCCAGCAGGACCGTGCCGAGCAGCAGCCGGAACCGGCGGTTGAACCGCCGGGGACTGGAGAACTCGCGGGGGACTGCCGTGCGTTCGAGCGCCATCGTGGATGTGGGCCTCCTCGTGCGCGGAGCATTCCCAGCGGCGCGCGGCGGTGTGCTTGGCTGCCGGGATGGGCCAGTTCTTCGCCCGCGCGACCCGGGGGATCGAGTGGATCGCCGCGGCCGAGATCACCGGGCGTGCCGGCGGGACCGTGCACGACCTGGGGCATCGGGAGGTGGACTTCTCGTTGCCCGCCTCCGCCTCCGCCTCCTCCGCCGCCGGCCTCGGAGCGCTGCTCGCCCTGCGCACGGTGGACGACGTGTTCGCCTGGGCGGGCCGGGTGGACGGGATGGGGCGGGAGCGATCCTCGCTGGGTGCGTTGGCCCGGTTCCCCGCGTCGGGGGTCGCCGCCGCTCTGGCTTCGGTGGCCGCAGTCCGCCCGGTGCCGGACGGTGCCCCGTTCGACGTGGTGGCCAGCTTCCTCGGACGGCGCAACTACAACCGCTTCGACATCGAGGACGCCGTGGGGGCGTCTCTGGAGCGCCTCACCGGCGGCTCGTACTTACGCCGGGAGGCCTCGTCCGCCCCCCGTGGGCCCACGGCGCTGTCCTGGCGGGTCCACGTGCGGGACGACTCGGCGATCCTGGGACTGCGGCTAGGCCCCCGGCCGCTGCACCGGCGCGCTTCGGCATGGTCGACAGTCCCGGGCTCGCTGCATCCGCCGGTGGCGGCCGCGCTCGTGCTGCTGGGCGGCGTGGCCCCCGGACAGTGGCTGGGCGACCCGTTCTGCGGCTCGGGCACCATCCTCGCCGAGTACCTGCACCTGGCCCCGAGCGGCCGCGCCGTCGGCGTCGATGCCAGCCCCGATGCCGTGGCGGCGGCCCGCGCCAACCTCGCGGCCGCGGGGCACGGCGACCGTGCCCTCGTCGCCGAGGGTGACGCGGCGTTGCTGCCCCTGCGCCCGGACGCCCTGGACGTGGTCGTGACCAACCCCCCGTGGGGCCGGACGGTCGCGCTGCACGGCTCCGGCCCGGCGGCGGAGGCCCGCGCCTGGCAGTCCGTGGCCAGGTCCCTGGCCCGGTTCGGCCGCCTCGTCGTCGTGACCGAGGAACCGCCGTCAGCTGCCCCCGGTAGAGTCCGACCGCCCCCGGGGTGGGTCGGGCCGGTGCTGTCGTTCGGACCCCTGTCGGTGTCGGGGAGCAAGCCCTCGGTGTTCGTGTACACCCGCTCGGACGACCCTGGCGGTGCGCTGCCCCCGCCCGGAGCGCTTCTCGCGTCGGAGCTCGCCCGCTTCGCCGACCACGCGAGGGGGTGACGTGCGCGCCGGGCGTCCGGTGGAATGCTGCCGGGCGGATGGCCAAGACCGAGACCTCCGGTGACCGCTGCGCCGTGTGCGGCAAGCGGATGGCGGACACTGCAGCGGACGGTCGGGCGGTAGCCGCCGGCCACTCGGCAGTGCCCGCCTACGGTGCGTCGGCGGATCGTGCCGCGGCGAACGGTGGCCGTGCGGCGGCCGGTGCCGGTGCGGACGGTTCCCCGGCGGACCGTGCCGCGGCGAACCGTGGCGCAGCGGCGGCCAGTGCCAGTCCGGACCGTGCCGCGGCGAACCGTGGCTCGGCGGACCGTGGCTCTGCGGCGGCCGGCGGGGCGGCGCTATCGGTCCGCGAGGGGGCGGCTCAGGAGGGCGGTTGCTGCGAGTCGTGCTGGCGGTCGGCGGTGGCCAGCTCCACCGAGTCGGTCCGGACTGCGATCGCCCGGCGCCCGGGGGCTCCCGAGTGGGCGCTGACCGCGCTGGCGGCCGATCCGTCGCCGCTGGTCCGGGCCGAGGTGGCGTTGCGGACGGACCTGCCCGCCGAGGTCGTCGAGGCACTCGCCGATCCCGGGCGTGAGCGCGACCGCACCGTCCTGCGGCGCATGGCCCGGCACCCGGCGCTGGGACGCCGGGCCTGGTTGCTAGCGGCGCTGAACGATCTGGTCGTGCAGCGCCAACTGGCCAGGAACCCGAGCACCCCTTCTGAGGTGCTCACGTGGCTGGCTCGCCACACCGATCCGACGGTCAGCGGGGCGGCCCGGGCCCGCCTCATATCGGCCGCGCTGGATACTTCGCAGCAGGAGCGCCTGCCCGTGGGTGTGCGTGCGTTCCTGGCCGCTCGACCGCCCGGGCAGAGGTGAACAGCGGGCAAAATCCCAGGTCGGCGGCCTGTGGCAACCTTTGTGGCAACCCTTCGGGCAACCTCCGGCGCCCAGCGTCGGGGGTATGGGCAGCACGGTCTACGACCTCCTCGACGCCGAGTGGCGCACGCTGGCCCGGCGCCCCGTGCCCCCGGCGTGGCAGTCCCGGCTGCCGCTGGCCGGCCTGACCCGGCTGGGCCCGATCGTCGAGGCCTGCCGCGACCGGACCGATCCCGGCGCCGCCAACCGCACGCTCGGGTCCGTCCTCGCTCTGGCGACCGCCGGCGACCCGCTGGCCGGTCGGGTCGCCCTCCAGGCGGTGTTGCCACTGGTGGTGTCGACCGCTGCCGGCCTGTCCGGCTACGTGGGCTGGGGCCCGTGGACCAGCCGCTCCGACCTGGATGGCGAAGCGGCCGCCACGATGGTCGAGCTGATCGACACCGGGTTGCCGGCCGGCACCCTGTGGCCGGCCGCGGTGCTCGGCTCGAGGCTGCGGGACCGCCTGCGCACGTCGATCCGGCGCCACCGCCGCCAGCACGTCCGGGAGCCGGTCCTGGCCGCCGACGCCGCCCATCCCCCGTCCGACCTGCACGAGGCGTACAGCGCCGCGGAGCGCCTCGCCCAGTTCGTGGTCGACGCCACCCGCGGCGGCGACATCAGCCTCACAGCCGCCCAGACGGTCCTGGCCACGACGGTCTACGGCTGGGACACCGCCAGCGTCGCCCGCCTCACCGGCCGCGACATCCGCGCCGTCCGCGCCCACCGCCGCCGCACCGAGGCCCGGCTGGCGGCCCTCGTCGTCGCCTAGCT
>JBKPRS010000289.1:0-8053 GCA_046734695.1 Actinomycetota bacterium | reverse complement strand
GGCGGACGGATGCCCGCCGGCAGGCGCAGCATGGGCGAGATGCAGGTGAAGCGCTCGACGGTGGTGCCCGCCGCCTCCAGGAGGTGGCCGAGGTGCAGCCCCACCGACAGGTCGTTGCCCCGGCCCTGGTGGAACTCGGCGTAGCGCTCCCAGATGTCGAGCTCGGGCATGTCGGGCACCATGCGCGCCCCGCTGCCGTCCACGTCCACGAGGTACACCGAGCCCCCCGGCCGGACCAGGCTCACGAGGTGGTCGACGATGGCCTGCTCGCGGCCGCCGTTGTGGGCCAGCACGTGGCGGCACACGGCCACGTCCACCGATCCCGGCCGCAGCCCGGTCGCGTCGGCCGCCCCCACCTGGACCGTGGCGTGCGGGTGCTGCGCCACCGCCTCGCGAGCGTGGCCCACCGCCGCGGGATCGCCGTCGACCCCGAACACCCTGCCCTCCGGTCCCACCGCCGCGGCCAGCTCGGCCAGCACGGCGCCCGGACCGCAGCCCACGTCGGCCACGGTGGCCCCGGGCACGATGCCAGCGGCCGCCCATGCCCCGGCCTCCTCGCTGGCGGCGCCGGCCGCCATCATGCGGTAGCGACCCAGCTCCTCGTCGCTTAGCGCGAGGGAGTAGTCGCTCACCGGGCTCAGGTCCCGAGGCGGACCGGGAGGTGCTTGATGCCGCCGATGAAGTTGGAGCGTAGGCGCTCGGGGGCGCCGAGGGCCTCCAGCTTGGGCGTGCGCCGGGCCAGCTCCTCGAACAGCACCCGGATCTCCAGCCGGGCCAGCTGGGCGCCCAGGCAGAAGTGGGGACCGCCGCCCCCGAAGGCGATGTGGGGGTTGGGGTCGCGGGTGATGTCGAAGCGGAACGGCTCGTCGAAGATCGCCTCGTCCCGGTTGGCCGACACGTACCAGAGGCTGATCTTGTCGCCCTTGCGGATGGTCTCGCCGCCGAGCACGACGTCCCGGGTCGCGTTGCGGCGGAAGAACAGGACCGGCGAGGCCCAGCGCAGGATCTCCTCGACCGCCCCCGCTATGCGCGCGTCGGGGTCCGCCACCAGCAGGTCCCACTGGTCCGGGTGCTCCAGGAAGGCGTTCATGCCGTGGGCGATCGCGTTGCGGGTCGTCTCGTTCCCGGCCACCGACAGGAGCATGAAGAACAGGTTGAAGTCCATGTCCGTGAGCTCGTCGCCGTCGATCTCGGCCGCCAGCAGGGTGGAGACGATGTCCTCACGGGGCTCGGCCCGGCGCTGGGTGGCCAGGTCCTGGGCGTACATGAACATCTCGATCTGGGCCTGCGTGACGTGCTCGTCGCTGACCTGGTACTCGGGGTCCTCGGACCCGACCATGCGGTTGGACCAGTCGAAGAGCTTGTGGCGGTCCTCCCGGGGCACGCCCAACAGCTCGGCGATGACCTCGAGGGGCAGCTCGGCGGCGACGTCCACCACGAAGTCGCACTCGCCCTTGGCCCGCGCCGCCTCGACGATCCCGACCGTCAGGTCGCGCACGTGGACCTCGAGCGCCGAGATCATGCGGGGTGTGAACCCCCGGTTCACCAGCTTGCGGTAGCGGGTGTGGTTCGGGGGGTCCATGAACAGCATCATGTTGCCCGCCATCTCCGTTCCCGGCAGGGGCGCGGTCGGGCCTTCGAGCATCACCACGCCGCCCAGGTCCTGCGAGGACGAGAACGACCCGGCGTCGCGGTTGGCGGTGACGATGTCGTCGTAGCGGGTGATGACCCAGAAGCCGTCGCCGTCGGGCTCGTCGTGGTGGAACACCGGAGCGTTGGCCCGCAGCCACGTGAACCACTCGTGCGGGATGCCCTGAGTGAAGCGGTCACGATCCAGGAGGTCGATCTGGGGCTGCATCCCCAAAGTAGAACACATTCTAATTTGGCCGCGCTCAGCCCGTCCGCGGCCGCTCCGGGTAGCGTGCGGGAAGGCCGGGGTGGCCGGGGTGGACGGGACGTCCCCGCGGGTCCACCGCGGGGACGCCCTGGTCCCCTTCCCTCGTCGCGGCACTCAGGCGGGGCAGGTGTTCTGGTACTCCTCGACGCCCGCGCCGGTCGGGGGCGGGCACAGGAACTGCTCGTAGCGGGTGTCGTTGTCGACGTAGCGCTTGAGCCACGACAGCAGCGATCGGGCCTCGGTCGGGTCGAAGCGGGTCCCCACGAAGTGACCGGCACCCGCGATCTCCAGGTAGGCCTTCTCCGACGCGTCGGGGATCTGGCGGTAGAAGGGCTTGGAGTACTGCTCGGCCGGGGCGATCGGGTCGCTCGCGGCGCCGATGATCATGGTCGGCACGCGGATGGTGCTGAAGTTCTGGCCGATGTCCCAGGGCTGGAGGCCGACCGCGGCCTGGAGCTCGGGCATGGCCCGGGCCGACTCCAGCGTGCCGCCGCCGCCCATCGAGTGGCCGATGAAGGCCTGGCGGGAGGCGTCGATGTGGTCGCGCACGACCGCCGGGCTCAGGGTGGTCAGCCAGGTCATGGCCGCCCGCATCTGGTTCGACCGGCCGGTGGGGAAGTCCAGGATCGTGTTGGTGTTGATGGTCATGACCACGAACCCGTTGGAGGCCAGCAGGTTGGCCGCCCACGCCTGGACGTTCTGGCCCTCGGTGAAGCCGGGCGTGGCCACGACGACTCCGAAGGCGCCCGCCGTGGTCGTGGTCGGGTAGTAGACGGTGCCGCCGTTGAAGCCGGTCTGGGCGGCCACGACCTGGGTGGCGATGGCGAACGTGCCCCGCTCGGAGGTCACGCTGGCCGCGGTCGGTGCGGGCCCCCGCTGGAACGGGTTGGCCTGGGCCTGGACGGGGGCGGGCGCCGCCAGGGCGCCGACCGCCGCCACCGCGCCGGCGAGCGCGGCGAGTCTGAGTCTCTGGTCTCTCATGTCGTGTTCCCCTCGTGTTGACGCTCTGAGCCCACTCCGGAACAATTATTGACCCATAAGACGGTAGACTCAAGTCCAGGTCTGACACGAGAACGCGTTCTACTTAGACTGCGTTCATGACCGCCGTCACCGCCTCGCCGGAGCGCTACACGATCATCTCGGCCGACTGTCATGCGGGTGGCAGCCACAAGCAGTACCGGGAGTTCCTCGACCCGCGGTACCTCGACGACTTCGACGCCTGGCGGGAGAAGTACCGCAACCCGTTCAAGGACCTGGGCGACACCCGGCGGTTCCGCAACTGGGACAACGAGATGCGCAACGGCCAGCAGGAGGCGGACGGCGTCGTGGGCGAGGTGGTCTTCCCCAACACGGTGCCGCCGTTCTTCCCCAGCTTCGTGCTGTTCGCCCAGCCGCCCCGGCCCGAGGACTACGAGCACCGCTTGGCCGGCATCCGGGCCCACAACCGCTGGCTGGAAGCCTGGTGCGGCGAGTTCCCCGAGCGCCGGGCCGGCATCGGCCAGATCTTCGTCAACGACATCGACGACGCCATCGAGGACGTCCGCTGGATCAAGGAGCACGGCCTGCGGGGCGGGCTGCTGCTGCCCAACGTGTCGCCCGACGTCCACTGGGTGAAGCCGCTCTACGACCCCGCCTACGACCGGCTGTGGGCGGTGATCGAGGAGCTGGAGGTGCCGGTCAACGTGCACGGCGGCACCGGCGTCCCCGACTATGGGCCGTACCCGGTGTCGATGCTGCTCTACATCAACGAGGTGCCGTTCTACTCGCAGCGGCCGCTGGTGCAGTTCATCCTGTCCGGCATCTTCGAGCGCTTCCCCCGGCTGCGGTTCGTGGTGACCGAGGCGGGCTGCGCCTGGGTGCCGCCGCTGCTCAAGCGGCTGGACAAGGTGCTGGCCCGCATCCGGGACACGGGGGCTACCGGCGAGATCCGCTACGGCGCCGAGCACGTCCTGCCCCGCTCGGCCACCGAGTACTTCCACCAGAACGTGTGGATGGGGGTGAGCCAGCCCGGACCGGCCGACGCCGCCGCCCGCCACGAGATCGGGCTGGACCGGTTCATGTGGGGCAGCGACTACCCCCACGACGAGGGCACGGCCCCGTTCACCCGCGAGCACCTGCGGGCCCTGTTCCACGACACCGACCCGGCCCAGCTGCGGAACCTGCTCGGCGGCAACGCGGCGTCGCTCTACGGCTTCGACCTCGACGCCCTGGCCCCTCTGGCCGCCCAGTTCGGCCCGACGGTGGAGGAGATCGCGGTCCCGCTGACCGAGATGCCGCCCGAGCCGAACGAGGCGCTGCTGAACTCGGTCGGGGAGTGGCTGTGAGCGACCTCGTTCTCGTCGACTCGCCCGCTGCGGGCGTCTGCCGCATCACCCTGAACCGCCCGGAGAAGCGCAACGCGCTCAACAACCCGCTGCGGGGCGCCCTGTTCGAGGCGCTGCACGCGGCGGACGACGATCCCGAGGTGAGGGTCACCATCATCCGGGGCGCGGGCCCGTGCTTCTCCGCGGGCTACGACCTCGGCGGCGGCAACGAGGGCACCGAGCTCCCGTTCTTCACCGCCAAGGGCGAGGGCCAGTGGCCCCGACACGTCACCGAGGGCTGGATGTCGATCTGGGACCTGGCCAAGCCGGTGATCGCCCAGGTCCACAGCTACTGCCTGGCCGGCGGATCCGAGCTCGCCACTGGCTGCGACCTGGTCTACGTCGCCCACGACGCGAAGATCGGCTACCCCGCCGTGCGCTTCGGCACGCCGGACATGCAGTTCCACGCCTGGTTCATGGGCATGCGCGCCGCCATGGAGATGATGCTCACCGGCGACCCCATCTCCGGTGACCAGGCGGTGGAGCTGGGCTGGGCCAACCGCGCCTTCCCCGCCGCGTCGCTCGACGCCGAGGTGGTCGCCGTCGCCTCCCGCATCGCGCTCATCCCGCCCGACGTCGTCCAGCTCAACAAGCGCACGGTCCACCGGGCCATGGACATCATGGGCCTCCGCGCCGCCATCCGCTCCGGCACCGAGCTCTGCTCCCTCGCCATCCACCAGCGCGGCTTCAAGGCGTTCCTCGACAGCGCGGCCGACAAGGGCCTCGTCGCCGCGCTGACCGAACGCGACGAGCCCTTCGGCGACTACCGCACCTCGTCAGCCTCGACACCGCCGTCGTAGGTACCTTGCGGGCGTGGCCCGGCTGCTGATCGTCCATCACACGGCGTCGCCCGCGTTGCACTCCCTGTTCGAGGCGGTGCGGTCGGGGGCGACCGATCCGCAGATCGAGGGCGTTGAGGTGGTGGCCCGGCCGGCGCTGGGGGCCACCGCCGTGGACGTCCTGGAGGCGGACGGGTACCTGCTCGGGACGCCCGCCAACCTGGGGTACATGTCGGGCGCGCTCAAGCACTTCTTCGACACGATCTACTACCCGTGCCTGGAGGCCACCGTCGGGCGGCCCTACGGGGTGTACGTCCACGGCAACGACGACACGACGGGCGCGCTGGCCGGGATCGAGCGCATCGTGACGGGCCTGCGCTGGAAGCAGGCTCAGGCCCCGGTGTCGATCACCGGGCCGCCCACCAGGGACGACCTCGACGCCTGCTGGGAGCTGGGCGCGGCCGTCAGCGCAGGCCTGTCAACCGGCTGAGCCGCAGCACCGCGCAGTCGCACTGCGGCGGCGGGTCGAACGCATGCCGCGGGAGGCGCTGCCCGGCGCGGGCGTCCCAGACCTGCGCCCAGCGGCCCGCTCCGGGCGCCCGGCCCGCGGCCCAGCGCCGGGCCGCCTGCTGCTGGACCACCAGGTCGGCCCGCACCAGCCGCGACCCGGGCGCGAGCAGCCGGCTCAGCACTGCCGTGGTCTGAGCGAACGGCGGGTTGGCCACCACCCGGAACGGCCGCCGGGGCAGCCTCAGGTCGGCGACGTCCGCCTTCACCACCGTCACCCGGTGGTCGCCTGCGAACCGGCTGCGCAGCGCCGCCAGCCGCTGCGGATGCAGCTCGAACGCCAGGACCCGCGCCCCTCGCGCCACGAGCGCGGCGGTCACAGCCCCGTTGCCCGCACCGATGTCGAGGACCAGCTCCCCCTTGGAGATGCCGGCGTCAGCTACCAGCCGCTCGGCCCAAGACGGCGCGAGACGGTGCCACCCCCACCGGGCGCGTCCCGCGTGCCCGGGCACGGAGCACCGTCACCATCACGGCCATACCCCGACCGTACGGCCGCCCCTCGCCAGGGAGCGAGCGAATTACCGTCACACGGATTCCCAGGTGAAGCCGTCGGGGTCGGTGAAAGGCCCGGCCGTACTGTTGATGATGATGCGGTGCGAGCCCGTGCCGTCCGGGGAGACGCCGGCGGTCTTGGCCAGGGCAGGGCGACCGTAGAGCGCCAGGACCACGGGGCTCGACGGGTCGGCGAACTGGACGTACTTGCGCCCGTAGCTCTTCGCTACTTCGAGCCCGTGCTCGACGTAGAACCGCTTGCTCGCGGCGACGTCGGTGACTCCCAGCTGGAGGACGAGCTCGTCGATCTCGCGGGTAGCCGGACCGCGGTCCTTCTTCGACGACGACGCGACCGTCCAGATCGCGCCATCGGGGCCGCGTACGACTCCGCCGTAGCCCCAGAGTGACTTCTTGGCCGGCTTCAGCGGGGTCGCGCCGGCCTCCAGTGCGGAGCCGATGAGAGCGTCGACTGCGGACGGCTGTGACACCACGAGCGACAGGGTGAACCCGCGGAAGCCGGTGGTCGGTGCCTCCGAGGCCCGGGCGCGCACCTGGGCGTCCAAGCCGAATGCGGAGGTGCTGAAGCTCTCGACAGCCGCGGGGTCGCCCGCCTCGAGGGTGATGGATTCGATGGTGGTCATGGCACGTCTCCTGGGTTGATCACGTTCTCAGCGCTGGAGGAACCCGAGGACGTTGCCGTCGGGGTCCTCCACGATGGCGGCCAGCTGGCCTCCGCCGACGTCCTTGACGTCCTGGCGGGTTCGCCAGCCGGCGTCGAGGGCTTGGCGCAGGGTGTCGGTCACGTCGCCGACGCGGCAGTAGCCGACGGGACCGGTCATGCCGTGGTTGTGGCCGTTCGGGTCGAGGCCGATCTCCTGGTCGTCGACCCGGAAGCCGACGTAGTAGGGCTCGTCGGCGTACGGTTCCACGCCCAGGACGGTCCCGTACAGCGCCTTGGCGCCGGCCAGGTCCCGGACGGGGATGATGATGGTCTGGATGCCGTGGCTCATGACTGCCTCCTGGTTGGAGTGGGCCTTCAGGGGCAGCATCTCCCGCTCCGGGCCGGGCCCCATCCGTGCTCGCCACGGAGCGCGCCACGGATCTTGGGGCCGCAGGCGTGGGGGAGAATGGGTCGCGTGTCCAGACAGACGGCCACCGCGGGGATCTCCGCTCGTGAGGCCGAGATCCTGAGCCTGGTCGCCGAGCACCGCAGCAACGCCGAGATCGGTGCGCAGCTGTTCATCTCCGTGCGCACGGTCGAGACGCATGTGTCCTCGCTGCTGCGCAAGCTCGGGGTCCCGGATCGTCGCGCCCTCGCGGAGGTCGCGGCCGAGCTGGCCCGGGCCGAGCGGACCAGCCAGGCGCTGGCCGGGCTCCCGTCGCCGTTGAGCCCGTTCGTCGGTCGAGCCCGGGAACGGGCCGAGCTGCGCGACGCCGTCGTGGCGCACCGCGAGGTCACCGCGGTCGGCCCCGGCGGCGTGGGCAAGACCCGGCTGGCGCTGGCGGTCGCCGCGGACCTGGCCGGCGACTTCGCCGGCGGCGTGTGGTTCGTCGACCTCGTGCCGGTCTCCGATCCCGCGATGGTCGGGTCCGCCGTGGCGGCCGCGCTCGGCTCGGGCGAGCAGCAGGGCCGCACCATCGACGACTCGGTGATGGCCGCCCTGGCCGATCGCCAGGTCCTGCTGGTGCTGGACAACTGCGAGCACCTGACCGACGGGGTGACACCGTTCGTCGAGCGGGTGCTGGCGCGCTGCCCGCATGTGAGGGTGCTGACCACCAGCCGGGCCCGGCTCATGGTGCCCTTCGAGCGGGTCTACCCGGTTCCCCCGCTGTCGCTCGACGCGCACGGCGCCGACGCCGTCGCGCTGTTCCTCGAACGTGCTTCAGCCGTCGGCTGGACCGTCGAGGCCGAGGACCTCGACCAGGTCGCCGACGTGTGTCGCAAGCTGGACGGC
>JBKPRS010000288.1:0-20076 GCA_046734695.1 Actinomycetota bacterium | reverse complement strand
GACGCGCTCTCAGGGCTCGAAGCGGACTGAGGGCTCGCCGTCGCGCACCGTCAGCGTGGCGGGCACGCCCAGGAGGTCGAGCGGGTCACCCGACCAGCCCGACGACACCAGCGCGACCACCTCGCCCTTGGCCGGGCCGGCCACGATGGTGAGCTCGACCGCCACCGTCCCCTGATCGCGCTCCTCGGCGTCGACCACCAGCGCGTCGTACACCCCGTCTTGGAGGCTCATCGTGTCTCTCGTTCGCTCGACAAGCTCGCTCACCTCGGCGGCAGGTCGAACGGGTCGCTGCACAGCAGCGACTGGCGGGACACGTTGTCGGCGCTGTGGCGGGCGAAGCGGTGGTCGTCGGGGGGCGTGGGCGGGAAGTCGGCGGCCGGGGCCACCCCCACGCAGAACACGACCCGGGCCGGATCGGCGGGCAGCGGGTCGCCGCCGCCTACGGGGGCGGCCGGGGCGTAGGTGAGCGGGAGCTTCACGATCTCCCGGCCCTCGGCGCTGGCGCCCGCGGGCAGGGGGGTGGCGTTGACGCCGTAGGCCCGCACCCCCTCCAGGTCGTCGGGGACGGGGAACAGCCGCCGCGCCACCTCGACCGTGGCGTCGTCGTGGCCTGCGGTCACGAACGCACCGTAGCGCTCGCTGCCCGCGGCCTCGTCCGGGCGCCGGTCGTCGAACACGACGAGGTCGCCCCCGGACGCGTTCGTCACGGTCCAGGCGATGCGCAGCGACGATCCCACGGTGGTGATCGACGCGTCGAGCACGCCCGGCGCGCTCTGCGGGGCCGTGCTCGTGCCCGCATCCGAGGCGGTGCCCCGGTCGGCGGGCCCGGCGTCGGGCGATTCGGCCGGGCCGCACGCGGCCGCCATCAGCAACGCCACCAGCGTCGTGACGACGCCCCGCGTCGGGCGCCCCGGGGCGTCACGGCGGCGGGAGCGGCGGGCCATACGTGGTGCGCTCGGGCAGCCCCATCTCCTTGCGCAGCGCGTTCTCGGTGAGCTCGGTCGGGTGGTTCGGGTCGATGATCATCGGCGTGTTGGGGTCGCCGTCGTGGTCGATGGGCAGGCCCACGGCCACCCGTTCGAGGTTGTTGATGTCGAGGTTTCCCTCGGGCGTCGTACCGGGCGCCAGCGTGTTGGCCGCGAAGTCGACGTTGTGTGCCATCTCGTGGAACATGACCACCGAAGGCGGAACCTCCGACCAGTGGATGGCGCCCGCCTGGCGCTGGTAGTCGCCGGGGTAGTAGTCGACGATGTTCCGGCTCTGTTGGATCGCGCCCGGGCGGGCCCCGCTGTTGTCGTTCCCGGGCCACTCGCTGATCGTGACCGTGTAGGGCTGCTGCCCCTCGGCGGGGGAGTTGTGGATCTGGTCGAGCCGGTTCAGCATGGCCCGCCCTTCGGGCGAGGACCGGTACATGGCCAGGTCCTCCTCCATGCGCTGGCGGAAGCGGGGCGACACGTTGTCGTCGATGCGGACGGAGGCGCCGCCGGGCACGCCCGACAGGTCGACGAAGATCGTGCGGGTGTCGGCCGCGCCCTCGACCGGGTTGAACTGGTCGTCGAACTGCCCGTACACGGTGTTGTTGCCGAACTGGTCGGAGGTGAGGTCGCTGCCGGCGCCGGTGTACACGGTGTCGTCGCCGCCCTGGCCGTCCAGCCGGTCCGCCCCGTCGCCGCCCGAGAGGATGTCGTGGCCGGCCCCGCCCAGCAGGTTGTCGTCGCCCCGGCCGCCCTCCAGGTAGTCGATGCCCGTTCCTCCGGTGACCAGGTCGTTCCCGTCGCCGCCGTAGATCACGTCGTTGTCGGCACCGCCGTCGAGCTCGTCGTTGCCGCTGAAGCCGTCGATGTAGTCGCGGCCCGCGCCGCCCCGGATGACCTCGTCGCCCGCGCCGCCTTCGAGCGCGTCGTCGCCCACCTGGCCCTCGATGGTGAAGTGCACGTTGACGCCGGTGCCGATCTCCAAGTGGTCGTCGCCCGCCCCGAGCCGGAGGGTCACATAGTCGGCCTCGGCGCCCATGAGGGTCTCGGACACTCCGTTGACCGTGACGCGGATGCCGCCCGGGACGTTCTCCACGGTCACTTCGTCGTTGCCGTCGCCGGTGTCGATGACGACGCGGCCGCCGTCGCGGATGATCGTGAACTCGCCGTTGCCGAGGCGGGGGAAGAACGCCATCAGCCCGTCGTCGATCACGCCGTCGTGGTCGAAGTCGCACGCGTCGAACGCGCGGCCGACATCGCCCGCGAACGTGGCCAAGCGCCGGCCGACGCTGTAGAGGTCGAGCACGTCCCAGTGGATGTAGGGCACGCCGCCGGCGGGGAGGAACATCTGCGCGGCGGCGTCGGACCGCACCGCGTTCAGCTTGCCCGCCAGCGTGAGCGCGGGGTTGTAGAGCAGGGCCAGGGCGTCGTTCGCCGTCCGCTCGAAGGCCTGGAGGTGCGCCGGGTTGGCGGAGATGTCGACCACACCGGGAACGTAACCCGGCACCGGGCCGGAGTGGCCGCGGCCCCCGGGGGCATCGGCGGTCCTAACCTCGGGGCCCGTGAGCTACCCGTCGTCGATGGACCCCATCCCGTTCCCCAGCGCGGCCGCGGCGGATGCGGCCGCGGAGTGCCGGGCGATGGCCAGCCTGGTCAACGACAAGATGAGCGTCGCGTCCACCGCGGCCGGCACGGCGCGCTCGGGCTGGACCGGCCCGCACGCGGACGACTTCAACATCGCCTGGCCCGACACCGAGATGTCGGCCTCCGAACTGGTCGAGCGGCTGAACCGGCTGGCCTCCGACATCGAGGCCGCGGCCAGCGCGGCGGTGGCCGAGAACCGGCGCCGGGCCGACCTGCGCAGTGAGTTCTACCGCGAGACCCATCGGGGCCAGGCCCACTGAAGTCCAGGTCAGCGGGGCTGGGGCGGCCCGGGCTGCGCAGCAGCCGCCCTGCGGGGCATGCTGGGGGTGGTGACGGCGCCCGAAACCACGGTCGGCAGGCTCCTCATCGCCGAGCCCATGCTCGGCGACCCGAACTTCGACCGCACCGTGGTGCTCATGATCGAGCACACCGACGAGGGCGCCCTGGGCGTGGTGCTCAACCGGCCCACCGAGCTCGAGGTCGACGCCGTCCTCCACGAGTGGGCCGACCTGGCCGCGGCGCCGCCGGTGCTCTACATGGGCGGCCCGGTGGAGCAGAACGGCGTGCTGGCGTTGGGCCGGCGCCGCAAGGATGCCGCGCCCGTCCCCGGCTGGACGTCCGTGCTGGGCGACGTGGGCACGGTGGACCTCCACCTCGGACCGGAGGACGTGGCCCCCGGGCTCGACGGCATCCGCTTCTTCGCCGGCTACTCCGGATGGGGCGGCGGCCAGCTCGAAGCCGAGCTGGAGGAAGGGGCCTGGCTGGTGGTCGACGCCACCGACGACGACGTCTTCGCCGCCGACCCGGACGCCATGTGGCGAGCCGTGCTGCGGCGCCAGGGTGGGCGCACGGCCATGCTGGAGCACTTTCCCTCCCACCCCTCGCTCAACTGACCCCGGTGCCGGCCCTCCCTGCCGAGGTGGTCGAGCTGGTTGGCCGCTACCTCGCCCTGGTCGACGACCGGCTGCCGGGCGTGATCGACGGCCTCTACCTCGTCGGCTCACTCGCCCTCGACGACTACCGGGCGGGACAGAGCGACATCGACTTCGTGGCGGTCACCCGGGATCCCCTCGACGATGCGGCGTGCGACCAACTCCAGCTCGTGCACACCGAGCTACGGCCGCCGCTCAACTTCGACGGGGTCTACGTCACCTGTGACGAGCTGGCCGCCGACCCCGCGGCCGCCCGGGCGCCGTCGGCCCACGAAGGGCGCGTCAGCCGGTCCGGCGGCTTCGAGGCGAACCCCGCGGTGTGGCGCCTACTGGCCCAGCGGGGGATCCCCGTCCGGGGCCCAGAGCTGGGGCGGCTGGACGTCTGGTCCGATCCGGAGGCGGTGCGGCGCTGGAGCCTCGACAACCTCAACGGCTACTGGGCCGGTCTGGCCGCGCGCTGGCGGGCGGCGGTCCCGCCCCGCGAGCTGGTCGTGCACCACTACGGATTGCCCTGGCTCGTGCTGGGCGTGGCCCGGGTCCACCACACGATCGTCACCGGCGACATCACGTCCAAGTCCGGTGCCGGGCACTGGGCGCTGGCGCACTCCGACGAGAGGTGGCACCCGGTGGTGACCACCTGCCTGACCCTGCGCGGGGGCGAGAGCATGGCGCTGTACGACCGCCCCGAGGCCGTGTGGACCGACGGCCTCGATTTCGCGGAGGTCAGCATCGCCGATGCCCTCGGGCAGGGCATCAGAGCTCCGTGATGGCCTTGAACGCCTCGCCCTGAGGGACCCCGGCCAGGGCGCCGTGCTCGGCCAGCTTGTCCCGCACCCGGGTCCGGAACGCCTCCCGCTGGCTGTCGTACTCCGGGGACGAGGCGTCGATGAACATCGTGGACACGAGCTGGCTGCGATGCGACTCCAGCGCGGCCAGCTTGCGCTCGACCTCGGCGTCGCCCACCGCTTCGACGTGGTCGGGCTCGTCCGCCTCGAACAACAGCAGCGCGCGGGGCCGGTGGTGGGGGAGCGACTGCTCGGGGAAGAAGTGGGGATCGCGGGCCGCCACCACGCCGTCGACGGTGAGGAACCCGGCGTGGCGGTGGTCGGGGTGGAGCCGGTAGCGCTTCCACGGATCATGGCCGAGCACCACCTCGGGAGTCAGCCGGCGGATCCAGTAGGCGACCTGCCAGCGCTGGTGCACACCCGAGTCGAGCTCGCCGTCGGGCCAGCCCAGGAACACCACCTCGCCCGTCGCGCCGAGGGCCCGGGCTGCGGCCCGCTGCTCGTCCTGGCGCTGCGCCACGAGCGCGGGGAGGTCCTGGTGGGGGTCCCAGGTGCCCTTCGCCCCGTCGGTGCACACCAGGTGGTGCACCAGGCAGCCCGCCGCCGCCCACTTGGCCAGCGTCGCCCCGCAGCCGAACTCCACGTCGTCGGGGTGGGCCGCGATCGCCAGCGCGGACGCCGGCGTGGGCAGGTCCCGCTGCATCAGCGCCGCGGCGCCCCGACCGGGCTGGGGGCGTGGTCTGGCGGGGTGGGCCAGGGCAGGTCGCTGGGCAGGTCGACGTCCCAGGCCAGCGCGGCGTCGCGCACCAGGCGGGCGGGCAGGCCGCAGCGGGCGGCCTCGGCCCGGTGGCGGCCGAACGAGCCGGCGCCGTAGCTGAAGCCGAAGCCGGCGCCGGTGGGGACGGCCACCACGTTGGTCCCGTCCAGGCGCCGGTCCGGGACCAGCGTCACGCCCGGGAAGTCCGCAACCCAGTCCAGCCGGGTGGCGAGGGGCAGGTCGGCGTGGGCCACGACGGCGCGCTCGACGCCCTCGCCCGCCAGCGCGGCCACCCCGTCGGCCACCGCGCCGTTGAGGCCCCGGCCCGGGCACCACACCACCCGGGCCCCGGCGCCTGTGGCCCAGGCCCGCACCTCGTCGTCGTCGCAGACCACCACGACCGGCAGAGGATCGGCCGCCGCCAGCACGATCTCGGCCATGCGCCGGGCCAGCGCGGCGCGCTCGGCGGGGTCGAGGACAGGCGCCAGGCGGTGCTTGGCCGCGGTGAACGCCTTGACCGGGACGATCACCGCCGCAGAGGACGGCGCTGACAGGGGCGCTGCCACGAGCGCGGAGCGTATCCCGGGTGGCCGCCGGCCCCACGATCGCTCCGGGATGACCGCGTGGTCGGCGATTACGGTGAGCGCATGCCCATCCGTGTCGCGGTGATCGGCGCCGGGTCGTGGGGTACCACGGTCGCCGCGCTCGCGTCCCGCAACGCCCCGACCGTGCTGTGGGCCCGGCGCCCCGAGCTGGCCGAGGAGATCACCCGCGACCACCGCAACTCCGACTACCTGGCGGACTTCGACCTGCCCCCGGACCTCACCGCCACCGCCTCGCTGGAGGAGGCGGTGAACGGGGCCGACGTGCTGGTCATGGGCGTACCGTCGCACGGCATGCGCTCGACGTTGCAGGAGATGGCCGAGCACGTCCGCCCCTGGGTGCCGGTGGTGAGCCTGGCCAAGGGCCTCGAGGTCGGCAGCCACCTGCGCATGACCCAGGTCATCAGCGAGGAGCTGCCCGGCCACCCCGTGGGCGCCCTCACCGGGCCCAACCTGGCCAAGGAGATCCTCGCCGGCCACGCCGCGGCCACGGTGGTGGCCTTCTCCGACGACCACATCGCCACCGAGCTGCAGCGCATCTTCGCCAGTGAGGGGTTCCGGGTCTACACCAACCGTGACGTCATCGGCTGTGAGGTGGGCGGGGCGCTCAAGAACGTCATGGCCATCGCCTCGGGGATGGCGGACGGGCTCGGCACCGGGGACAACACCCGGGCCGCGGTCATCACCCGGGGCCTCGCCGAGCTGTCGCGCCTGGGCATGGCCATGGGCGGCGAGCTGCTGACGTTCGCGGGCCTGGCCGGCATGGGCGACCTCGTGGCCACCTGCATCTCCCTCCAGAGCCGCAACCGCTACGTGGGCGAGCAGCTGGGCAAAGGCCGCTCGATCGACGAGATCACGGCCGAGATGAAGATGGTCGCCGAAGGGATCAAGACCTCCAAGGTGGTGGTGGAGGTGGCGGAGAAGTTCGGCGTCGAGATGCCGATCGCCACCGAGATCTACCGCGTCATCCACGAGGGCCGGAGCGCCAAGGAGGCCTACCGCGGGCTGCTGCGGCGCGACGTCGGCTCCGAGATGCACGGCATGCGCTAGTGGCCCGGTCGACGCGCGCCCGTGCCTGGCTGCTGCGCCGCCTGCTGCGGGGCCTGCAGGTGCCCGACGATGCCGTCCGCCACCTGACCACGCTCCGCCACATCGGCGAGCCACCGGAGCTGGCCTTGCCGCGGGAGATGATGCCGGTGGCGTCGCGGACGCTGTTCCAGGCGCTGCGCTCGCGGGCCGCGGCCCAGATCACGCCGGACTGGGTGGGGCCGTTCTGGCTGGAGCGCCAGCTGGACCCGGCCTCGCCCGCGTTCGTGCCCCGGGGCCCGCTGCCGTTCCTGACGAACGTGACCTACCGGAACTGGACCGCCATCGGCACCCTGGACGGCAGGCGGGAGGCGATCGTCGACCCCCGCGGGCTGGTCACGCCGCCGGACGGCGGGTGGTCGCTGGACTGGTGGATCGGCGCCGACGACCGCTGGCACCTGCCGTCGCGCGAGGTCGCCGTGCGCCAGCGGCTGCTGGACGCCTCGCCGGTCGTCGAGACGGCCATGAGCATCCCGGCGGGCGACGCGGTGGCCCGGGCCTACGCGGCCCGGCGCAGCTCGGCCGAGGGCGGGGGCGAGGTGGTGGTGGTCGAGGTCGAGAACCGCTCCCGCGCCCCGGTGGCGCTGGCCCTGGCGGTGCGCCCCTACACGCCCGAGGGCGTGGGGGTGATCGAGCGGATCGACCTCACCGGCAGCACGGTGGCGGTCGACGGCCGGCCCGCGCTGGTGCTGCCCCGGGTGCCGGCCCGAGTCGCGGGCTCGACGCTGCGGGGCGGGGACTCCGCCGCGGTGGTGACCAGCGGCGGCGCGGCCGAGCGCTGGCGGGGACCGGTGCGCGACCCCGCGGGCCTCGCCCAGGCCGCCTTTGTCTTCCCGCTGGCCCATGGGGCCACGTTCCGGGCGGTGATCCCCCTCGACGCCGAGCCCGTCCCGGCCGCGTCGACGTTCCCGGCGGTGCTGCCGCCGGCCGAGGCGGTGGCCGCGGGCTGGCGGGCGCAGGCCGACCGGGGGATGCGCCTGACGCTGCCCGACGAGCGCCTGGCCGAGGCGGTGGCGGCCAACCGCCGCTTCCTGCTCCTGGCCCACGACGGCGACGAGATCACCCCGGGGCCGGCCACCTACCACCGCTTCTGGTTCCGGGACGCGGCCTACATGTTGGGCGCGCTCGACCGCTACGGCTACCACGACGAGGTCACCCGCGTGGTCACCTCCTATCCCGGCCGGCAGCGGCCCGACGGCTTCTTCTGGAGCCAGCGCGACGAGTGGGACGCCAACGGTGCCGCCCTCGTCACCCTGGCCGAGCACTGGCAGCTGGGACGGGACCTGGAGCTGGCCCGCGCCCTCGCCGAGCCGGTGGCCCTGGCCGCCCAGTGGATCGAGCACGCCCGCCGCTCCGGCCGCGGCGACGCGGACGTGGCCGGGCTGCTGCCGCCCGGCCGGTCCGCCGAGCACCTCGGTCCCGTCGACCACTACTACTGGGACGACTTCTGGGGCGTCGCCGGCCTGCGGGCGGCGGGCCGGCTGCTGGACGCCGCGGGCCAGCCCGAGGCGGCGGCCGACGCCCGGACCTTCGCCGCCGCCATGTGGTCCGACGTGGAGAAGGCGCTGGCCCGCACGGCCGACCGGCTGGGCACCGAGGCGATCCCGGCCGGCCCCCGCCGCGGCCTCGACTCGGGGATGGTCGGGACGCTGGCCGCGTGCGCCCCGCTCGGCCTGCTGGCCGCCGGCGATCCCCGCATGGTGGCGACCGTCGAGGCCCTGCGCGAGCGCTTCACCGCGGCCGAGGGCCGCGCCCTGTTCCACGGCATCACCCACACCGGGCTGAGCACCTACCTGACCCTGCAGCTCGCCGCGGTGGAGCTGAGGGCCGGCGACCGCCGCTGCCTCGACCGCCTGGCCTGGCTGCTCGAGGTGGCCAGCCCCACCTGGACCTGGCCCGAGGCCGTCCACCCGCACCTCGGCGGCGGCTGCATGGGGGACGGCCACCACGGCTGGGCCGGCGCCGACCTGCTCAGCTTCGTGCGGGACCTGCTGGTCCGCGAGGACGAGGGTGCCCATCAGGGGATCGTGCTGGCTTCGATGGTGCCCGAGGCCTGGTTCGGGCAGGGCTGGGAGGTCCACGACGCGCCCACCGCCCACGGCCACGTGTCGTACGCAGTGCGCTGGCACGGGGACCGGGTGGCGCTGCTGTGGGAGGTCGAGCCCCACGAGGGCCACGGCCCGGTCCGGCTCACCGCCCCCGGCCTCGACCCCGGCTGGTCCACCACCGACCGGCGCGGCGAGGCGCTGCTAGGACCGGTGCCCGGCGTCGGGGAGCCGGCCCGGGCGGCCGCACCCGTGGGTGCGCGGGGCCCCGGTCCTCGCCAGGGAGACTCGTTCGGGTGAGCCCGACCCCGGGCCTCGACCCCGCGGCGCTGGGCGACGACGCGGTGCGGATGGTCCGGGAGATGCTGGCCGCCCAGGGCGTCAGCGAGGACGAGCTCGACGACGCCCAGCGCGAGGGCACGTTGCCGCTCCTGGCCGTCGAGCGGCTGATCCTCCCGACGGCACCGGTCCACGACCTGGCGGCCGTCACCGCGCGCACCGGCCTGAGCGAGGCCGAGATCGGCAAGATCTGGCGCATGCTCGGCTACCCGCAGCCGCGGCCAGGAGAGCGGGCGTTCACCGAGACCGACGTCGAGCTGCTCGGCTTGATCGGCCAGTTCATGGCGGCCGATCCCGCGGCGGGCGACGTGGTGCTGCACATGAGCCGGGTGATCGGCTCGGCCATGTCCCGCGTGGCCTCCGCCCAGGTCGACGTGATCAGCGCCCGGGCCACCGGATCGCCGCGGCGGGGCGAGGTGGCCGGGCGGCCCGTGACCGACGAGCAGATCGTGGCCAGCGCCAGCGCGCTGCTGCCGGTGGTGCCCCGGGTCCTGGAGGCGGCCTGGCGGCGCCACCTGCTGACCGCGGTCCGTCGCCGGCTCACCATCGCCGAGTCGGGGCAGGGCCAGCTCGGGGTGGTGGGCTTCGCCGACCTGGTCGGCTGGACCGCGCTGTCCCAGCAGGTCGGGGACGAGACCTTGGCGCTGATCCTCGACCAGTTCGAGCAGCTGGCCTACGACGTGGTGACGGCCCGCGCCGGTCGGGTGGTCAAGATGATCGGCGACGAGGTGATGTTCACCGTGGACGCGCCCGTGGCCGGGGCCGAGATCGCCCTGGCGCTGTCGGCCGGGGCCCGGGAGGTCGACGACCTGTCCGAGCTGCGGGTCGGCATCGCCTACGGGCCGCTGCTGGAGCGGGAGAGCGACCTGTACGGACCGACAGTGAACCTGGCCAGCCGCATCACCGGTGTGGCCTTCCCGGGGACCATCGTGGTGAACGAGGCCCTGCGCAAGGAGCTGGCCGACGACCAGCACTACCGTCTGCGCTCGATGCGGCCCCGCTACCTCAAGGACTTCGGGCGGATGCCCCTGTGGGTGTTGCGCGCTGCCTCCGCCGGCGACGGGCGCGCCGCCCGGCGGGACGGGTGACGGCGGCGCTCACCCGCGCCCGGCGTGCCGCGGTCGAGGGGATCCTCGCCGCCGCGTGGGGCGGCCCGGTGACGCTGGCGTCGGTCACCGCGCTGGCCGAGCGGGACCACGTCATGCTGGTCGAGGCGGGCGACGGCCGCCCCGCCGTCGTCAACCAGCCGCGGCTTCCTGGTGACTACCCGTGGCCGGTCGATCCCGAGGGCGTGCCGCTGGAGTGGGCGTCGCTGGACCACCTGGGCGCCACGGCGCCGGGCGTGGCTCCCCGACTGCTCGGAGGCGACGGCGAGCACGGCCTGGTCGTGCTCGAGGCGTTGCCCGACGTGCGATCGCTGGACGAGTCGCTGCTGGGCGGCGACCCGGCGCAGGCGCGGGAGGACGTGCTGGCGTGGTCCCGGGCCCTGGCCCGGCTCCACGTGGGGACGCGGGGCACGGCGGACGGGTTCGCCGCGGCGCGAGCCCGGCGCGGGCTGTCCGCCCAGCGGGAGCCGTGGTGGCTGGAGCGCCTCGCCGCGGCCGCGCCCGGCCTCACGGCCGAGGCCCGCGACCTCGGGGTCGACCCGGAGGCGGTAGGCGCCGACCTCGACCGGATCCGCACCATCATCGCGACCAGCCATGTGGCACTGGTGCACGGCGACCCGTGTCCCGACAACGTGCTGATCAGCGCGGCCGGGTGCCGGCTGGTCGACTTCGAGCGGGCGAGCATGGCGTCGGCGGCCCTCGACTACGCCTACGTGCTGGCGCCCTTCCCGAGCTGCTGGTGCTTCGGCCTGCTCCCCGCCGATCTGGTGGCGGCCGCCACCGCGGCCTACGACGACGCCGTGACCGCGGCCGGGGTGGCTCTGGGCGACGAGTGGGCGGAGGCGGTCGTGGCCGCGCTGGCCCTGTTCGCGGCGGTGCGAGTGGGCGACCAGCGGGGCCGTCCGATCGATGACGCAGGCGTCTGGGGCACGACGACGATGCGGCCCCGGCTGGCGACCTGGACCGCATCGCTGCTCGGGACGCCGGGCGCCGAGGCGTTCCCTCACGTGGCGGCGACGGTGGCCAGATGGCGGGACCAGAACGGCGTCGACGCGACGGTCGACGTGCCCGGTTACCCGGCGCTCGGTTGATCAGCCGCGGGAGAGGACCGCGGTGGCGATGCCGCGGGCACGCAGGCTGAAGCTGCCGTCGAAGGGGCGCTGGGGCCGGCCGCGAAGATCGACCAGCCAGCCCTGCCGGCCCTCGATCCCCACGCTGGTCTCGTGATCGGCGGGGTTGAACACCCTCACCACCAGGGCGTCGCCCTCGCGCACCACCGCGGCAACCTCGGCTCCGGTCACGGTCAGCGCCGTTCCCGTCGCCGCCAGCTCGCCGCCGCTGCCGTCCGCCTCCACCACCCGCAGCGGGACGAGCACGTCGTCGGCCAGCGCGTACGGGTCGACGTCGCCCACCGCCACCGCGTAGCTGCGGGTGACCGGACCCTGGAGCTGGGCTCCCTCCAGCGGGATCAGCGGGCCGGCCGGCAGCGGTCGGGTGGCCATGGGCCCCTGGGAGAGCATCCCGGACGAGCGCAGCAGCGTCAGCGCCAGCTCCCGCGCCGTCCCGGCGTCGCCGTCGAGGCTGCCGTCCCCCTCCAGCAGCTCGTACTCGGTCACGCCATCATGTACGACGGTCAGGCCGCCGGCCTGCACGAAGCGCTGGGCCGGATAGGTGGCCAGCGGCGCCTCGGTGGGGCCGCCCTCGGCCTCCAGGCCGCGCTCGACGGTCCCGTAGGCGCACTCCGCCCGGCTGGTGGTCGCGGGGGCGGGCAGGGGGAAGTGGGCCCGCAGCCGGTGGTCGCGTGCCGCGTTGTCCAGCGTGACCTCGACCCGGACCGCCCGCTCGCCGGCCCGCAGCTCCACCACGGTGCGGACCTCGTGCTCGACGATCGCGTCCGACCGGCGGGCCAGCCGCTCGCTGTGGGTGGGCCAGCGGTAGCGGGCGGTGATCGCCACCCGGGCCCGGACCGGTCCCCGCTCCACGACGGCCACGTCGACGTGGATGGGCCGGTCGATGACCGTGTCCTGGGTGGGCGGGCACCAGTTGTAGGTGTCGCCGCAGTCGCCCCCGTCCACCAGCCGGCCCAGCCCGGCGTGCCCGTCGAGCGCGAACGTGCCGTCGGGGGCCACCATCACGGTGACCAGTCCGTTGGCCAGCACCGGCGGGTCCTCCTCCCTGACGATCACGGGCGACGCCCCGCTGATGTCGCCTTCGGCCCAGCCCCGCCAGCCGAACCCCGGCACGTCTGCCACATGCGCCAGGACCGTCACCTGCTCCGGCTGGCTCACGACCAGCCTCAGATCGCCCTCGTGCCCGGTGCGCAGGTCGTCCAGGACCGCCCGGACCTCGGCGGTCACGAGCCCCGCCGTGCCCCGCCGCTCGTTGGCGACGAGCACCGTGCCGTCCTCGTCCTCGACCGCGAAGGCCGAGATGGTGGGTACCCAGTCGACCTCCTGGGCCGCGGGCACCACGATGGCGGGCGGCCCGGCGTGGAGCACCGCCCGGCCGAGCTGGGCCCGCACCCGCTGGGTGCCGGGGGGCGTGTCGGTGCCGGGCACCACCACCCGGACCATGCCGCCGCGGGGCCGGGACGTGGGGTTCACCACGACCGGGCCGGCGTGGTCGACCCGGGCGGCCAGCGCGGCGGTGGCCCGGGTGGCCAGGCCCTCGGCGATGTCGGCGGCCTCGCTGTAGCGGACCAGCACGGCGTCGCACACGTCGTCGATCGAGCAGGCGCACACCGAGTCGTGGGCCGAGTTGCGGATGACGGCCCGCCAGGCCTCGTCCAGCAGCGCCCCGGGCCAGCGCCCGGGCGGGAGGAACAGCGCGGACAGCGGCTCGGCCCCGGCCAGCAGCGTCCGCTCGGCCCGGGCCGAGGCCCGGCGCACGTCCACCCGGTTGGACACCACGCCCATCAGCAGGTTGGCGCGGGCCCCGGACCGCAGCTCGCCGGTCCACTCGGCCAGGCCCTCGGTGGGCGCCGTGGCCAGGTGCTCGGGCAGCGACACCACCCGCAGGTCGAACTCGTCCTGGATGTCGTTGGCCTCGGCCACCACCCGGCCCAGCCAGGGCTGGGGCATCTGGTGGTCGGTGCCGTTCATCCACAGCACCGGCCCGGCCACGAGGTCGCGCCACTCCTCGGCGAAGCCGGCCACCGCGGCCACGAACGCCTTGGCGTCGTCGGGCAGGGCCGAGCCGTTGCCGTAGCCCTGGGGCAGGTACTCGGCCCGCACCGTGGTCCCGTCGGGCGCCCGCCACCAGAACCCGCTGCGGGCGACCGCGGCGGGCACGCCCCGCCACACCACGGCGTGCTCGAAGCCGAACCCGGCCAGGATCTGGGGCATCTGGGCCACGTGGCCGAACATGTCGGGCAGGTAGCCCACGGCCATCGCCCCGCCGTAGCTGTCGGCCATCCGCAGGCCCAGCTGCAGGTTGCGGACCAGGGTCTCGCCCCCGACCAGGAACTCGTCCGGCAGCGTGTACCACGGCCCGATCGCCACCCGCCCGCTGCCCACCAGCCGCCGCAGCCGCTCGGCCGCCTCCGGCCGCACGGCCAGGTAGTCCTCCACCACGGCCAGCTGCCCGTCGAGGAGGAATCGGGCATAGGCCGGATCGCCCTCCATCCGCCCCAGCAGGTCGTCCAGCAGGTCGACGAGCCGCAGCCGGAACGTCTGGAACGACGAGTACCACTCGCGGTCCCAGTGCGTGTGGGGCACGACGTGCACCCGCCGCCGTGCCGTCTGAGGGGCGGTCGCTCCGCTGCCGTCCTGCACGCCTGCGCTCATCAGACCACCTCTGTCCTCAACCGGATCACTAGCACTCGTGCGCCATCCTGGCCCATGGCCGGATCGCCGTGAAGCTCAGTCGATCTCGAACACGGCTTTGCCGCGCAGCCTTCGCCCGAGCATGGCGTCCGCAGCCTGGTCGAGATCGGTCCACGAGCCTCGCCAGCCGACGTCGACGGTCAGGTGACCGGTCGACAGGAGGGTGACGAGGGTGGCGAGGTCGTCGCCGACGGGGGCGCCGATCAGGAACGACGTCAGCGACTTCGGAGGCCCGACGGTGGCGTAGGGGCGGAAGGTGGCGGGCTCGGACGACGACCAGCCGATGCTCTGGAGGCTGCCACCGGGGGCGAGGAGGTCCCAGGCGCCGGTGAGGGTCGGTCCGCCGACGCTGTCGAGCACGATGTCCAGGGGCTCGTCGATGCCGTCGAGCCCGATGACGATCTCGCTCGCACCGGCGCCGGTGAGGTCGTCGCCGCGACGGGGAGATCCCACCGAGGCGATCACCTGGGCGCCGGCGTGGGCGGCGATCTGCACGGCAAAGTGCCCGACGCCGCCCGAGGCGCCGGTGACCAGCACGCGCTTTCCCGGAGCCAGCCCCGCGGCACGCAGGGCCTGGAGGGCGGCGAGCCCGGCGACGGGCAGGGCCGCGGCCTGGGCGGGGTCGACCGTCGGGGGCAGCGGTGCGAGCGCGGTCGCGTCGACGGCGCAGCGTTGGGCGAACGCACCGGCGGCCAGGGCGACCACCCGGGAGCCCACGGCGGGACGGCTGCCGTCGGGGAGCATCTCCACGATCGTGCCCGCCACGTCGGAGCCCAGCACCGCACCCGGCGCGAGCCGGCCCGAGCGGGCGTCGTTGAGATCCCCGCGGTTGAGCGAGGCGTGGGTGACGGCCACGAGCACCTGACCGTCCGACAACGAGGGCTCGGCGAGGTCGGCGAAGCTGCACCCGAGTCGGGCCTGGGGATCGACGACGATGGCTCGCATGGACCATGCACGCTAGACCCGCCAGACGCTTGCATATTTGGCTGATCATGCAAATATGGGTTCCATGCGCGAGAGCATCGACAACACCGTGATCTGCCAGTACCGCCCGCGCACCGCCGAAGTCGACAACCTGCTCGACCTCATCCGGGAGCACCGTGCCGTCAACGCCGAGCTGGGGCTGGCGACCGATCGCCCGGAGGAGGTCTACGTGGGCCAGGACCAGGACGGCTCGGGCCCGCTGATCGTGACGATCTTCCAGTGGATCGACGCCGAGGCGCCCGGCCGTGCGTTCCGCCATCCTCGGGTCGGGGCGCTGTGGGAGAAGATGGAGACCCTGGTGGAGGACCGGCCCATGGGCCCGGGCATGCTGTTCCCCCACTTCAGCGTGCGGGAGACGCTCTGAGCGAGCGACCCCTCGGGCTGCGCCAGCTCGACGAGCTCGAAGCCGTCTTCCGGGCCCTGGCCAACGAGCACCGGCGCCACATCCTGGTCACCCTGCATGCCCGGGGTGGGGCCATGACCGCGGGCGAGCTGGCCGAGCGCTTCAGCCACACCTGGTCGACCACCACCCGGCACCTGCAACGCCTGGAGGCCGCCGGCCTGGTACGGGTCACCAAAGCCGGCCGCGAACGCCGCTACACCCTCGAAGCGACCCACCTGCTGCACACCACCGCGACCTTCCTCGACGTGTTCCACGCCTAGCTTGGGCGCCATGCCGGGCAGCGTGCGGCGAGCGGTCCTGTCCCAGGTCGACTGGTGGTGGCGCGCCCTGTTCCGGCGCCGCCTCGACGGCCTCACCGACGAGGAGCTGTGGTGGGAGCCGGCCCCAGGCTGCTGGACGCTCCACGCCGACGAGTCGGGCCTGTTCCGCTACGAGTGGCCGCCGGGCAGCCTCGGCGAGACCGAGCCACCGTTCACCACCATCGCCTGGCGCCTCTGCCACATGGGCTGCTCGGGGATGGCCCAGTGGGCCATGGCCATGGAGGGCGACCCCGCAGCCCAGCACCGGTCCTACGACCTCGCCTTCCCTGCGGCCGCGGCCGAGGCCGTCGCTTTCCTGGACGGCTGGTGGGAGCGGTGGCGGGCCGCGGTCCGGGCGCTCAGCGAGGACGACCTGTGGCGCCCGCTGGCGGACACCGGGATGGGCGTGGACGCCCCTCGGATGCGGCTGGGCGGGGACGACCCGTTCGTGAACCACCTCCTGCACCAGCAGCGCGAGCTCATCCACCACGGGGCCGAGGTCAGCCTGCTGCGCGACCTCTACCGGGCCCGCGGCGGCGCCCCCTAGTGGACCGCGGCATAGCACCCGCCGGCGAGCGCAGCCATGACGATGACCACGACCGTAGCGGTGAGCGTCACGGCCGACCGTGGGCGATGCGCCCGCGGGGCCGGGGTCTGCGACGCCGGTAACGGCGGGGGCCCAGGAGCCGGCGCCCACGGGTGGAGCGCGGGACCGGGGTCGGACCCGACGGCAGCCGGCCGCGGCCGGTGCCCGCGCCAGCGCGCCAACGCCAGGCAGCCGGCGGCCAGGATCGCCCCGAAGGCCACCACCAGCTCGGTCTCGCCGGGTTCCCAGCCGCCGCCGGAGCCGTCAGGCGCCTTCGCGGCGACCTCCGCAGGCCCCGTGCTCGGGGTGCTGGTCACAGTGCTCGATGTGGTGGTCGGCGGTGGTGCCGGGACGGTTTCCAGGGCCCGCACCACGTCGAGGTCGCCGTAGCCGTACTCGACGTCCGGGCCGGGCGCGCCCTTGTCCGTCGTGGTGGCGAGGAGGTGGCGGATCACCTGCTCGCTCGTCAGCTCCGGGTACCGGGACCACACCAGTGCCGCCGCGCCCGAGACGATCGCGGTCGAGCCACTGGTGCCGGTGCCCACGCCGTACCTGCCGTCGGGGAGCGGGATCGTGACGTCCTCGCCCGGCGCCGTCAGCCAGATGCGCCCCGCCCCGGCCGTGGTCCCCAAGGCCAGCTCGTCGAGCGGCGGCGGGGCGGCGGTCCCCCGGACGGACACATCCGCGACGAGGCCGTCGGACCGCACGGCGCCGACCGACACCGACCCGGGGGTGGCGGTCGGGACCTCGGTGTCCGGGACGTTGCCCCCGGCCACGACCACGATCTTCCCGGCGTCGAGGACGGGCCTGATCTGGTCGCCGCTGGGGCCGGTGACCGACAGCGAGATGATGTCGGCGCCGAGCTTGAGCGCCTGGGTGATGGCCACGGTCATCTCGTTGTAGAAGTCCGGCCCGCCGCCTCCGAGCTCGATCCGGATCGGGATGATCTGGGCCATCGGGGCGATGCCGAGGGCGCCGGCGGCGTTGCCCCGGCCGTGACCGTGCGCCGCGATCAGCCCGGCCATGGCGGTGCCGTGGCCTTGGGAGTCGCTCCAGCCGTCCCCGGGAGCCTGGCCGTGCGAGAGCGCCCACGCGTCCGCTCCCGGCAGGACGTTCCCCGTGAGGTCGAGATGGGTGGCGTCGACCCCGGTGTCGATCACCGCGATCCTGATGCCGGCGCCCTGGCTGAGCTCGTGGGCCCGGTCGATGTTCAGGTACTGGAGATGCCACTGCAGGTCCCGGATCCGGTCGGCGCCCGCGGGCTGCCCCCACCACACGAGCGCCGCTGCCAGCACCGCGGTGGCGGCCAGCACCCGAACCCCCGCGGATCGTCTCCCAGCCATTCGGGCGGGAGGGTAGCCCGCCCACTAGAACAGGTTCTATGACTTGGCCCGAGCACCTGCGGGACCTGGCCGCCCGGGTCTCGAACACCGGGCGCTGGGGGCCGGACGACCAGCGGGGCACGCTCAATCTCATCGACACCGCCGCGGTGCTGCGGGGGATCGGCGCGGCGCGCCAGGGCCGGGTCTTCTCCCTCGCCATCCCCTTCGACGAGGACGGGCCGCAGACGGGCCAGATCCCGGGGCGGGAGAACCCCCGCCGCCAGATGCTGGCGGTCAACGCCGCCTACACCGGCGACCCCGACGGCTTCTGCACGAGCGACGACGCCCTGAGCATGGGCGTGCAGGCCGCCACCCACTGGGACGCGCTGGCCCACGCCAGCTACGGCGGGCGCCTGTACAACGGGACCGACGCCACGGTCGTCGACGAGGCCGGCGCCGCCCGGCTGGGCATCGAGCACTACGGGCCGGTGGTGACCCGGGGCGTGCTGGCCGACGTCGCCCGCCTGCACGGGGTCGACCACCTCGACGGCGGCTACGCCATCGGCGGCGACGACCTCGACGCCGCGCTGGCCCGGGCGGGCGTGACCGCCGAGCCGGGCGACGTCCTGCTGGTCCGGACCGGCCAGATGCACCACCTCCGGGCCGGGGACCGCCGGCGCTACGGCGGCAACGCGCCCGGCCTGTCCACCCGCTCGGTCGAGTGGCTGCACGACCACGACATCGCGGCGGTGGCCACCGACACCCTGGCGCTGGAGGTGTGGCCGCCCGAGGACCCGGCCGTCCTGCTGCCGGTCCACCTGCTCCACCTCGTGGAAATGGGCCTGGCCCAGGGCCAGCTGTGGGCGCTGGACGACCTGGCGGCCGACTGCGCCGCCGACGGCCAGCACGACTTCCTGCTCTGCGCCACCCCGCTGCCCCTCACCCGGGCGCTGGGCGGGCCCGTCGCCCCCACGGCGGTCAAGTGAGCGCGGTCATCCCCGCGGGGACCGTCGCCTGGGGCCTGCAGCTGCCGATCCAGGCCCAGAGCCGCATCTTCGTCGAGCCCTGGGAGGCGGACGCCTCGGTGGACGACCTCGTGGCCGTGGCCCAGGCGGCCGACCGGTCCGGCGCGCTCTACGTCGGCGTGTGCGAGCACGTGGCCATCCCCCGGCCGCTGGACGAGACCATGGGCGCCACCTGGTACCACCCGGTGGCCACGCTCGGGTTCCTGGCCGGCGTCACCAGCCAGGTCCGCCTGCTCAGCCACGTCCTGGCCCTGCCGTACCACCACCCGCTCGAGGTGGCCAAGGCGTTCGCGACCCTCGACTGGCTCTCGGGCGGGCGGGCCATCGTGGGCGTCGGCGCGGGCCACGTCGAGGCCGAGTTCGCCCTTCTGGGCCTGGACTTCGCCGCCCGGGGCGAGACCATGGAGGCGGCCCTGCCGACCTTGCGGGCCGCGCTGGACGGCGAAGTCCCCGGCGCGGTCCTCGCCCCGCGGCCGGTGCAGGCGTCGGTCCCGCTCTGGGTGGGCGGATCGTCGCCGGTCGCCGTCCGGCGGGCCGCCCAGTTCGGCGACGGCTGGCTGCCGCAGGGCGTCCGTCCCCGGGACCTCCCCGGGATCGTGGCCCGCTTGCGAGACCTCCGCGTCGAGGCCGGCAAGCCCGAGGCGTTCGACGTGGGCGCCAACGTCGGCTGCTACGTCGGCACGCCGGCGTGGGACGTGGGCCGCCTGCCCACCGGCGAGCCCGAGGCCATCGCCTCCGGGCTCCGCATGTGGACCGAAAATGGGGCCAACCAGCTCCAGGTCCGGTTCCGTTCCCGGGACCGGCAGGAGCTGGTCGACCAGATCGAGCGCTTCGGGGACGAGGTGGCTCCGCACCTCGGCACCGTGTTTCCCGCTCCAGGCGCCTAAGGCGTCGGGCCGCTCGGGCCACGGCTGCCGGGGGCGGCAGCCTCAGGGTGGCTCCCCACCTCGTCCCCTGACGCTCGGACCCTCAGCTTCCGTCCGAGCCGCTCTCCACCGCGGGTTGGGCGGTCGGAGCGGGGGGAGCGGGGGGCTTCGGCTTCGGGCCGTTGATGCTGCCGTTGCGCAGGCCGCTCATCAGCGACGCGGCCAGGCCGTCGAGGGCACCGCCGCCCCCGGTGACCAGCACGTCGGGCATGATGTCGATGTGGCCGTCGGCCACGGCGCCGGCCACGGCCACCAGGGCGGTGGGCACGTCGCCGATGGCCTCGCGCTGGGCCTGGTAACCGGCCGCCTTGGCCAGCCCCAACGCCTCGGTGGCGCGGGCCTCGGCCAGGCCGATGGCCTGGGTGCGGTCGGCTTCGGCCTGGCCGGTCAGCCGCACGTAGGCGGCTTCGCCGGTGGCCGCGGCCTCGCGGGCCTGG
>JBKPRS010000287.1:0-5637 GCA_046734695.1 Actinomycetota bacterium | reverse complement strand
GCGCATGGCCGTGAGCCTCGACCGGGACGACCCATGGCCGGGGTGGGAGCAGGTCCGGGAGACCGTCCTGGGCCCGCATGGCGCCGCGGTGACGGGGATCGACTTCTGCGGCGTGGAGGAGGGCCACCCTCCCCAGGACATGGCCGGCTTCTTCGCCGCTGTGCACGAGTTCAACGACCGCCACCCGGAACGGGCGGTCGCCATCCTCCACCACGTGGGCGAGAGCTTCACCGACAAGAGCCTGGAGAGCGCTGTCCGCTGGGTCCAGGAGGCCGCGGAGCTCGGTGCGCACCGGCTGGGGCATGCGATCGCGCTCGGAGTCGACCCTGCGCGCTTCGGTGCCCACACCCGGACCGAGACGGTCGGTGAGCGCCGGGACCAGATCGCCTACGACCTCGCGCACCAGTCGGGACTGCGGGCCGCTGGGGTGCCGGTCGACCGGGACGGGCTCCGGCAGGAGCTGGACGGCCTCCGGGACCGGCCCGAGGGGGACGTGCTCGACGTCGTGTACGACGACGCCCGGCTGGCGGAGGTCCGCCGCCGCCAGGACTACGCCATCGAGCGGGTCCGGGCCACCGGGGCGGTGGTCGAGGTCTGCCCGACGTCCAACCGCCGCATCGGCGGGATCAGCGACCCGGCGCACCATCCGGTCCACCGCTTCCTGGCCGCGGGCCTGCCGGTCGTGGTGGGAGCGGACGACCCGGGGGTGTTCGGGGTGACGCTCGCCGGCGAGCTCGACTGGGTGTGCGAGATGACCGGGGGCGGCCCCGGGCTGCGGGATCAGCTGCTGCGCTCGGCGAGGGTCGCCGCCGCGGCCGTGCGGGCGCGGAACCGCTCGTAGCGCTCGGCCGCGTGGGCGGACCAGGTGGGGTCCGGGTCGACGACCTCGGCGGTGCGGGCCCAGCGGCGGGCGTCGGTCATGGCGGACTCCTCGCCGGCCACGCAGCGGGCGATGAAGGCGGAGCCGAGGGCCGCCCCCTCCGGGACCGCAGCGACGTGGACCGGGAGATCGGTGGTGTCGGCCAGGGCGTGCATCCACGCCGGGACCTGGGTGCCGCCGCCGGTGGCGACGACGCGGCGGGGGGCGAGACCGGCGTCGCGAGCCAGGTCGAGGTGGTGGCGGACCACGAAGCCGGACGCCTCGTACGCGGCCCGCAGCAGGTGGGCCGGGCCGTGGTGCAGGCCGAGGCCGTCGACCGAGGCCCGCAGGTCGCGGCGGTGCAGCGGCGTGCGCTCGCCCCGCACGTACGGGAGCCAGACCGGGAGGTCGTCCGGGGCCACGGCCGCGACCTCGTCGGCGCCGGCCGGTCCCAGCCAGCGCCGGACCGCCTCCAGGAACAGGCCACCGGCGTTGCTGGGGCCGCCGATGAGGCAATGGCCCGTGGCGGTGTGGGGGATGGTCCACAGGCCCGGGACCTCGCACGAGCCGTCCAGCACGCCCCAGGTGATGAGGGTCGAGCCGCACAGGACCAGGACGTCGCCGGTCTCGTCCGCCCCCGCCACCAACTGCTCGGCCAGGGCGTCGATGGTGCCCCCGCCCACCGCGGCGCCGGCCCCGGGCAGGCCGGCCAGCACGCGGCCGGCCGGCTCGACCCCGGGCACCAGCGCCGGGAGCTGGGCGGGCGTGGCGCCCGCCGCGGCGGCCAGGGCCTCGTCCCAGCCGGTGAAGTCGAACAGCGGGTGCGCGGTCATGGCCGTCGTCGTGTCGATGACGCCGCGACCGCACAGCGCGTGGTTGGCGACCGCCTGGGCCGGCCAGTAGCCGGCCGCACCCGGCGACCGCGCGGTGTGCCAGGCCAGGAAGGCCAGCAGCTCGCCGCTGTCGCCGGGCTGGGTGGAGACGCGGCCACCGGGACGCACGCCACGGCGGTCGCCGTAGAGCAGGCCCGGTCCCGCGGCCGCGCCGTCGGCACCCACTGCGCCCAGGGACGGGACCATGGCCGACACGTTCACCGCGGCCACCTCGCGCCCCGAGGCCACCTGGGCCAGTGCGGCCAGGGCACCGGCCCGCCAGGCGACGTCGACGTCGTGCTCGAACGAGCCCGGGTCCGGGGTCCGCACCTCGTGCGGGACGCGGGCGCGGGCCAGGATCGTGCCGTCGTCATCGGCCGCGACCGCCTTGACGGACGTGGTGCCGATGTCGATCCCGACGGTGACGGTCATCCCGGCTCCAGCAGGACAGGGAGGTGGGCGACGCCCCGGGCCAGGCGGCTGGGCAGGCGCTCGATCTCGCCCGCCAGCTCGTAGTCGGGCCAGCGGGCCAGGATCTCCTCGAGCAGCACGCGGCCCTCCAGCCGGGCCAAGCCCGCACCCATGCAGTAGTGCTCGGCGTAGCCGAACGACAGGTGAGGATTGGGGTCCCGGCCGACGTCGAGACGGTCGGCGGTCGGCCCGAACACGGCCTCGTCCCGGTTGGCCGACTGGTAGCACAGCAGCACGTAGTCGCCCGCGGCCAGCTGCTTGCCGCCGAGCTCGACCGGGCGGGTGGTGGTGCGGCAGAAGGACATGATCGGGGCCTCCCACCGCAGCAGCTCCTCGACGGCGCAGCCGATGAGAGCGGGGTCCTCCACCAGCCGCCGGCGCTGGTCCGGGTGGCACGCAAGGGCATGCAGGCCGTTGGACACGAGCGTGCGGGTGGTCTCGTTGCCCGCCACCAGCAGGGTCAGCACGAACATGTTGATGTCGTCGTCGCTCAGCGTCTCGCCGTCGACCCGCCCGTGGGCCAGCACCGACACGAGGTCGTCGGCGGGCTCGGCCTGGCGGTCCCGCACCAGGTCGGCGATGTAGCCGAACAGCTCGCCCAGGAGCGCCATGATCTCGCCGGTCACGTCGGTGGTGGCGGCGATGGCGGCGTCGGACCAGTGGCGGAACCGGGCGGTGTCCGCCTCGGGCACGCCCACCAGCTCTGCGATCACCAGGATCGGCAGGGGGACGGCGAGCCGCTCCACCGCGTCGACCACGTGGGTGGGGTCGACGTCGTCGAGGAGGTCCCGGGCGATGGCCCGGATCCGGTCCTCGAGCTCGGCGACGCGCCGCACGCTGAGGCTCGGGCTGACCAGCCGGCGATGGCGGCCGTGGCGCGGCGGGTCGAGGCTGATGATCGACTCGCTGCGGAGCGCCGGTCGGGTCAGGTCGGTGAGCAGCACACCCCGGCCCGAGCAGAACGTGGCGGGGTCCTTGGAGATGGCGGACACGTCGGCATGGCGGGTGATCATCCACAGCTCGCCGGCCTCGCCCTCGTAGCGGTGGACCGGGTCCTCCGCCCGCAGCGCGGCGAACTCCGGGTAGGGGTCCCCCGCCCACCAGGCGGGGTCGTGCAGCGGGGGCGAGGCGACCATGCGCTGTTCCTAACACTCGTGTCATGTCTGCGCTACGGTCGCCAGCGTGCAGTGGGGCGGCGCCACCACCATCGTGACCGGCGCATCGCGGGGCATCGGGCGCGCGGTGGCCGAGGCGGCCGCGGCCCGCGGGGCCCGGGTGGGCCTGATCGCCCGCAGGGAGGGCGACCTGCGCACGGTGGTCGAGGGGACAGGCGGCGAGGCGGCCTACGCCGTCGCCGACGTGGCCGAGCCAGAGGCCCTTGCCGCCGCGATCGCCCGGCTGGAGGGCGCGCTCGGGCCCACCGACGTGCTGGTGGCCAACGCCGGGATCGGGGCCTACGGCGCCTTCGCCGACCTGAGCGCCGAGGAGGCCGAGCGGATCGTGCGGGTCAACGTGCTCGGCACGGTCCACGCCCTGCGGGCCGTCGTGCCCGGCATGATCGCCCGGCGCCGCGGGCACCTGGTCACGATGGGCTCGATCGCCGGGCGGATCGGCTCGCCGTTCGAGGCCATCTACTCCGCCACCAAGTTCGCCGGGGTCGGGCTCACCGAGGCGCTGGTGGTCGAGCTGGAGCCCTACGGGATCGGTGTGTCGCTGGTGAACCCCGGCCCGGTCGCCACCGACTTCGGCGCCGCCCGCGGCCACCCCTACGACCGCTCCCGGCCCAAGCCCGTTCCCGCCGAGGACGTGGCCCGGGCCGTGATCCGGGCGGTCGAGGGCGACCGGCACGAGAGCTACGTGCCCGGTGCGTTCCGGCCCGCCGTGGCGATCCGCCACCTGGTGCCGCCGCTGTTCCGCTGGGGGACCCGGCGCAGCTTCACCCGCGAGCTCGCCGAGGACCGGCGGCGGCGGTGAGGGCGCTGGTCTACGGCACGCGCCCCGAGCCCTGGGAGCCACCGCCGGACGCCGGCGACAACCGCCTGCTGCGCGGCCTGGCCGCCGCCCCCTGCGCCCTGCGCGACCTGCCCGACGCCGAGCCGCTGCGCCCGGACTGGCTGGTGGTGCGGCCCCGGCTCACCGGCATCTGCGGGTCCGACGCCAAGCAGGTCCTCGGCGATTTCGAGGGCGACACGGACAGCGCGCTCAGCGGGCTGTGCTCGTTCCCCCAGGTCATAGGGCACGAGGTCGTGGCCGACGTCGTCGCGCTGGGCCCCGAGGCCGGAGGGTTCGACGTGGGCGATCGGGTCGTGCTCAACCCGTGGCTGGCCTGCGCGGCCCGGGGTGTGTCCCCGGTGTGCCCGGCGTGTGAGGCCGGCGACTACAGCCTGTGCTGGAGCTTCACCACCGGCCCCATCAGCCCCGGCCTGCACACCGGCGTGGCCAGCGACGCCACCGGCGGCTACGCCGAGCTGATGCCCGCGCACTCGTCCATGCTGTTCGCGGTGCCCGACGTCCTCGACGACGAGCGGGCCGTCCTGGCCGACCCGTTCGCCGTCTCGCTCCACAGCGTGACCCGGCATCCGCCGCCCCCGGGCGGCCGGGTGCTCGTGTGGGGCGCGGGCGCGCTCGGGTGCTGTGCCGTCGCCGTCCTGCGGGCACTGCACCCCGACGTCGAGGTGGGCGTCGTCGCCGCGCACGACGCGCAGGCCGCGCTGGTCAACCGGCTCGGGGCCCACGCGGTGTTCCGCCTGGCGAGCCAGGCCGAGCTGGTCGAGACGCTCGCGGCGTGGTGCGGCGGCGTGCTGCGCCCCACCATGGACGGCCTCGACGGCCTGCCCATGTGCCATCCCGGCGGCGTCGACGTCGCCTACGACACCATCGGCAGGCCCGAGACCTTCGAGGTCGAGGTGCGGGTGCTCCGGGCCCGGGGCACGCTGGTCAAGAGCGGCGTCCATCCCCCCGGGCGCTGGGAGTGGAGCCCGCTCTACTTCAAGGAGATCAGCCTGGTCGGCTCCAACGCGTTCGGCGTCGAGGAGGTGGAGGGCGTGCGCCGCCACGGCATCGAGCACTACCTCGAGCTCGCCGCCAAGGGCCGGGTCGACCTGGCCGGCCTCGTCACCCACACGTTCGGCCTGTCGGCCTGGCGGGACGCGTTCGCCGCCCTGGCCGACCAGGCGCACAGCGGCGCCGTGAAGGTCGCCCTCGACCCCTCCAGGTAGGTGGTAGCGATGACCCACCCGCTCGACCCCCTCTCCCCCGACGAGATCACCGCGGCGGTAGCGGCCGTGCGCGCCACCGGGCGCCTCAACGGCGACGCCTGGTTCTCGACCGTCACGATCGACGACGCCCGCCGCCCCGGGGTGTCCGGTCGCCGGGCCCGCGTGGTCGCCGTCCCGGGCCCCAAGGCCACCCTCGTCGAGGCCACGGTCGACCTCG
>JBKPRS010000286.1:0-8659 GCA_046734695.1 Actinomycetota bacterium | reverse complement strand
GAGTACCGGGTGGGCGCCGGCGCGGCCTACACCCCGGAAGGAGAGGAGCTGCAGCACCGCCTGGTCTGGATGAGGACCTTCATCGACTCCCTCGGATCGTTGGAGTCGCAACTGACCGCCGCCCGGGACGCCCTCGAGCATGACCTCCGTCGCCTGGCCCCCACCCCGGCACGGCAGTAGGGCCCCGCCGCCAGGGTCCTGCCGGCGAATTACGCAGGCGGCTCGGGGGCGCCCGGGCGGGGGATGTCGATGCCAAGGCGGTCTGCTTCGGCTCGGATCACGGACGCCGCACGGGCCTGGAGGGCGTCTCGCGGTGTCGTCACCATCGCCGCTTCGGCGGGGCGGCCCGGTCGCTCCAACGTGTCGACGAGCAAGCCGGGCTGAGACGGCGAAGCCGGCCAATCGACCAGCAAAGCCCGACCGAGACGGCGAAGCCGTCAATCGACCAGCAAGCCCGGCCGTGACGGCGAAGCCGGCCGAAGCGGCGAGGCCGGGCAACGAGGGCGCAGGCTCAGGCCGACAGGCCGAGCCACAGGCGCATCAGGTCCCGGAGCCGGTCGATCCCCACGCCCTTGACGGCACTGACCCACACCACGTCCGAGCGTTCCAGCTGGCAGGCAGCGGCCAGGTCCCGCTTGCGGCGCTCACGCGCCGACGACTTCACCTTGTCGTGCTTGGTGGCGACCACGGTGTGCGGCAACGCCGACGACCGCAGCCAGGACAGCATGGCCACGTCGAGCTTGGTCGGCCCGATCTCGCCGTCGACCAGGACGATCACCATGGCTAGCTGGTCCCGCGCCAGCAGGTAGCCCTCGATCATCGGCTGCCAGCCGGCCCGGGTGGCCTTGGACACCGCGGCATAGCCGTAGCCCGGGCAATCCACCACGGTGGCGTCCGAGCCGACGGAATAGCAGTTCAGCAGCTGGGTCCGGCCCGGGGTCTTCGACACATGCGCCAGGTTCCGACGCTGGCCCAGCGCGTTGAGCAGCGACGATTTGCCCACGTTGGATCGCCCGACGATCGCGACCTCGGCCGACGACTCGGGCAGGCCGGAAACATCGGCCGCCGACGTTACGAACGTGAGAGAGAGGGGGGCGCTCACCGCCCTCCATCATCGTGCAGGCGGATCAGGTGAGCGCGCGACGCAATGCGTCGGCCGCCTGGTCGACTGCCTGATTGCCCTCCGGGATCATGTCCCCCATCTGGAAGAACCCGTGGATCACGCCGTCGTAGCGGGTGGACGCGCACGGGACGCCGGCCTCCGACAGCCGCGCCGCGTACGCCTCGCCCTCGTCCCGCAGCGGGTCGAACTCCGCGGTGATCACCAGTGCCGGGGCCACGCCCTCCAGCGCCGACGCCGGCGCGTGCAGCGGCGAGACCGACGGGTCCGTGCGCGAGCCCGAGCCCACGTAGTGCTGCCAGAACCAGCCCATCATGTCCCGGGTGAGGAACAGGCCGTCGGCGTTCTCCGAGTACGACGGATGCCCCATCGTGCCGTCCGTGACCGGGTAGACGAGCAGCTGGAACCGGGGCGCCGCCGCAGTGTCCCGCAGCCGGCAGGACACCACCGCCGCCAGGTTGCCACCCGCCGAGTCGCCGCCCACCGCGAGGCGGGACGGGTCGATCCCCAGCTCCGACGCCGACGCGACGACCCACTCCACGGCGGCCACGCAGTCGTCCAGCGCCGCGGGGGCCGGGTGCTCGGGCGCCAGGCGGTAATCGACCGACACGACCGTGACCCCGCTGCGGGCCGCCAGCGCCCGGGCCGTCGGGTCGTGGGTCTCGAGGTTGCCGATGACCCAGCCGCCACCGTGGAAGTAGACGAGCACCGGCTGCGGCTCGGACGAGGCACCGGACGGCACGTACACCCGCACGGGGATGTCACCCGCCGGGCCCGGCACCACATGGTCGGAGACCGACGCCACATCGGCCTTGGTGGCGGCGAGGCTCATCGCTTCGTACTGAGCCCGCATCTCGTCCGGCGTGACCTCCTCGATCGGGGGGCCCTCCATCGAGGCGAGCAGGTCGAGGATGGTCTTGACCTCGGCAGTGACCGGCATGCTGGCCTTCCCCCTATCTGGATGACGAGGGCGTCATCTTGGCACCCCCGGATCAGCTCGTGCCGTAGAACAGCCGCTCGACCACCCGGCGGGCCCGGCGGGTCACGCGGCGGTAGTCCTCCCGCAACGACCGGGCCGTGGTGTCGAGCGAGCGCGCCAGGTGGGACAGGTCGGCCGGCCGCGACGGCAGCGCGTCGGCCGCCGCCGGGCCCGAGCCCACCAGCCACCAGCGGTTCCGGGCCCGCTCGCAGAACCGGTAGGCGTCCCGCAGGACCGCTCCGTCCTCGTCCGAGACGGCACCCGCGGCCACCAACGCATCCAGCGCGCCGACGGTCGACGGCGCCCGGATGCCCGTCCGCAACTGCAGCAGCTGCACCGTCCACTCCACGTCCGACAGCGATCCCCTGCCCAGCTTGAGGTGGAACTCCGGGTCCTCGCCGGGCGGGATGCGCTCGCGCTCGATCCGGGCCTTCATCCGCCGGATCTCCCGCTCGTGCACCTCGGTGAACGGCCGGTCCCACACCGCGCCGGCGAGGAGATCGAGGAACGCCGAGCCCAGCCCGACATCCCCCGCCACCGGCCGGGCCCGCGTCAGCGCCTGGCGCTCCCACGTCTGCGCCCAGCGGTCGAGGTAGGCGGCGTAGCCCTCCAGGCTGCGCGACAGCGGGCCCTGCCGTCCCTCGGGCCGCAGCCCGGCGTCGACCGGATAGATCCGCTGCGCGGGCGTGGCCCCGGCCAGGAAGCGGACCAGCCCCGACGCCACCCGCAGGCCCTCCTCGTGGTCGTCGCCGCCGTGGACGAACAGCACGTCGAGGTCGCTGGCGTACGACAGCTCACCCCCGGCGAACCGCCCGACCGCCACCACCGCGAACGGCACCCCGGATGAGAGCTGCGCCAGCGCCGTCTCCACCGACGCCTCGGCGAGCGCGGTGAGGTCCCGCCCCACCGTGGCCTCGTCGGCGTCGCCGACCACGTCACGGGCCGCGATCCCGAGCAGGTGGCGGTGCCGCCAGCGCCGCAGAGCCCGCTGCCGGTCCGCCAGATCGTCACGCCACGCCAGGGTGGACGAGGCCGACGCCACCAGCCCGTCCCGGGACAACGTCCGCAGCCGCGAGGCGTCGGCCAGCCGCGGGATCAGATCGGGGTTGGCCACCAGGATCTCGCCCAGCAGCCCACTGGTCCCCAGCAACGAGCACAGCCGCCGCGCCACCTCGGGGCTGTCCCGGAACGCGTGCGCCAGCTCCAGCGCCCGCTGCTCGCCGTAGGCCAGCTTGCGCAGGCCGAGCAGGCCGAGGTCCGGGTCGGGTGAGTCCGCCAGCCAGTCGAGCACCAGCGGCAACAGCTGCTGCATCATGCGCGACGAGCGGGTCAGGCCCCGGGTCAGCTCGGCCACCGCGGCGCGGGTCCGCTCGGCGTCGGTGAAGCCGAAGCTGGCCAGCGCCTCCTCCGCCGCATCGGGCGACATCGGCCCGACCCCGGCCAGGGCGTCGAGCAGCGGCCGGAAGTAGAGGCGCTCGTGGATGGTCCGCACCAGGTTGCGCTGCCGGGACAGCTCGCGGTCGAACGCCTCCGTGGGGCCGGCCGCTGGGCTGCCCCGGTAGCCGAGGACCCGGGCGATGCGCCGGCGCTGGTCCCGGTCGGCGGGCAGGGTGTGGGTCTGGCGCTCGTCCTCTATCTGCAGGGCGTGCTCGACCCGGCGCAGCAGCCGGTAGGCGCCCGCCAACCCTGCGGCGTCGTCGGGGGCGACGTAGCCGCCCGCGCCCAGATCGGCCAGGGCGACGAGCGTGGTGGGCGAGCGCAGCTCGGGATCGGACTGGCCGTGCACCAGCTGCAGCGTCTGCACCGCGAACTCGATGTCCCGGATCCCGCCCGGCGCCCGCTTCACCTCCCGCTCGGCCAGGCCCTTGCGCTGCACCTCGGCCTCGGCCCGGGCCTTCATGGCCCGCAGCGAGCGGAGGTCGTCGGCGCTGAAGCGCCGCCCCCACAGCGCGAAGGACGCCGCCGACGCCCACTCCCGGCCCACGTCGGGGTCACCGGCCACGGGCGCGGCCTTGAGCAGCGCCTGGAACTCCCACGGTTGCGCCCAGCGCTTCCAGTACGTGAGGAAGCTGTCGATCGAGCGGGTCAGGGCGCCGTCGCGGCCCTCGGGCCGCAGGTTGGCATCGACCCGGAAGCAGCGCCGGGCGATGTCCATCACCGCCCGGGCCTCGCGGGGATCGCCCTCCACGAACATCACATCGACGTCGCTGGCGTAGTTGAGCTCGCGGCCACCCAGCTTGCCCATGCCGATCACGGCCATCTCACCGGCCCCGGCCAGCGCCACCGACGACCGCAGCACCCCTGCGGCCAAGTCGGCCAGCGCCGCCGTGGTCACCTCCAGTTCGTCCAAGCCGAGCAGGTCGCGGGCGGTGATGCGCAGCTGGGCCAGCCGCTTGGCCCGGACCAGCACGTCGGCATCGGCCGCGTCCTCCACCCGGGCGACGGCGGGCACCGAAGTGTCGAGGCCGGCGAGCACGTCCAGCGCGGCGTCGTCCGTCTCCACCAGGCGGGTGGCGCTGCGGCTAGCGGCGGCCACGGTGACGAACGCCTCGGCCAGGGCGGAAGAGCCCGCCAGCCGCTCGACGATCGCGCCGTCGAGGCGTGCCAGCGTGGTGCGGACCGCGCCGGGATCGGCGCTGCGCTCGACCAGCTCGGCGAGGTCCACGGACCCGAGTCTGCCCCAGCCGGCGTTACCCTCGGGGGCGTGGCCCGCCTCCGTGTCGCGCTGTGCCAGATCAACACCACCGTCGGCGACCTGACCGGCAACGTCGACCGCATCCTGGCCGCGCTGCGCGACGCCGAGTCCCAGGGAGCCGACCTGGCGGTGTTCCCGGAGCTGGCCGTGACCGGCTACCCGCCGGAAGATCTGCTGCTGAAGCCGGGCTTCGTCGCCGACAACTGCCGGGCCCTGGAGCGAGTGGCGGGCGCGACCGGGCGCTGCGCCGCGGTGGTCGGATTCGTCGACGCCGGGCGAGACCTCTACAACGCCGCCGCGGTGTGCGCGGGCGGCAAGGTCCAGGCCAAGTACCACAAGCGCAACCTGCCGAACTACGCGGTGTTCGACGAGCAGCGCTACTTCGCGCCCGGCTCCGGCGACTCGCCGCTGGTGGAGGTGGGCGGCGTGCGGGTGGGCGTCTCCATCTGCGAGGACGCCTTCAGCCCCAACGGGCCCATCGCCGCCCAGGCCGCCGGGGGCGCCGAGCTCGTCGTCAACATCAACGCCTCGCCGTACTACGCCAACCGGCTGGCCGAGCGGGAGCGGATGCTGGCCACCCGGGCCGCCGACGCCTCCTGCGGCCTGGTGTACGTCAACCAGGTCGGCGGGCAGGACGAGCTGCTGTTCGACGGGGCGTCCATGGTGTTCGACGCCCACGGCGACCTGGTGACGCGGGCCTCCCAGTTCCGGGAGGAGACGGTGATCTGCGACGTCGAGGTCCAGCCGGTGTTCCGCAAGCGCCTGCTCGACCCCCGCGGTCGGGCGACGGACGACCCGCTGCCCGTGGTGGTGCTGTCGTCGGAGCCGCGGGTCAGCGACCCCGCCGACCTGCGCCGCCCGCGCGTGGTCGAGCCGCTGGCGCCGGTCCGGGAGGTGTACGAGGCGCTCGTCCTCGGCACCCGCGACTACGTGACCAAGAACGGGTTCACCGACGCGGTCATCGCCCTGTCGGGCGGCGTCGACTCGTCGCTCGTGGCGGTGATCGCCGCCGACGCCCTCGGTCCCGAGCACGTCCACGGCGTGCTCATGCCGTCGCGCTTTTCCTCCGACCACTCGCTCACCGACGCCGAGAAGCTGTGCGCCGAGATCGGGATCGAGCAGCGGGTCATCCCGATCGAGCCGGCGCACGCCGCGTTCGAGGAGATGCTGGCGCCCAGCTTCACCGGTCTGGCGCCCGACATCACCGAGGAGAACCTCCAGTCCCGCATCCGGGGCATGGTGCTCATGGCACTGTCCAACAAGTTCAAGGGCTGGATCGTGCTGACGACGGGCCACAAGTCCGAGATGGCGGTCGGCTACTCGACCCTCTACGGCGACACGGCCGGCGGGTTCGCCGTCATCAAGGACGTGCCCAAGCTGCTGGTCTACGAGCTGTGCCGCGACCGCAACGCCCGGGCCGGGCGCCCGGTCATCCCCGAGCACGTGCTGACCAAACCGCCGTCGGCCGAGTTGCGGCCGGACCAGCGCGATGACCAGTCGCTGCCGCCCTACGAGGTGCTCGATCCGATCATCGAGGCCTACGTCGAGGACGACCGCACCCGGGCCGAGCTGGTCGAGATGGGCTACGACGCCGACCTGGTCGAGCGGATCACCCGGCTGGTCGACACAGCCGAGTACAAGCGGCGCCAGACCCCGCCCGGCCCCCGGGTGACGCCCAAGGCGTTCGGCAAGGACCGCCGGGTCCCCATCACGAACCGCTACCGCGGGTAGGCCACGACCGCACGGCTGTCGGCCGTCCGCGGCTTGACGACCTGCTCGCCGGACTGGAACGCGTCCGCGAGTTCAGCCTCGTCGCGACGTTCCTGGACACGTCAACCTGACCCGGCACCGGCCCGCGGGCGATGCTGTCGGGATGCCAGGCATCGACGCCGTCCTCTTCGACTTCTCCGGCGTGCTGACCACGTCACCGTGGGCCGGCATCGCCGCCACCGCCGGCGGCGACCTGGAGATGGTGGTCGGCCCGTACCACGAGGACACCGACCACCCGTGGCACCGCCTGGAGCGGGGAGAGATCACCATCGAGGAGTGGCTGCCCGCCACCGTGGCGCTGTTCGAGGCCGCGGGCCGGGAGTTCGACCCGGCGCCGCTGTACGAGCTGTTCGCCACGCTGAAGGTGCACGACGACGTGGTCGTCCACATCGGCGTGCTGCGCGAGGAGGGTTACAAGACCGGCCTGATCACGAACAACGTCAGGGAATCCTCGGACGCCTGGCGCTCGCTGATCCCGGTCGACGACCTCTTCGACGTGGTGGTCGACAGCTCGGCTGTGGGCATGCGCAAGCCCAACCCGGCCATCTACCTGCACGCCCTGGAGCAGATCGGCGTGGCGCCGGAGCGGGCCGTGTTCCTCGACGACGCCGAGGGCAACCTGGCGGGAGCCCGGCGGGCCGGGCTGCACACCGTGCTGGTCGCCGACCCGCCGGCCGCCGCGCTCGCCGAGCTGGACGCGCTGCTGGGCCGGGCGCAGCCCGCCCGCTGAGGCACGCCCCGGCCGTGTCCGAAGCCGCCGTCCCCCTCCCGCTGCCCCGGGAGGCGCCCCCGCCCGCGCCCCGGTGGAAGGCGGACCTGGCCCTGGTGGTGGCGGCCTTCTTCTTCGGGACCACGTTCCTGGTCGTCCAGGATGCGGTGGAGGCGGCCGACCCGGTGCCGTTCCTGGCCGTGCGCTTCCTCATCGGCGGGGCGGTCCTGGGGCTGCTGGGACGGCGGCGGCCGGCGACCCCGCACGAGCTGCGCCACGGCGTCGCCGGTGGCCTGGCGCTGCTGGCCGGCTACGTGTTCCAGACGGTCGGGCTGCAGTACACGACGCCCTCGACCTCGGCGTTCATCACCTACCTGCTGGTGGTATTCGTGCCGCTCATCGGCTTCGTGGCGCTGAAGCGGCGGCCGCACCCGCTGACGCTGGTCGGACTGGTCCTGGCCGTCTTTGGCCTGGTTCTGCTCACCGGGGGCGCCGACGCCTCGTTCGGCAAGGGCGAGGTGCTCACGCTGGGCTGCGCGGTCGCGTTCGCGGCCCACATCGTGATCGTGGGCGAGACGGCGGAGCAGCACGACGCGATCCGGTTCACCTGCGTGCAGGTGACGACAGTGGGTGTGGCCTGCGTGGCCGTCAGCCTGTTCACCGGCGGGCTGGCCATGCCCGCCGGCGCCGTGGCGGCCGCCGCCTTCACCGGGGTCTTCGCCACCGCGCTGGCCTTCTGGGCCATGGTGTGGGCACAGCGGACGGTGAGCCCATCGCGCGCCGCGCTGATCCTCCTGCTGGAGCCGGTGTTCGCGGCGACGCTGTCGGCGCTGGCCGGTGATCCGCTGACCGTCTCGGCGCTGGCCGGCGGCGCGCTGATCCTGGCCGCGGTCGTGGTGGCCGAGGTCGTCCCCGCTTACCTGGGCGGCGGGGACGCCGTGTCACACTGAGTCGCATGTCCGTGGCTGGCGCCGAGACCCTCGAGGAAAGCGGCCGGCGCATCGGTCACCACGCCTGGATCGAGCTGCGGCTGTTCGAGACCCTGGGGGCCTGGGTCACCGATGTGCCCGAGCTGGAGGCCAAGGCAGTCGTGGCCACCCAGAGCTACCACCACGCCTGGCACGCCGAGCTGTGGCACGGGCTGCTGCCCTCGGTCCCGCATCTGCACGCACCTGACCTGGTGGTGCCGGCTGATCCCGCCACCGCCGCGCAGATCGACTCCCTCGGAGCCGCCACGGGGACGGCCGAGCGACTGGCACTGCTGTACGAGGACGTGCTGCCGGGGCTGATCGCGGCCTACACCGACCACCTCGGGCGGACCACCCCGGTGACCGACGGTCCGACGATCCGGGCGCTGCGCCTGGTGCTGGCCGACGAGGAGGAGGA
>JBKPRS010000285.1:0-4332 GCA_046734695.1 Actinomycetota bacterium | reverse complement strand
CGGCGCCGCCGCGCTGACGTGGTCCCGGGCCGCGACCGCCCCTCCTCTCAGCGGACGAGGCAGAGGCCCAGGCTGTCGAGCCGGGCCGGAACCTGGTCGGGGTGGCAATCGAGGATGCAGGCCACAGCCCGCAGGTCCTCGCGCCGGATGGTGAGCATGCGACCGTTGTAGTCGCCGCGCTGCACCTGGATCATCCTCAAGTAGCGCGCCAGCATCTCGCCCTCCTGCCCGCCGAGCTGCTCGACGGCCCCGAGGTCGATCGTGACCGGCCGGTCGTCGCGCCGTGGCCCCCGCATGCGCTCGGTGAGATCGACCACCTGCTCGTCGCCGGCGGATGAGCGAATGCCCAGCTCGTCGTCGCTCGGCAGCATCTGGTCGACCGGCACGCGGTAGAACCGGGCGAGGCGCTGCAGCCGCGGCACCGAGATGGCCCGCTCACCGCGCTCGTATGCTCCAAGGACCGAGGCCTTGAACTCGTGCTCCGACGCTGCCTCGACGTCCTGCAGGGATAGATGCTTCTGGCGCCGGATCGAACGAAGTCGCGCCCCGACTTTCGCGGCATAGCCGCTGTCGCGGTCGACATCGACGTCAGTGTCCATGGTGTTCCTCCCTCGGCCGGTCCCCAGAGTTCCGGCCAGACCCACGCAGCGCCCTACCGAGATCCTCCCCCGGTCGGACGTTTGCCTACTCTACGCACCAATCGACCGCGCGGACAATCACTAGGAGTGTGCCCAGGAACGCGTCCGTGGCGTTATATGACATGAAACTCGCAACGCTACCACTTCAAGCGGTCGCACTCGTCACTTCCGTCACTAATTGGTCACGAAGAGCGCTCAGAATGCCACAAATCGTGATGGAAGCGGTTTCAGCTCGCAACACATGGCCCGAGAGGCGGATACGAGGCAGTTTGGCCGCTCGCTCAGCGGGCGACCAACCGCCCTCCGGGCCCACCAGCACGATGGGCCAGGTTAGCGAAGGCGGCGAGCCCTCGCGGTCCGCCAGCGCCGCACCGGTCAGAGCGGCGACTTCTGCGAAGGTCGCCACCGGGCCCACCTCGGGCAGCCAAGTGCGCCGGCACTGCATCGCGGCCTCCCGGGCGATGGCCACCAGGCGATCGACCTGGCGGGTGGACTTGGCCTCGTCCCAGCGGACGACCGAGCGCTCGGCCACGAACGGGACGATGCGGTCCGCGCCCAACTCGGTCAGCTTCTGCACCGTGAGCTCCGGGCGCTCCCCCTTGACCAGCGCGAACGCCACCGTGATGCGCGGCTGGGGCTGAGGGTCCGCCACCACGTCGCCCAGCGGCTCCAGCGCCGGCGAGCCGGTGAGCCGCACGGCCCGCCAGCGGCCGGCACCGTCGCCGACCGTGATCTCGGCCCCGGCCGCGAGGCGCAGCACCCGGGCCAGGTGATGGTGGTCGGCCTCCGACAGCCGGGGCTCGCCCAGGTCGTCGACGAAGGCGTGGGCCCGCGCCGTGACCGGGCTCGGCGCCACGGTCCGGCTACTTGAACGCGGAGCGGAGCTTGGAGATCAGCCCGCTCACCGACGGCGCCACCGGCTCGCCCCGCAGCTCCGCCAGGCGGCGGATGACCTCTTCCTCCTCCTCGGACAGCTCCGTCGGCACCTCCACGACCACCTCGATGAGCAGGTCGCCACGCGAGCGCCTCTCCAGATGGGGAACGCCGCGGTTGCGCAGCCGGAAGGTGGTGCCGGACTCGGTGGCCCGAGGGATGTCGATCTCCTCGGTGCCGTCGAGCGTCTCGAACTGGATGGTGGCGCCCAGCGTCGCCTGCGTGTACGGCAGGTGCAGGGCGGCGTGGAGGTCGTAGCCGTCCCGCTCGAAGCGCGCGTGGGGCTCGACCCGCAGGTGCACATAGAGGTCGCCGGCAGATCCACCACGGGGGCCGACGGCGCCCCGGCCCGACAGCCGCAGCGTCGAGCCCGAATCGACCCCGGCCGGGATCTCGACGGTGTAGGTGCGCTCCTCGACGGTGCGCCCCTCGCCCCGGCACTCGGTGCACGGGCTGGCGATGATCTGGCCGGACCCTCCGCAGCGGGCGCACGGCGACGACGTCACCATCTGCCCGATCAGGGACTGGCGCACCCGCTGGACCTGGCCGGTGCCCTGGCACTCGTAGCAGGTCACGGGCTGGGTGCCGTCCGCCGCGCCGGTGGCCTCACAGGCCGGGCACTCGACCGCGGTGCGCACCGACACCGGGTGCTCGCAGCCGAACACGGCCTCGGTGAACTCGAGGTCCACCACCACCTCGAGGTCGGACCCCCGGGGCGGTCCGGACGGTCCGCGGCCGCGGCCCCCGAACGGGCTGCCGCCGAAGAACGCCTCGAACATGTCGCCGATGCCGCCGAAGCCGAAGGGGTCGCCCGCGGGCGCGCCCCCGTTGACGCCGTCGGGACCGAACGCGTCGTAGCGCCGGCGCTTCTCGGGATCGGACAGCACCTCGTAGGCGTGCGCGACCTGCTTGAACAGCGCCTCGGACTCCGGATCGCCGTGGCCCGTGTCGGGGTGGAGCTGACGCGCGAGCTGGCGGAAGGCGCGCTTGATCTCTTCCTGAGTGGCAGTCCGGGAGACGCCCAGCAGCTCGTAGTAGTCAGTGGCCACGGTTCGGTTTTCAGCCCTCCGTGAGGCGGTCGGACAGGCGGTGGCTCACGACGGCGACAGCCGCCAGCGCCTGGGGATAGTTCATCCTGGTCGGTCCGAGGACACCGATGGTGCCGGCACGCTCTCCTTCGATGTCGTAGGGGGCGACCACCAGGGCGCACTCGGCGAGCGGGGCCACGCCGGTCTCGGTGCCGATCGCGACGTGCAGCCCGCGGTCGATGACGTCACGCAGCAGCGACACGACCACGAACTGCTGCTCCAGGATCCCGAGCACCTCGCGCACCGTCTCGATGGCGTCGAAGGCCTGCGCCATGCGGGCGGCGCCGCCGACGTAGACGTGGTCGGGGTCCTCCACGGGCCCGGTGAGGGCGTCGACGGCTCGAGCGATCAGGCGGTCGGTCACCGCGTCGCCGGTAGGCGGCGCGGGCATCGCCCGGTAGCGGCTCGTGCCGGACAGGTGGGCGCTCAGGAGGGCGCCGGCCGCGGCGACCCGCTCGTCGCCCGCACCCTCGGGCAGCTCGACGGTGTGCTTCTCGACCGAGCCGTCGCTGAACACGGCCACCACCAGCGCCGCGTTGGCGCTGAGGGCCACGAGCTGGACGGACCGCAGCATGGCCTCGGACGCCACCGGCGACACGACCACGCTGGTCAGGTTGGTGAGGTTGGAGAGCAGCCGGCTCGTCTGGGACAGCATCTGCTCGACCTCGCCGTGGGCCCGGGCGAAGAAGTCGCGCACCTCCTCGGCCGACCGCCCTTGGAGGCGCGGCTGGCGCAGGTGGTCGACGAAGAAGCGGTAGCCCTTCTCGGTGGGGACCCGCCCGGCGGAGGTGTGGGGCTGGCGCAGGTAGCCGTCGGCCTCGAGGGTCGCCATCTCGTTGCGCACGGTGGCGGACGACACGTCGACGCCGGGCGCGGTGGCCACATGGCCGGACCCCACCGGCTGCGCCGTGTCGATGTATTCCTCCACGACGGCCCGGAGGATGGCCGCCTTGCGTTCGTCGAGCATGTGTCCTCGCCGGGGTGCGACAGCCCTGCGCTGTGACACCCTCCGGTAGCAGTCGAGTGTACCGAGTGCTAACGGGCGAGTCGGATTCGCCCCGCATTGTCGATCCGGATGTGGCGCCGGCTGCTTGACTGGCGCCGTGAGCTGGTGGCGGCGAGCAAGTGCCGAGCGCACCGTCGGGTACCCCACGTCGGCCAACCGGGCATCCTCGTTCCACCTCCACTGGGGCGGAGTGCCCGACGACGCCCGCGTGCTCGAGGTGGCGGCCACCCTGGAGGTGGTGGAAGCACCCTCGGTCCCCGAGCTGTACTTCTGGGCGCTCCAGGCCGGGTTCGCGGACGGGCGGCGCCGGCTGGGCGCAGCCCATCTGGGGCTGCAGTGGTACCCGCCGCACCCGGGGTCGACGGCGGTCAACTGGGGCGGCTACGCCGACCGCGGCGGCACCTTGGAGGGGACCGGGTCGTCCCTGCCCAGCGCAACCGACAATCCCAACACCCGCGACTTCGCCTGGGAGCCGGGACGGCGCTACCGGCTGGCGATCACCCCGGGATCCCGCCCGGGATGGTGGCGAGGCTCGGTCGACGGCGTGGCCGTACGGGAGCTGCACGGCGGCGGGGACCGGCTCGTGTCCCCGGTCATGTGGTCCGAGGTCTTCGCCCGCTGCGACCACCCGCCGGCCGCCGTGCGCTGGTCGGAGCTGGCCGCCGTC
>JBKPRS010000284.1:0-30590 GCA_046734695.1 Actinomycetota bacterium | reverse complement strand
GGGCCTGGCCCGCGAGCGGGCCCGCACCGGCGCCGTCGTCAGCGCGGTGGCGGCGGCCGGGGGCCTGGCCGTGGCCCTGACAGCCCTCATGGGCGGGTACGTGGCCGGCGACAGGGCGCGCCCGCAGCCGCCGGACCGGGTCGTCCTCGCCACCGAGGTCAGCGCGATCGGACCGTCGGGCCCGAAGGACTCGGGCGTCTACACGCCGCCGGGCCCCGACGCCGAGGCCGAGCTGGACCGCCTCCTGCCCCGGGCCGGGCGCGTGACGTTGCGCACCGCCGGGAGGCAGAGCCAGTGGAACGACCTCGGGGTGCCGGTCGTGGCCGACGAGGACGTGCTCGACGGGTTCGGGCTGGGCCGGGACGTGCGAAGCGCGCTGGACCGGACCGGCCTCGTCGTCCTCGGCTCGACCGGCGACCGGCCCCCGTTCGGGACGCTGCCGGACGGGCGAGCGCACGAGGTCGCGGGCGTGCCCAGCGAGGTCAGCTTCGGCCCGCTGCCGGCCGTGCTCATCAGCCCGGCGCTGCTCAGCGAGGCCGGTGTCGAGCCGCAGGACGCGGCCGTCGCCTACGTCGCCGATCGCACGCTGGGCCCGCGCCGGCTCGACGCCCTCGAGACCTTCGCCGAGGACTGGCAGTTCGACGCGACCACGACCAACCGGATCGTGGCGGCCCCGTGGCCGCACGACGGTCCGACGCCGGTGCAGATCGAGCTCATCTACACCGCCCTGGCGCTGGTGTTCGCCGTCCTGGTCGTCGGGGCCAGCCTGGCCCTGGCGGCCAGCGAGTCCCGGGACGAGCGCGACGTGTTGACCGTGGCCGGCGTCTCACCGCGCACGCTGGCCCGGTCGGCCGGGGGCAAGGCCTGGCTGCTGGCCGCCATCGGTGCGGCCATGGCGGTGCCCATCGGGCTCCTCCCCGTGGCCGTGTTCGCCGCCGCCGACCACGGGATCATGATCTTCCGCGTGCCGTGGCGGAGCATCGGCCTGCTCGCCGTGGTGCTCCCGGTCACCGCCGCCACCGTCGCCCTGGTGGCCAGTGCCCTGGCCCAGCGGCTCCGTCCGGTCCGGGTGTCCACCGCCGTGTTCGAGTGAACCAGCCCCTTGCCGAGTGAGAGGTCACGTGCGATTGTGTGAGAACTAACAAGTTCTAACGCACCTTGCTTTGACGACAAGGCCGCGCAGGGGGAAGGGGTGCACGTGGTCGATCCGCCGCCGGTCCTCGCCATGCGCGCGATCTCCAAGCGGTTCGGGGCCACCCGCGCCCTCGACGGCGTGTCGCTCGACCTGCGCCCGGGCGAGGTCCACGCCCTCGTGGGCGAGAACGGCGCGGGCAAGTCGACGCTGATCAAGGTCATGACCGGCGTGCACCAGCCCGACGAGGGCACCGTGCTGGTCGACGGCGAGCCGGTCACGCTGCACAGCGCGGCGGACGCCCAGGCCCGGGGCATCGCCGCGATCTTCCAGGAGCCGCTGATCTTCCCGGACCTGAGCGTGGCCGAGAACATCTTCATCGGCCACCGCGACCAGGGCCGGGTCGTGCACTGGAAGCGGATGTGCGCGGACGCGGCGGAGATCCTGGCGCGCCTGGACGTCCACATCGACCCGCGGCTGCCCGCCAGCGGGCTGCCCGTGGCGGCCCAGCAGGCCATCGAGATCGCCAAGGCCATCTCGCTCGACGTGCGGGTCCTGATCATGGACGAGCCCACCGCCGCGCTGTCGGCCCACGAGGTCGAGCGGCTGTTCCGCCAGGTGCGCCGCCTGCGCGACGACGGCGTGGCGCTGCTGTTCATCAGCCACCGCCTCGACGAGGTGTTCGAGCTGGCCGACCGCATCTCGGTGTTCCGCGACGGCCGCCACATCGCCACCCACGCCCGCGAGGACGTGACCCGGGGTGAGCTGGTCACCGCCATGGTGGGCCGGGAGGTGTCGGACTTCTACGCCCGCCACGACCACGAGACGGGCGGCGTGGTGCTGCGGGTCCGCGACCTCGGCCGCACCGGCGTGTTCTCCGGCATCTCGTTCGACGTGCACGCCGGGGAGGTGCTGGGCCTGGCCGGACTGGTGGGCGCGGGCCGCACCGACGTGGCGCTGGCCCTGTTCGGCGTCGCACCCGCCGAGGTCGGGACCGTCGAGCTCGACGGCGAGCCGGTCGAGATCCGCTCGCCGCGCCAGGCGCTCGACTACGGCATCGCCTACCTGTCCGAGGACCGGCGCCACGTGGGCCTGTCCCTCCCCCAGTCGATCACGGCCAACATCACGCTGCCCTCGCTCGGCCGCTACGCCCCGCGCCTCGGCCTGGTCGACCGCCGCGCCGAGCGGAAGGCGGCCGAGGGCTTCCGCACACGGCTGCGGATCCGCACACCGGGGCTCAACCAGGCGGTCGGCCTGCTCTCGGGCGGCAACCAGCAGAAGACGATGCTGGCCAAGTGGCTCAACACCGAGCCACGGGTGCTGATCCTCGACGAGCCGACGCGCGGGATCGACGTGGGCGCCAAGGCCGACGTGCACGGGATCATCGACGACCTGGCGCGCTCGGGGCTGGCCATCGTGCTCATCTCCTCCGACCTGCCCGAGGTCCTGGCGGTGAGCGACCGGGTGCTCGTCATGCGCGAGGGCGCTCAGACCGGCCTGTTCGACCGGGCCGACGCCACCCAGGAGCGGGTGATGACCGCGGCGGTGGGCGTGGCATGAGCACGGAGGCGGCGGCCGTGCGCTCGCCGGTGTGGATCCGCCCCGAGCGGGTCAAGGAGCTGTCGCTGGTCGGCGTGATCCTGCTGATGCTGGTGGTGTTCAGCTTCCTGGTCGACGACTACCTGGGCGGCCGGTTCTTCAACCGGGTCACGACCAGCGTGGCCATCACCGCCGTCCTGGCCGTCGCCCAGACCATCGTCATCATCACCCGCAACATCGACCTGTCCGTCGGCTCGATCGTGGGCGTGTCCGCCTACCTCACCGGCGAGTTCGTGCGGGACCATCCCTCGTCGTCCGCCCTGGTGGGGATCGCGCTCGCCCTCGGGATCGGTCTGCTGCTCGGAGCGGTCAACGGCGTGATCGTGGCCTGGGGCCGGGTGCCCGCCATCGTCACCACGTTGGGGACGCTCGCCATCTACCGGAGCTGGCTGGTGTCCCACGGCGAGGGCCGCACGATCACCGCCGACTCGCTGCCGTCGTGGGTGGTCGAGCTCCCCAACCGCACCGTGTTCAGCCTGGGCGAGCTGGACGTCCGGCTGATCTTCTTCGTCGTCGTCGTCATCGTCGTCGTGCTCCAGGTCGCCATGCAGCGCCTGCGCTGGGGCCGCCGGCTCTACGCCATCGGGTCGAACCCCGACGCCGCGACCCAGGCCGGGCTGCCCACCCGCCGCCTGGTGTTCGGCGCCTTCTGCGCCTGCGGCGCGCTGTCGGGATTCGCCGGCTTCCTGTTCCTGGCCCGCTTCGGCAACATCACCGTCGTCGCCGGCCAGGGCCTGGAGCTGGACTCGGTGGCCGCCGCGGTCGTGGGCGGGGTGAGCGTGCTCGGCGGCTCCGGGACGCTGGTCGGCGCGTTCCTGGGCGCGGTGCTCATCGACGTGCTGGACCAGAGCCTGGTGCGGGTGGCCCAGGTGAGCGAGTTCTGGCGCAACGCCATCCTCGGCGCGCTGATCCTGGCCGCGGTCGTCGCCGACGCCGCCATCGGCCGGCGGTTCCGGCGCCGCTGGTCGGCCGAGGCCCGCCCCCACACTCGGGTCGAGGCGGCCGAGGAGAGGGAGCCGACCCATGCGTAGCTGGTCGCGGGAGCGCAGCTGGGAGCTGCTGCTGGCGCTGATCCTCTTCGGGACGATCGCCTACAACGCGACCCAGTCCGACGTCTACCTCGACGTCGACAACTTCGTGAACATCTTCCGGCTGTCGATCGAGAAGGTGATCATCGCCGTGGCGATGACCTTCGTCATCGTCAGCGGCGAGATCGACCTCTCGGTGGCCTCGGTCATGGCCTTCTCGGCCTGCACGCTCGCCTTCGCCTACGAGCAGGGCGTCCCGTTCTGGCTGGCGATCGTCATCGCCCTGGTGGTGGCGGCGGCGGCCGGCCTCGTCCAGGGCATGGTCATCGCCAGCACCGGGATCTCCTCGCTGGTCGTCACCCTCGCCGGCCTGATCGGGTTCCGCGGCGCAGCCCGGGTGCTGCTCGAGGACCGCTCGATCGGCGACTTCCCGGACTGGTTCGGCAACGTCGGCCGGGACGACTTCATCGGCCCGATGCCCTTCGGGCTCGTGCTGTTCTTCGTGCTGCTGGTGCTCGGTGGGATCCTGCTGCACCGCTCGGTCGTCGGCCGGCGGCTGTTCGTGATCGGCGACAACGCCGAGGTGGCGCGCTTCTCGGGCATCGACGTGGCCCGCACCAAGGTGCTGCTCTTCACCGCCTCCGCCTTCGTGGCCGGGGTGGCCGGGGTGCTGTTCGCCGCCCGCCTCGGCTCGGTGCGGGCCAACATCGGCGAGGGCTTCGAGCTCGACATCATCACGATGGTGCTGCTGGGCGGGGTCAGCATCTTCGGCGGCTCGGGGACGCTGCTCGGCGTGGCGCTGGCCATCGGCATCGTCCTCAACCTGCGCAACGGGCTCGGCCTCGCCAACGTCGAGTCCAACACGCAGACCGGGGTCATCGGTGCGCTGCTCATCGCGTCGGTGCTGGCCCAGAACGCGCTCGACCGCCTCCCGCTGCGGCGGTCCGGTGCGGACGCCAAGGAGGCGGCGGCATGAACACACAAGACCTGCGTCGGGGGCGGACCTCGACGAAAGGGAGGGGGAACATGAGACCACACAAGCTCATCGCCGCTCTGGCCTGCCTGGCGCTCCTGGCAGCCGCCTGTGGTGACGATGACGACGACAGCGCATCCTCGTCCGGCTCGGACTCCGGCAGCGGTTCCGCCGGCGAGGCCGTCACCATCGAGGGTGGCGACGACATGAGCTCGATCCTGCTGCCCAAGTGCACGGGCATCGCGGTGTTCGACCAGGCCAACGAAGGTGCGCAGGAGGCAGCCGAGGAGCTCGGCACCTCCGAGCCCGAGTTCCTGGGCCCATCGACCTGCGAGGACCCGACCGGCCAGATTGAGACCATGACCAATGCCGCCACCCAAGGTGTCGACGCGGTGATGATCTCCAACAACGCCGGCGAGCAGATCCAGTCGGGCGTCGACGCCGCCACCGACGCGGACGTGTCCGTGGTGAGCTGGGACTCGCCCATCCCGTCCGGTGAGGGCGAGAGCCTGTTCGTGGCCCAGGTCGACTTCGACGAGACCGGCACGGTCATGGCCGACATGGCCCTCGATATCCTCGGCGACGAGGGCGGCGAGATGGCCATCCTGTCGGCGTCCCCCGACGCGGCCAACCAGAACGCCTGGATCGAGGCGTTCAACACCGCGCTGGAGGACGACAAGTACGCCAACCTCGAGCTGGTCGACACCGTGTACGGCAACGACGACGCGGACGAGTCCTACAACCAGGCCCTGGGCCTCATCGACTCGCATCCGGACCTCAAGCTGATCATGGCCCCCACCACCGTCGGCATCGCGGCCGCGGGCAAGGCGATGACCGACGAGGGCCTGTGCGACCAGGTCAAGGTGTCCGGGCTCGGGCTGCCCGCGGAGATGAAGGCCTACACCGAGAGCGGCTGCGCGCCGGAGTTCGCGCTGTGGAGCTTCGTCGACCTCGGCTATCTCACCTACTACGCCACCTACGGCATCGCCACCGGCCAGTTCGACGCGGTCGAGGGCCAGAAGTTCACCGCCGGGCGCATGGGCGAGTACACGATCGAGAAGGACCCCACCCGCGATGCCGGGCTGCGCATCGTGATGGGGCCGTTCACCGTGTACAACGCAGACAACATCGACGAGTGACAGGGGGCGCCGGGGCGGTGGGCGCCGCCGCCCCGGCGTGTTCCCAGCCCAGGAGGACATGGCCGTGCACCGGATCGGGTTCACGCTGAAGGTCAGGCCCGACAGGCTCGATGAGTACCGCCGGAGGCACACGGCCGTGTGGCCGGACATGCTCGACGCGCTGGCCCGGGCCGGCTGGCACAACTACTCGCTGTTCCTACGCGAGGACGGGACCCTGTTCGGCTACGTCGAGACGCCCGACGGCCTGGACGCGGCCCGGGCGGCCATGGAGGCCGAGCCGGTCAACGCCCGCTGGCAGGCCGAGATGGCACCGTTCTTCGCCGGGGACGGCGCCACCGCCGACCGGATGATGGCGGAGCTGGAGGAGGTGTTCCACCTTGACTGAGGCGCCGGCCGGCGCCGCGCCGGTGGACTCGCTGCTGGCGCGGTCGCACGAGCTGGGGTCCGACCCGCGGGTCACCAACTACGGGGGCGGCAACACCTCCTGCAAGGTCGACGAGACCGACCCGGTGACCCGGGAGCCGGTCGAGGTGCTGTACGTGAAGGGATCGGGCGGCGACCTAGGCACGCTGCGGGCCGGCGGCCTCGCCACCCTGCGGCTCGACCGGGTGCGGGCGCTGCGGGGCGTGTACCGGGGGGTCGAGCACGAGGACGAGATGGTGGCCGCGTTCGACCACTGCCGCTGGGGCACGGGCGGCGCGGCGCCGTCGATCGACACGGCGATGCACGCGCTGCTCGACGCGCCCCATGTCGACCACCTGCACCCCGACGCGGTCATCGCCCTGGCGGCGGCGGCCGACGGCGAGGCGCTCACCAAGGACTGCTACGGCCGGGACCTGGCCTGGGTGCCGTGGCGCCGGCCCGGGTTCGAGCTGGGCCTGCAGATCGCGGCGCTGGCGGCGGACAACCCCGGGCTGCGGGGCGTGGTGCTCGGGGGTCACGGCCTGACCACGTGGGGCGCCACGTCCGAGGAGTGCCGCGACCGGTCGATCGACGCCATCCGGCGGGCCGAGCACTTCATCGACGAACGGGCCCGGCCCGATCCGCTGGGGCCGGTGCGCCCCGGCTACGAGCCCCTGCCACCCGCGGAGCGGCGCCGCCTGGCCGCCGAGCTGGCGCCGCACATCCGGGGCCTGTGCTCGATGGACCGGCGGATGGTGGGCCACTGGACCGACACGGAGCTCGTGCTCGACTTCCTGGCCCGGGAGGCGGTCACCCGCCTGGCGCCGCTGGGCACCTCGTGCCCCGATCACTTCATCCGCACCAGGGTGCGGCCGCTGCTGCTCGACCTGCCGCCGGGCACCCCGGTCGCCGACCTGGTCGCCCGGCTGCGGGACCTGCACGCCGCCTACCGCGACGACTACGCCGCCTACTACCACCGGCATGCGGACGGGGACAGCCCGCCGATGCGGGGAGCGGACCCGGTCATCGTGCTCGTGCCGGGCGTGGGCATGTTCAGCTTCGGCCCGGACGCCCGGGCCGCCCGCATCGCCGGCGAGTTCTACGTCAACGCGGTCTACGTGATGTGGGGGGCCGAGGCGGTGTCGACCTACGCGCCGATCCCGGAGTCGGAGAAGTTCCGCATCGAGTACTGGGCGCTGGAGGAGGCCAAGCTGCGCCGCCTGCCGCCGCCCAAGCCGCTGGCCGGCCGGGTCGCGCTGGTGACCGGGGCCGCGTCCGGCATAGGCCGGGCCATCGCCACCCGTCTGGCGGCCGAAGGCGCGGCCGTGGCCGTGGCCGACCGTGACGTCCCCGGCGCCAAGGCCGTCGCCGAGGCGCTCGGCGGCCCGGACGTCGCGACGCCCGTGCCGGTCGACGTGGCCGACGAGGCCGCGGTCGCCGCCGCCGTGGCGGAGGTGTGCGCCACGTACGGCGGCGTGGACCTGGTGGTGAACAACGCGGGGCTGTCGATCTCCAAGCCCCTGGGCGAGACCACGCTGGCCGACTGGGACCTGCAGCACGGGGTCATGGCCCGCGGCTCGTTCCTGGTGAGCCGGGAGACGGCCCGGGTGGCCGAGGCCCAGGGGATGGGGGGCGACATCGTCTACGTCGTGTCCAAGAACGCCATCGTCGCGGGCAGGGACAACGTGGCCTACGGCGCCGCCAAGGCCGATCAGGCCCACCAGGTGCGGCTCCTGGCCACCGAGCTGGGACCGCTCGGCGTGCGGGTCAACGGCGTGAACCCGGACGGCGTGGTGCGGGGCTCGGGCATCTTCGCCGGCGGTTGGGGCGACGAGCGGGCCAAGGTCTACGGCGTGCCGCCCGAGGACCTGGGCAAGTTCTACGCGGGCCGTACCCTGCTCGGGCAGGAGGTGCTGCCCGAGCACGTCGCCGCCGCGGTCTTCGTGCTGTGCAGCGACGATCTGTCGCTCACGACGGGCACGATCATCCCCGTGGACGGGGGCGTGCCCATGGCGTTCCAGCGGTGAGGGGAGACAAGGGGGAGACATGAGCATCGACCGCAGTCGCATCGGGGAGGAGAATGAGCTGCGCCTGGCCTGGCACGAGTCGGACCTGGCCCACGCGCTCGACGTCGTCGGCCGCGCCGGCGTCGACGCCGAGGCGGTGGTGGCCGAGGTGGCCCGGTTCAGCGCCGCGGCTCCGTCGTGGGCGGTGGGCACGGGCGGGACCCGGTTCGGCCGCTTCCCCGGCGGGGGCGAGCCCCGCGACACGTTCGAGAAGATCGACGACGTCGCCGCGCTCAACGCCCTCACCGGCGCCAACCGCACCGTGAGCCTGCACGTGCCGTGGGACGATCCCGGCCTGGGCGAGGGCGCCGCCGAGCTGCGCCGCCACGCCGGGGAGCTGGCCATCGGCTTCGACGCCATGAACTCCAACACCTTCCAGGACAACCCGTCGACCACCCGCGACGGCACCCTGTCCTACAAGTTCGGCAGCCTGGCCAACACCGACGAGGCCGTCCGGCGGGCGGCCATCGACCACAACCACTACGTGATCGACCTCGGCGTCGAGCTGGGAGCGAAGGCGCTGACCGTGTGGCTGGGTGACGGCATGAACCACCCGGGCCAGGCCAGCTTCCGGGGCCAGTTCGAGCGGGTGCTGGCCGGCCTGGGCGAGATCTACGCCCACCTGCCCGGCGACTGGGAGATGTACACCGAGCACAAGCCCTACGAGCCGGCCTTCTACTCGTCGGTGAACAACGACTGGGGCACGTCGCTGCTGCTGGCCCAGGGCACCGGCGACCGGGCCAAGTGCCTGGTCGACCTCGGCCACCACCTGCCCAACACCAACATCGAGCAGGTGGTGTCGCGCCTGGCCATGGTGGGCCGGCTGGGCGGGTTCCACTTCAACGACTCCAAGTACGGCGACGACGACCTCACCGTCGGATCCATCACGCCGTTCCAGCTGTTCCTGATCGTCGGCGAGCTGCTGGACGCCGGGGGCGGCCGGATGCCCGATGCGGCCTACATGATCGACGAGAGCCACAACCTGAAGGACCCGCTGGAGGATCTGATCCAGGCCACCGATGCCCTGCAGGTCGCCCTGGCCGAGGCGCTGTGCGTCAACCGGGCCGACCTGGCCGAGGCCCAGCAGGACAACGACCCGGCCCGGGCCGCCGAGGTGCTGCACCGCGGCTTCCGCACCGACGTCCGGCCGCTGGTGGCTGAGGCCCGCCGCCGCAACGGCGCCGCCCTCGACCCGCTGGCCACCTACCGGGCCGTCGGCTATCGAGCGGACATGATCGCGGCGCGCGGAGCCGACGCGGTGGCGACCGGCCTGTGAGCGAGCGGGCGCCGGCCGTCGCGGCCGTCGACTTCGGGGCATCCTCGATCCGGGTGTGCCGGGTCGAGCTGGGAGCCGGCGCCCCGCGCCTGTCCGTCGTCCACCGCCACTCCCACGCCCCCGTGGAGGACGCCGCGGGCGTGCTGCGCTGGGACTGGGCGCGCCTGATGGCCGAGACGGAGAAGGGCCTGGCCGCTGCCCTGGAGCCGGGGCCGCTGGCGTCCATCGGAGTGGACACCTGGGGCGTGGACTACGGCCTCCTCGACGCCCGCGGCGACCTGGTCGGACCGCCCGTCTCGTACCGGGACGACCGCACCACGGGCTACGCCGCGGTGGTCGACCGCCTCGGCGGCGCGGCCGCCCTGTACGACCGCACCGGGGTCCAGCTGGTCCCGTACAACACGGTCTTCCAGGTGGCGGCGCACGACCCGGCCGAGCGGGACCGGGCCCGCCACCTGCTCATGCTGCCCGAGCTGGTGGTCCACCACCTCACCGGAGCGATCACCGGTGAGCCGACCAGCGCGGGCACGACCGGCCTGGTCGACATCCGCGCCGGAGCGTGGTCGCCCGACGTGGCCGCCGGGGTCGGGCTCGACCCGGCCGTCCTGCCCGACATCCTCCCGGCGGGCACCCGGGTCGGGACCTGGCAGGGTGTCCCGGTCCACCTGGTGGGCGGGCACGACACAGCCTCGGCGGTGGCGGCCATGGGCGCCGGCGCGGGACCGCGCCCGGCGTTCGTCTCGACCGGGACGTGGCTGCTGGTCGGCCGGGAGCAGCCCAAGCCTGATCTCAGCGCCGCGGCCCGGGCGGCCAACCTCACCAACGAGATCGGCGCGCTGGGCGGTGTCCGCCTGCTCAAGAACCTGGCCGGCGGCTGGCTGCTGGAGGGCTGCCGCCCCGCCTGGGGGAACCCTGCGATCGCGGGCCTGATCGACGACGCGGCCGGCGTCGTGGACGTCCCGGAGGCTCGGCTCGATCCGACCGACGCCCGGTTCCTCCACCCCGAGGACATGCTGGGCGAGGTGACCACGGCCCTCGGCCTCCCCCGCGACACCCCGCCCGCGATCGTGACCCGCCTGGTGTGTGAGTCGCTGGCCGCGGCGACCGCCGCCGTCCTCGCCGCGCTTCCCGGCGCGGCGCCGAGCGATGTGCACGTCTTCGGCGGCGCCCAGTCCGCCCTCTACCGGCGCCTGCTGGCCGAGGCCGCCGGCCTGCCCGTGCACGCCGGCCCCGCCGAGGCGACCGCGCTGGGCAACGCCCTGGTGCAGGGCATCGCCCTCGGACGCTTCCGCGACCTCGCCGAGGCGCGCCGCCACCTGGCGGAGGCGTTATGAGCCTCGAGGCCATGGACCGCCTGCGCCAGATCGAGGCGACGATCCGGGCCGAGGGGCGGGTCAAGATCGTCGACGCCGCGGCCCGCTTCGGCGTGAGCGAGATGACGATCCGGCGCGACCTCGACGTGCTGGCCGACGAGGGCATCGTGCAGCGGATCCGGGGTGGCGCCCTCGCCATCGGTCCCCAGCCCTTCGCCGAGCGCTTCAGCCGCCACGTCCGGGCCAAGGACCGCATCGCCGCCAAGCTGGAGCCGCTCGTGGGCGAGGGCGGCGCCATCGGCCTCGACGCGTCGTCCACCCTGGAGCGACTGGCCGCCAGCCTGCGCGAGGTCCGCGACCTGACGGTGGTGACCAACGGCCAGGACACGTTCGCGGCGCTGCAGGACCGGCCGGGCGTGACCGCCCTGCTGACCGGGGGGAGGCTCGATGCCCGCACCGGCAGCCTGGTGGGGCCGATCGCCACCCGCACGGCCCGGGAGCTGTTGCTGCGGCGCCTGTTCGTGTCCGCCGCTGCGCTGCACCCTGTCCACGGCACCTCGGAGGCCACGCTGGAGGACGCCGAGGTCAAGCTCGCCCTGGCCGACGTGGCGGCCGAGGTGATCGTGGCCGTGGACTCCAGCAAGCTCGACCAGCGGGCCCCGGCCCGGGCGCTGGGGTCGGATCAGGTCAAGGTCCTGGTGACCGAGCTCGACCCCGGCGACGCCCGCCTCGACCCGTACCGTGACCGGTGGGAGCTCCTGTGACCCGCACAAACCCATGGGAGACGCTGCGCTCGGTCGTGCGGTTCGGCCGTATCGAGACCGACCCGGTCGAGCGGCGCCTGGCCCGCGCCGCCTCGGTGGCGGACCTGCGCCGCCTGGCCAAGCGGCACCTGCCCGGCGGCGTGTTCGACTACATCGACGGCGGCGCCGAGGACGAGCGCACCATGGCCGCCAACCAGGCCGCGTTCGCCGCGGTCGGGTTCCGGCCCCGGGTGCTGCGGGGCGTCGAGAAGGTCGAGGTGGGATCGACGCTGCTCGGGAAGCCGCTGGCCTATCCGCTGGTGCTGGCGCCCACCGGCTTCACCCGCATCGCCGATCCCGACGGCGAGCTGGCCGTGGCGCGGGCGGCCCAGCGGGCCGGCCTGCCCTACACGCTGTCGACGCTCAGCACCCGGTCCATCGAGGAGGTGCGGGCGGTCAGCGACGGGCGGCTGTGGTTCCAGGTGTACGCCTGGCGGGATCGGGGCCTGGTGAAGGAGATGGTGGACCGCGCCGCCGCGGCGCGCTACGAGGCGCTCGTGCTCACCGTCGACACGGCCGTGCTGGGCCGGCGCGAGCGCGACGTGCGCCGGGGCTTCTCCCTGCCGCCGACCATCGGGCCCGGCACGCTGCTCGACGGCGCGCTGCACCCGGGCTGGACGTGGGCATTCGTGCGCAGCGAGCCGATCCGCTTCGCCAACGTCGCCGGGCGCTCGGTCGGGGACGGGGCGTCGCCGGTCACGCTCTCGGACTACATCAACACCCAGTTCGATCCGGCGCTGGCGTGGGACGACGTCGACTGGCTGCGCTCGGTGTGGGACGGCCCGCTGGTGCTCAAGGGCGTGCAGACGGTGGAGGACGCCGTCCTGGCGGCCGAGCGCGGCGTCGAGGCCGTCGCCCTGTCCAACCACGGCGGCCGCCAGCTCGACGGCGCGCCCGCGACGTTCCCGCTGGTGGCGCCGGTGGCCGACGCGGTCGGCGGCCGCAGCGAGATCATCTGCGACGGCGGCGTGCGCCGGGGCAGCGACATCGCCAAGGCGGTCGCGGCCGGAGCGACCGCGACCATGGCCGGGCGCGCCTACCTCTACGGGCTGGGCGCTGCGGGCGAGCGCGGCGTCGACCGGGTCCTCGCCTGGCTGCAGGCCGACCTGACCCGCACCCTGAGCCTGCTGGGTGCGGGCCGGATCCGCGACCTCGACCGCTCGCTGCTCGACCTGCCGTAGGTCGCAGATCCCCTCCTCGAACCCGACGAAGGGTGACCTGTGGGAGCCGGGCAGGTCACCTAGCGTGGGGTCGAGGTCTGTGCCGATGTCCCGCGAACAGTTCGACTACACGCTGGCGCCGCCGGTAGCCGTGCCCTTGAGGCAGTGGCGCTTCGACCTCGGCTGGGCCGTCATCACGCTGGTCGCGGTCGCCGCCGCGGCGGGCGTCGTGGTCACCGCCCGCACGGGAGGGGGCAAGGTGGTGGGTGGGATCGCGTTCGGAGCGGCGGTCGTAGGGTGCCTCGTGGCGTGGGCTGACGTGCACCTCCACCCCCCGCAGGTCCACGTGTCGGGGATGACGATCACCCGCAGCTACAAGGGCCGCGAGAACCGCACGGACACGACGGCGACCCTGCACAAGGCTGACGGGGCCGACCTCGGGTTCGTGCTGGTCCGCCGGCAGCGGGGCGCCCACTGGTCACTGGCCCAGCCGGGCAACCCGGTCACCGTCGACGTCCAGCACTTCAAGACCGCAGACCTGCTCGATGCCTGCCGCACCCGAGGCTGGCACGTCCACCAGAACGGGGACCGCTAGGCGCGGGCTTCGAGCTCGGTCTTGAGCGTCGCCAGCTTGCGGCGCCAGTAGTCCTTGCGGTCCTCTCGCTCGGCCGCGTCGGCCAGGCGCCACTGCTCGACGACGATGGTGGATTTCGCGGGACCCTTGTCCTCCACGGTGACGAACAGCCGGGTCGGGCCGTCGCCCACGTCGTAGCGGGCGGTGGTCTTCGGCTGGGACACCGTGCGCTCCGACAGCACGAGATCTCCCAGCCAACCGGCGCGGATGGACGGGTCGGCGAACGCGGCGAACACGTCCTCCGCGCGGGCGGCGATCGTCTTCGACACGCCGGCGACGAAGCCATCGCTGCCCGTGCGCTGGCCGATCGCCCGCAGGCCCCGGGCCCGCTCGTAGCTCATGGCCACGGCCTGGGCGTACCATCCCGGCACGCCCGGCTGCTCGCCCACCCGGCGGGCGATCTCGGTGTGGCCCAGGGACTCGGCGTCCCAGGTGTCGAGCAGGTCGAACCACTCCTCCCAGCCACGGCCGGTCTGCTCGCGGAGCCGCTCCTCCGAGCAGGGGAACTGCAGCACGTCGGGGTCGACGGCCGCGGCCTCGTCCCCGGCGAGCAGTTGGGCCCGTGCCGCGGTGTAGCTCTCGCCCGTCTTCGCCATGCGCCGGCGGACCAGGCGCTTGAACGACTTCTGCTCGGTCATCGTGAGCTCCTCTCGACGGCCGGGACCCCGCGACCCACGCTCACGACGCCCCTGCCGGAAAGGGCACACACTGGACCGGCGCCCCGAGAGCACGAGCTCCCTTTGCCCTCACGGGCCGGCGGCGTGGGCGCCGGATCGAGGGTTCGGCGCTGGGACGTCGCCGTGCGACCACGCTACCGCGAAGACGTCCCACTCGCCGGGCACGCCCCGGAACGACCGCCGGCCCCGGGGCTCGAGCTCGAGCGAGGATCCGACGACCAGGTCCCGGACGGTCTGCGTCACCAGCACCTCGCCGCTGCGGGCGGCCGTCGCCAGCTCGCCGGCCACGTCGACCGCCACCCCTCGCAGCCCCTTCCCTTCGGGCTCGCACTCGCCGCTGTGCACCGCCGCGCCCACCCCGCGCAGCTCGGTCACGATGGCGCGGGCGCACCGGATGGCCCGGGCCGGCCCGTCGAACGAGGCGCAGCCTGGCCACCCGAGCGGGCGGCCACCCCAGCGTTCGGCGATCGTGCGCAGGCGGGCATCGTCGAGGGAAGTCGCCAGCACGGTGGCGAGCACCCGGTCGACGGCGGTGACCGGCGTGGTCCCGGCGATGAACGCCCCGATCTCGCGGGCGATCTCGTCGACCACGTCGGACAGCCAGATCAGGTGGATGTCGCTGTCGAGCTCCACCAGCGTCGACCCCGGGATCAGCTCGCGGCAGTGCCGCGCCGCCTCCACGGGCACGTTCCGGTCCCGAGTGGCGTGCAGGATCAGCGTCGGGGCCGCGATGGTCGGGAGCACGTGCCGGACGTCGATCGCCGCCAGCGCCCGGAGGAAGGTCGCGGCGGCGCCCGGGCTGGCCGAGATCGTCTGGTAGCGGGCCCAGTACTGGCGGGCTGCAGGATCGGTGGCGCGACTGGGCGCGAAGAGGGAGAGACCGGCGCCGGTCCCCCAGTTCGCCTCCATGTGGCCGACGAACGATTCGACGGTGTCGGGATCGGCCCCGATGTCGTAGCCGTCCCCCGCGAGGAACCGGGCGTAGCCGCCGTACATGATCAGCGCCCGCGTCCGCTCGGGGTGGCTCGCGGCGAACAGCGCGGCCGTCGGGGCTCCGGCCGAGATCCCGAAGATGACGGCCTGCTCCGACCCCGCGGCGTCGAGCACGGCCCGGGCGTCCGCCATCCAGTGCTCCACGTCGACGGCCGCCGGACGATCGGAGAGGCCCATGCCCCGCTTGTCGAACAGGATCAGCCGGCTGAACGATGCCAGCCGGCGGACCAGCCGGTCGGTGGGGGCGTCCCACCAGAGGTCCAGGTGGGAGATGAAGCCGGGAACGGCCAGCACGTCGATCGGCCCGTCGCCGACGATCTGGTAGGCGACGTGCACGCCGTCGGGACAGACCGCGTAGCGCACCGGCGACCGGGCCGGCGCCGGCTCGTGGCCCATCGGCGCTGGGGTGGCCGAGCCGTCGAGTGACGGGTCGTGATCGAGGATGGCCTGCTCGAGCCGCCGGAGCTCGCCCCCCGGCTCCAGGCCCAGGTCCTCGCCCAGGCGGGCGCGGGCCCGCTGGTAGGCGGCCAGGGCGTCGGCCTGCCGCCCGGTCCGGTACAGCGCCACCATCAGGTGCCCCCACAGCCGCTCCCGGAACGGGTGCTCGCGCACCAGCGTCTCCAGCTCGGCCACGAGCTCGCCGGCGCAGCCCGCCGCCAGGTCCGCGGCCAGGCGGGCCTCGAGGGCGGTCAGGTACTCCTCCTGGAGCCGGACGGCCTCGGCCGCCAGGCCCGAGCGGGGCCCGGCACCCGGGAACGGGTCGCCCCGCCACAACGCCACCGCCTCACGCAGGTGCTCGCGGGCCTCCGGCTCCGCACCCCTCGCCCGGGCCTTCTCCGCGGCGCGGACCAGGCCCCGGAACCGGCCCACGTCGACGTCGCCGGCCGCGACAGAGAGGCTGTAGCCGGACGCCGTCGTCGTGATGATCTCCGGGCCCAGCTCGCGCCGGACGTTGGACACGTAGGTCTGCAGGGTCTTGCGGGCGCTGGCCGGCGGCGAGTCGCCCCACAGTGCGTCGATCAGCGCGTCGGGGCCCACGACCACCCCGGGGCGCAGCGCCAGCGTGGCGAGCAGCGTGCGCTCCTTGGCCGCGCGCAGGACGACCTCCCCCGGCTCGCCATCGACCGTGAGAGGGCCGAGCAGGCTGATCCGCACCTCCGCCACGCTACGACGCCGCTCGACCGGCGTCCGGCCGCCGCTCGACCGCCACCCGGCCGGCCGGTGGTCCGCTCGCCCGTGAGCCGGCGACGGTCGCCGGCCGGTGAAGGAGAGCATCGTGCCGCGCTATGTCGTGCAGCGGACATTCCCCGAGGGGCTGGTGATCCCGTCGACGTCCGCCGGGATCAAGGCGTGCCTCGGGGTCATCGAGAACAACGCCGAGGAGCAGGTGACCTGGGTGACGTCGTATGTCTCGACCGACCGGACCCGGACGTTCTGCGTCTACGACGGCCCCAGCCACGAGGCGATAGACCGGGCCGCCATCGCCAACGGGCTCCCCGTCGACTCGATCGCCGAGGTGCGGGTCCTGGATCCGTACTTCTACACGGAGCCGGGAGCGTGAGGCGCCGCGCCCGCTGGGCCGCCGCGGTCGCGCTGCCGCTGGCGGCCGCCGCCCTCCTCGTGGCCGTGCCCGGCGGGGCCACCGGAGAGCCGGCCAGCGTCGATCCGCTCGGCGGCCCGCTTCAGGAGGTCCGCGACGCGACGGTCCGCTTCCACAGCGTCGACCGGGCGATCGACGCCGGCTACGTGCAGTTCTTCGGCTGCGTCCACGAGCCGCTGGCCGGCTCGATGGGCATCCACTTCGTCAACGCAGCCCTGGCCGGCGACACCGCCCTCGAACCGACGACCCCGGAGGCGCTGATCTACGAGGTCAAGCCGAACGGCCAGCTGACCCTGGTGGGCGTCGAGTACATCGTGTTCCAGGAGGCCTGGGACGCCCAGAACGCCGCGCCTCCGTCGCTGTTCGACCAGACCTTCACCCTGATCCCCAGCCCCAACCGGTTCGGGATCCCGGCGTTCTACGAGCTCCACGCCTGGACGTCGAAGCCCAACCCCACCGGATCGTTCAAGGACTGGAACCCGGCGGTGCTGTGCCCCGGCACGGAGGGCCACGTCCACTGAGCTCACCGCCATCCGGGCGCGGTGTGGCACGCTGCCCGGATGGCGGTGACATCCGAGCAGTCTGCTGACGTGTCGAAGACGGTGCTGGTCACACTGGCTTCGGCACAGTTCCTGATGACGCTGGACAGCTCGGTCATGAACGTGTCCATCGCCACCGTGGCCCACGACGTGAACACGACCGTGGTCGGGATCCAGACAGCGATCACGGCGTACACGCTCGTGATGGCAACCCTGATGATCACCGGCGGCAAGATCGGCCAGATCTGGGGCCGCAAGCGGGCCTTCACGGTCGGCTGCGTGATCTACGGCTGCGGCTCGTTCCTCACGGCCATCTCGCAGAACCTGGCGACGTTGATGATCGGGTGGTCGTTGCTGGAGGGCATCGGCGCCGCGCTCATCATGCCGGCCGTGGTCGCCCTGGTGGCGTCCAACTTCGGGCGGGCCGACCGGCCCCGGGCCTACGGCCTCGTGGCGTCGGCCGCCGCCATCGCGGTGGCCGCCGGTCCACTCATCGGCGGGCTGTTCACCACGTACTGGTCTTGGCGCTGGGTGTTCGCCGGCGAGGTGCTCATGGTGTTCGTCATCCTCACCCTGGCCCGGCGGATGGCGGACACGCCCGCCGACCCCGAGGCGCACCTCGACCTGGTGGGCACCGCGCTGTCGGCCACCGGGCTCGGCCTCATCGTGTACGGCATCCTCCGCTCCGGCACCTGGGGATTCGTGGCGCCCAAGCCCGAGGCGCCCCAGTGGCTCGGGCTGTCGCCGGTGATCTGGCTGATCATGGCGGGCGGGACCGTGCTCGTCGGGTTCCTGGCGTGGGAGCGGTGGCGGCGCCAGCGGGGCGAGCCGATCCTGTTCGATCCCGCCATGCTGCGGACCACGGTGCTGCGCGGCGGGCTGACCGCCTTCTTCTTCCAGTACCTGCTGCAGGCGGGCCTCTTCTTCAGCGTTCCGCTGTTCCTCTCGGTGGCGCTGGGCCTTTCCGCCATCGCCACCGGCGTCCGGCTGCTGCCGCTGTCCATCACCCTGCTGCTGGCGGCCGTCGGGATCCCGCGCTTCTTCCCCCAGGCGTCGCCCCGGCTGGTCGTGCGGGCGGGCTTCGCCGCGCTGTTCGCCGGCATCGTGATCCTGATCGGCCTGCTCGACGTGGGCGCGGGGCCGGAGATCATCACCTGGCCGATGCTGCTGGCCGGGCTCGGCATCGGCGCCCTCGCCTCCCAGCTCGGCAGCGTCACGGTGTCCTCGGTCCCCGACGAGCAGAGCGGCGAGGTCGGCGGGTTGCAGAACACGTTGAGCAACCTGGGGGCGTCCGTCGGCACCGCGCTGGCCGGCGCGGTGCTGATGTCGGCGCTCACCACCTCGTTCTTCACCGGCATCGTGGGCAACCCGGACGTCCCGCCGGAGGCGACCGAGCAGGCCCAGGTCGAGCTCAGCGGCGGCATCCCGTTCATCTCCGACGCCCAGCTCGACCAGGCGCTGGACGACGCCGGCGTGCCCGAGGACACCGCGCAGGCGGTGGTGGACGAGAACGAGCAGGCCCGGATCAACGGTCTGCGGGCGGCCCTGGCGGTCCTCGCCCTGCTGGCGCTCGTCGCCCTGGGCGCGGCGTCCTCCATCCCCACCCGGCAGCCCTCCGTCGCACCCGAATGACCCTCAGCCGCGTGCGCGCAACGTGACGATCGCCCGCAGCCGGTCGCCGAGGTCGTCGAGGCAGTCCTCCCACACCGGCACCAGCCGCCCGTCCGCCCGGAGCAGCGGCCGCTCGATGCGGTCGGGATGTCGGGATGGTGGTGCGTCGCTGGCTGGGAGCGACGGCCGGAACGGCGTCCGCACCCCCGGTACCCTGGCCCGCGATGGCGGTGACCGCGATCCTGGGGCGTCTCGCCGAGCGGTGGAGTGCCACCGGCTTCGACGACCTGCCGGCGGAGGTGACCGAAGTCGGCCGCCACTGCCTGCTCGACTGGTGCGGCTGCGCGCTGGCGGGCAGCGTCGAGCCGCTGGCGCAGCTGCTGCGGGCCGAGCTGCCGGGTGACGGGCCCGCCACCGTCCTCGGTGCCGGGCGGAGCGCCGCGGCCCGCGACGCCGCCCTGGCCAACGGAGCCGCCGGGCACGCGCTCGACTTCGACGACACCCATACCCGTATGCCCGGGCACCCGACGGCCCCGGTGCTCCCGGCCGCCCTGGCCGTGGCCGAGGAGCTCGACGCCGGCGGCGAGCGGCTGCTCACCGCCCTGGTCGTCGGGATCGAGGTCGAGTGCCGCGTGGGGGCGCTGCTGGCCCCGGGCCACTACGGCGCCGGCTGGCACGCCACCGGGACCGTGGGCACGATCGGCGCCGCCGCGGCGGTCGCCCACCTGCTGGACCTCGATGCCGAGCGCACCGCCCACGCACTGGCGCTGGCCGCCACCCAGGCCGCCGGGCTCAAGGCCAGCTTCGGCACCATGGCCAAGCCGCTGCACGCGGGCAAGGCCGCGTGCGACGGGCTCCTGGCGGCGCGCCTGGCCGCCCGCGGGTTCACCGGCAACCCCGCGGTGCTGGAGGCGCCCCAGGGCCTGGCCGCGGCTGCCGCGGGGACCACGCCACCAGACCCGGCCCGCCTCGACCGGCTGGAGGACCGCTGGGCCATCCGGGACACGCTGTTCAAGTACCACGCGGCCTGCTACCTGACCCACGCCTCGATCAACGCCGCCCTGGCGCTGGCCGGAGAGGTGGACGCGGGGAACGTCACGCAGGTCGAGGTGCACGTGGCGCCCGAGCTGCTGGAGGTGTGCAACATCGCCGAGCCGGTCACCGGGCTGGAGGGCAAGTTCAGCCTCCGGGCGACGACCGCCATGGCTCTGCTCGGCGACGACACCACCGACACGGCGGCCTACTCCGACGCCCGCATGGCCGACGCCGACCTGATCGGCCTGCGGGACCGGGTCGCCGTCGTCCCCGAAGTCGGGCGGGCGGCGACCCAGGCCACCGTCGTGGTCGTGACCACCGGCGACGGCGAGCGCCATGAGGCCGAGGACGACACCGGCCGCCCGGCCGCCGACCTCGCCCTCCAGTGGGACCGCCTGTCCGCCAAGTTCCGGGCCCTGGCCGCGCCCGTCCTCGGACCGGAAGGTGCCGAGGCGCTGCACACGGCGGTGGCCGGCCTGCACCCGGCCCGCGCCATCGCCCGAGCGGCGGCTGCCGGATGAGTGAGCCTGACCTCTCATCATTCCCGACCCGCCGGCACGGCCACAGCTTCGAGGCCTTTCGGCCGGGCGAGGTGTTCGCGCACCACTGGGGCAAGACGGTGACGGCCGGCGACGCCTCGCTGTTCGCCTCGGTCACCCACGCCTACAACCCCATCTACCTCAACGCCGAGGCGGCCCGGGCCGACGGCCATCCCGACGTCGTGGTCAGCCCGATGCTCGTGGTCTGCATCGTCGTGGGGCTCAGCGTCGAGGACCTGAGCGAGGCGGGCGGGCCGTTCCTCGGCCTCGACGCCCTCACGTTCCACCGGCCCGTGTACCCGGGCGACACGCTCACGGCCCGCAGCACGGTGGTCGAGGCCCGCGAGTCCCGGTCCCGGCCCGGAGCGGGCGTCGTCACCTGGCACACCGAGGGCCGCAACCAGCGGGGCGAGCTGGTTGTCGACTACCACCGCTCCAACCTGGTGGCCAAGGCCCGCCCGCCCGAGGAGGACCGCGCGTGACCTTCAGCTGGTACCTGACCGACGAGCGGTGCGAGCTCCAGGAGCGGGCCCGGCGCTTCGCCCTCGACGAGGTGCTGCCGCTGGCCAACGAGCTCGACCCCCGCAAGGAGGACATCCCCCGCGCGTTCCTCGACCGCATGGGCGAGATGGGCTGGTTCGGCATCACGCTGCCCCGCGAGGTGGGCGGGCTCGGCTTGGGCGTGTTCGAGTACTGCCTGATCGCCGAGGAGCTGGCCCGGGCGTGGATGAGCGTGGCGTCGATCATCGCCCGGGCCCAGGGCATGGGCACCCAGGTCGGCGACGCGGCGCGCCGGCGCGAGCTGGCCTACCGCAGCGCCCGGGGCCAGTGGATCGGCGCCGCCGCCCTGTCCGAGCCGGGCGCCGGGTCCGACCTGGCCAACGTGCAGTGCCGGGCCACCCGGGACGGCGAGGACTGGGTCGTGCACGGCGAGAAGCGCTGGTGCGGCAACGCCCGCAACGCCGACTTCATCCAGCTGCTGGCCCGGGTGCGCGACCCCGAGCCGGGCGAGCGGCGCTCGGCGGGCCTGGCCGTGTTCGTGGTGGAGAAGGACCGGGGGTCGTTCCCCGAGGGCCTCCGGGGCGAGCCGATCGACAAGGTCGGCTACCACGGCATGACCACGTTCCACCTCTGGTTCGACGGCTTGCGGGTCCCCGACGCCAACCGGCTCGGCCGCGGCGGGGAGGGCGGCGGGGGCGGCGAGCGCTCCGCCTTCGCGGCCACGCAGTCCGGGCTCAACGTCGCCCGGGTCCACACCGCGGCGCGCGCGATCGGGCTGGCCCGGGGGGCGCTGGAGGACTCGGTGAGCTACAGCCAGGAGCGCGTGCAGTTCGAACAACCCATCGCTTCGTTCCAGGCCATCCGGTTCAAGATCGCCGACATGGCCGCCGAGATCGAGGCCGCCCGGGCGCTCACCTGGCAGGTGGCCCAGGCCATGGACGACGGCCACAACGTCGAGAAGGAGGCGGCCATGGCCAAGCTCGTGGCCACGGAGATGGCGGTGCGGGTCACCGGCGAGGGCATCCAGATCCACGGCGGCAACGGCTACACCACCGAGCGCCAGGTCGAGCGCTACTGGCGCGACGCCCGGCTCACGACGATCTTCGAGGGCACCTCGGAGATCCAGCGCCGCACGATCTCCGACCGCATCCTCGGCCGCACATGACATGGTTCGAGGAGTTCACGCCCGGCGAGCGCATGCGCCACGCTCGGGGAACCACCGTGGGCGAGGTCGAGAACCAGCTGCTGACCAAGCTGGTCCTCAACACCTCCCAGGCCCACTTCAACGAGCACGCCATGGCCGGCTCGCCGCTGGGCGAGGGCCGGCTGGTGTTCGGGCTCGTGACCGGGTCGATCGTCATCGGCCTCGCCACCCAGGACACCGCCGAGCACGCGCTGGCCGAGGTCGGGCTGGACCGCATGCGGTTCACCGCCCCGGTCCATCACGGCGACACGCTCTACGCCTACACCGAGGTGCTGGCGGCCGAGGACAGCGACCGGGACGACGCCGGGTTGGTCCGCTTCAAGCACTGGGGCGCCAACCAGGAGGGGACGATCGTGTGCGAGGCCGAGCGCACGGTGCTGGTGAAGCGGCGCAGCCACTGGGAGGCGGGATGAGCCCGGCCGCGATGGCCGCGGGCCCGACCGGGCCGCTGGCGGGACTGCGGATCATCGACGCCACCCAGGCGCTGGCCGGCCCGTTCTGCACCATGCTGCTGGCCGACCTGGGCGCCGACGTGGTCAAGGTCGAGCCCCCGGCGGGCGACATGACCCGCTACGGCGGGCCCTTCACCCGGGAGGACGGCGAGCGGGCCTACGGCGGCTACTTCGCCAGCATCAACCGCAACAAGCGCAGCGCCGTCCTCGACCTCAAGACCACGGACGGCCGCGACGCCCTGCTGGCGCTGGTCGGCACCGCGGACGCGTTCGTCGAGAACTCCAAGGCCGGGGTGATGGACGGCCTCGGCCTGGGCTACGAGGTCATGTGCGAGCTCAACCCCCGGCTGGTCTACGCCGCCATCCGCGGCTTCGGCGATCCCCGCACCGGCACCAGCCCCTACCTGGACTGGCCCGCGTTCGACGTCGTGGCCCAGGCCATGGGCGGCGTGGTCGGCGTCACCGGCACGGCCGGGGGCGAGACGTTCCGCTGCGGGCCCAGCGTGGGCGACATCTATCCCGCCACGCTGGCGGCGCTGGGTGTGAGCGCGGCGCTGGTCCACGCCGGGCGCACGGGCGAGGGCCAGTTCCTCGACGTGGCCATGTACGACGGCGTGCTGGCGCTCTGCGAGGCCATCGTCTACCGCTACTCCTACACCGGGCAGGTCAGCCGGCCGACCGGCAACGGCCACCCGGCGCTGGCGCCGTTCGACCTGTTCCCCACAGCCGACGGGTCGTGCGCCATCGCCGCGCCAACCGAGAAGCACTGGGCATTGCTGTGCGAGGTGATCGGCCGTCCCGACCTGGTCGACAGCGACCTCACCCGCACCAACCGCGAGCGCGTCGCCAACGCCGCGTTCGTCCGTGAGGTGGTGTCGGCCTGGACCGCGACCCACACCAGCGCCGAGATCGTGGCCACGCTCGGCGGTCGGGTGCCGGTCGGCCCGGTGCAGACGGCCGACGCGGTGTTCGGCGACCCGCACGTCGCCGCCCGGGAGATGCTGGTCGAGGTGCCCCAGCCCGACGGCAGCCGGCCGGTCGTGCTGCCGGGGTCGCCCATCAAGCTCACGGCCACGCCCGCGGGCGTCTACCGGCGCCCGCCCCGCCTGGGCGAACACACGGCCGAGGTTCTGGCGGAGGTGGGGCTGTGACCGCCACCCGCCTGCGCCGGTCCGAGCTGAGCACGCCCGGCACCAGTCCCAAGATGATGGCCAAGGCCGCCGCGAGCACGGCCGACCTCGTGTTCCTGGACCTGGAGGACTCCGTGGCTCCGGCCGAGAAGAAGGCGGCCCGGGCGCAGGTGGCCGAGGCCCTGCTCGCCCACGACTGGGGCGCCAAGACCCGGGCGGTTCGCATCAACGGGGTCCACACCCGCTGGGCCTACGGCGACCTGGCCGAGGTCGTGACCCGGGCCGGGTCCGTCCTGGACGTCGTCATCGTGCCCAAGGTCAAGGCGCCGCGGGACGTGTGGTTCGTGGAGACCCTGCTCGACCAGCTGGAGGCCGACCTCGGGCTCGACCACCGCATCGGCATCGAGGTCCTGATCGAGGAGACCGAGGCCCTGGCCCGGGTGGAGGACATCGCCGCGGCCTCGCCGCGCCTGGAGGCGCTGATCCTCGGCGTGGGCGACCTCTCGGCCAGCCAGGGCATCCGCACCGGCCACATCGGCCAGGCCGCCGACCGCTATCCGGGCGACATGTGGCATTACGCCCGCAACCGCATGATCGTGGCCGCCCGGGCCAACGGCCTCGACGCCATCGACGGCCCGTACGCCAACTACCGCAACCCCGACGGCTACCGCCGCGAGGCCGGCTGGGCGGCCACGCTGGGCTGCGTGGGCAAGTGGGCCATCCACCCCAGCCAGCTCGAGATCGCCAACGAGGTCTTCGCCCCCACGGCCGAGGAGATCGAGCGCGCCCGCCAGGCGGTCGAGGCCGTCAGGGCGGCGGAGGAGGGCGGCGCCGGCGCGGCCACCCTGGGCGGCACCATGATCGACGCCGCCACCGCCCGCATCTTCCAGGTCACGCTGGACCGCGCCGCGCTGATAGAGGGACGGGGAGCCTCGACCGCCTAGCGTGAGCGCATGACCGGGGATGGGGGGAGGCCGCGGCCGAACATGGACGTCGACGCCGACGTGATCGTGGTGGGCGCGGGGTTCGCGGGGCTCTACATGCTGCACAAGCTCCGCACGGCGGGCTTCACGGCCACCGTGCTGGAGGCCGGCGGCGGCGTGGGCGGGACCTGGTACTGGAACCGCTACCCCGGGGCACGCTGTGACGTGCCGAGCCTGGAGTATTCGTACGGCTTCGACGACGACCTCCAGCAGGACTGGGTGTGGACGGAGCGCTACGCCTCGCAGCCCGAGATCCTCCGCTACCTGGAGCACGTCGCCGACCGCTTCGACCTGCGGCGCGACATCCGGCTCGACACCCGGGTCACCGCCGCCGCCTTCGACGACGCGACCGCCACCTGGACCGTGACCACCGAGACCGGGGACCGGCTGACCGCCCGCTTCGTCGTGGCCGCCACCGGCTGCCTGTCGGCTGCCAACATGCCCGACATCCCCGGGCGCGACACGTTCCGGGGCCCGACGTACCACACCGGGCGCTGGCCGCACGAGGGGGTCGACTTCACCGGCCTGCGCGTCGCGGTCATCGGGACCGGGTCCTCGGCCGTGCAGTCGATCCCGATCATCGCCGAGCAGGCCGACCGGCTCACCGTGTTCCAGCGCACCGCCACGTACTCGGTGCCCGCCCACAACGGGCCGCTGGCGCCCGACCACCAGACCGACGTCAAGGCCCGCTACGGCGAGGTGCGCGCCGCCAACCGGATGGCGATGGCCGGCTTCGGCGCCCTGTCGACGCTGGGACCGCCCCAGCACGCCATGGGCGAGGTCGACGACGGCGAGCGGGTGAAGCTGCTCGACGCCCGGTGGGAGGAGGGCGGGCTCGGCTTCATCGCCGTGTTCGCCGACACGCTCGGCAACCCAGAGGCCAACGAGGTCGCCGCCGACTACGTCCGGGACAAGATCCGCGGCATCGTCGACGACCCCGACGTGGCCGACCTGCTGAGCCCGACCCAGGTCATCGGATGCAAGCGCCTGTGCGTCGACACGGGCTACTACGAGACGTTCAACCGTCCCGACGTCCGCCTCGTCGACATCAGCGACGGTGGCATCGAGGCCATCACGCCCACCGGCGTCCGGGCCCACGGCGAGGACCACGAGGTCGACGCCATCGTCTTCGCCACCGGGTTCGACGCCATGACCGGGGCGCTGGCCCGGATCCGATTCGAGGGCGTGGGCGGCCGCACGCTCACCGAGGCGTGGGCCGAGGGCCCGAAGACCTACCTGGGCCTGGCGGTGGCGGGCTTCCCCAACCTGTTCCTGGTCACCGGGCCGGGCAGCCCGTCGGTGCTCACCAACATGGTGACGTCCATCGAGCAGCACGTGGAGTGGATCACGGCTTGCCTGGCGCACCTCCGGGCCGGAGGGCACGACCGCATCGAGGCGGAGGCCGAGGCCGCCGAGAACTGGGTCGCCTACGTCAACAGCGTGGCCGGCATGACGCTCTTCCCCACCTGCAACTCCTGGTACCTGGGGGCCAACATCCCCGGCAAGCCCCGGGTGTTCATGCCGCTCCCCGGCTTCCCGCCGTACGAGGCGATGTGCGCCAACGTGGTGGCCCAGGGCTACCAGGGCTTCGCCATCGGGGACGCCGGGGACCAGGCGCGGTGAGCACGCTGCGCCGCTGGGCGGCGGACTGGAAGCCGGCGGTGGTGACGGCCGGCCTGCCCGCGTTCCCGCTGTTCGTGCTGTTCGGGCTCAACGCCGCCGACGAGCTCGACCGCACGGCGTTCTCGGTCCTCCTGCCCGACATCCGCGACGCGTTCGGGCTGTCCAACGCGGGCGCCCTCAGCATCGTGTCCGCCACGACCATCGCGGTGCTGATCATCGCCGTGCCGCTGTCGTTCTATTGCGACCGCGCCAACCGGGTCCGCATCGCCACGATCGGCGCGGCGGTGTGGGGCCTCTTCTCGGTGGGGACCGGGCTGGCGCTGACGCCGCTGATGCTCGTGCTCATGCGCATCGGTGCCGGCACCGGGCGGGCGGTGGTCGAGCCGACGCACAACTCGCTGCTGGCGGACTGGTACCCGCCCGAGACCCGGGTGAAGGTGTTCTCCGTCCACCGGCAGGCCAACTCGGTGGGCCAGATCCTCGGCCCGCTCCTGGCCGGCGCGCTCGCCTACGCCTTCAGCTGGCGCGTGCCGTTCGTGGTCTTCGCCATCCCGACCATCATCGTCGTGCTGCTCGCGCTGCGCCTGCACGAGCCAGTGCGCGGCGTCCACGAGCGGCGCGCCGCAGGCCTGGACGAGAAGGCAGCGCAGGTCGCCGAGCCGCCGGAGACGATCCGCTCGACCGTGGGCACGCTGGCCCGGGTGCGCACGATCCGGAGGATCTGGTTCGCCATCCCGTTCCTGGGCGTGGCCCTCTTCGGGGTGCCGAACCTGCTCTCGCTCGTGTACGAGGAGGTCTTCCACCTGGATAGCCTTGCCCGGGGTGCGATCGCCGCCGGTGTCGAGCCGCTGCAGATCGCCGGCGTGTTCCTCGTCATGCCCTGGGTGGCCCGGGTGGCGATGCGGGACCCCGGCTACCTGCTGCGCTTCGTGGGTCTGGTCGGGGTGGCCGACGCCGTGTTCCTGGTGGTCCTCGCCTACGCCCCCAACGTGTGGCTGGCCATCGCCATGCACGCGCTGCTGGCGGGCTCGATCGGGACGCTGGCCCCCGCCTTCTTCGCGCTGCTGTCGCTGGTCGCGCCGCCGCAGGTCCGCTCCGCGGGCCTCACCACGATCGCCGTGTTCGCGGTCCCCGGCATCGCGATCTTCTTCCCGCTCATCGGCGCCATCTCCGACGCCTATGGGGTGCAGGTCAGCATGCTCGTCATGGTGCCCGTCACCGTGATAGCGGGCTTCATCCTCTCCACGGCCGCCGACCTCGTCCTGCCCGACATCGCCGCCGCCCACGCCGGGGCCCGGGCCCGTGTCGGGGCTGCACCGGTAGGGTCCGGCGAATGACGACGCAGGACGGCCGCAGGGTGGCGATCGTGACAGGGGGTGCCAGCGGCATCGGGCGGGCCGCGGCCGCCGGGTTGGAGGCAGCGGGCGCGGCGGTGGCCGTGTTCGACCGCTCCGGGGACCCGCCGGTGGACGTGAGCGACGCCGCCGGGGTCGAGGCCGCGGTGCAGGACGTGCGGGAGCGGCTCGGTCCGATCGACATCCTGGTCAACGCGGCCGGGGTCCCGGCCCTGGCCGACCTGGCCGACCCGGGGTTCGGCGAGGTGTGGGACCAGACGCTGGCGGTCAACCTCGACGGCACGCTCAACACGGTCCGGGCCTGCCTCGACGACCTGCTGGCCAGCGAGGCCGGGCGGATCGTGAACATCGCCTCGACCGAGGCCCTGACCGCGGGCCGCATGGGCAGCCCCTACACGGTGTCCAAGCACGCGGTCGTGGGCCTCACCCGGTCCCTGGCCGTGGATCTCGGCCGCCGCGGGGTCACGGCCAACTGCGTGTGCCCGGGGGCCACGCTCACCGGGATGACGGCCGGGATCCCGGAGGAGGCCCGGGCCGCCTACGGGCGCCGCAACATCCCGCTCGGGCGCTACGGCTCGCCCGAGGAGGTGGCCTACATGGTCGTCGCCCTCACCGCCCCGGAGGCGTCGTTCGTCAACGGGGCGATCATCCCGGTGGACGGCGGGATGACGGCGATGTCCCGCTAGCAGGGCATCTACCATCCGCGCCATGCGCTTCGACCTGCCGCAGGATCGCCTGCCCACCGCCTGGTACAACGCGCTCGCCCGGCTGGACGAGCCGCTGCAGCCGCCGCTGCACCCGGGCACTCGGGAGCCGCTCGGCCCCGAGGACCTGGCGCCGCTGTTCCCCATGGCGCTGATCGAGCAGGAGATGAGCCCGGCCCCGTGGATCGACGTCCCGGGCGAGGTGCTCGACATCCTCCGCCTGTGGCGGCCCACCCCGCTGGTGCGGGCCGTGCGCCTGGAGCAGGAGCTGGGCACGCCCGCCCGCATCTACTTCAAGGACGAGTCGGTCAGCCCCGCCGGCTCCCACAAGCCCAACACCGCGGTGGCGCAGGCCTTCTACAACAAGGCCGAGGGCGTCACCCGCCTGACGACCGAGACCGGGGCCGGCCAGTGGGGCACGGCCCTGGCCTTCGCCACCTCGCAGTACGGCCTCGACTGCAAGGTCTACATGGTGCGGACGTCGTACGAGTCCAAGCCCTACCGCCGGGTGCTGATGGAGACGTGGGGCGCCGAGTGCGTCCCCTCGCCGGTGGACGACCCGGCCAGCCCGGGCTCGCTGGGCCTGGCCATCAGCGACGCGGTGGCCGACGCGGCCGGGCGGTCCGACTCCCACTACTCGCTCGGATCGGTGCTCAACCACGTGCTGTTGCACCAGACGGTGATCGGCTTGGAGGCCCGCGAGCAGCTGGCGCTGGCCGGCGAGGACGGGCCCGACGTCGTGCTGGCCTCGTGCGGCGGCGGGTCGAACCTGGGCGGCATCGCCCTGCCGTTCCTGGAGGACGAGGGCGTGCGCCTGGTGGCCGTCGAGCCGACGTCCTGCCCGACCCTGACCCAGGGCCGCTTCGACTACGACTTCGGTGACACCGCCGGCCTCACTCCCCTGCTGCCCATGTTCACGCTGGGCCACGACTTCATGCCGCCCTCCATCCACGCGGGCGGGCTGCGCTACCACGGCGACAGCCCCATCGTGTCGGCCCTGGTGCGCTCGGGCCGCATGGAAGCCGTCGCCGCCCCGCAGTCCAAGGTGTTCGAGGCGGCCGCGCTCTTCGCCCGCACGGAGGGCAAGCTCGCCGCCCCGGAGACGGCCCATGCCATCCGGGCCACCATCGACGAGGCGCTGGTGGCCAAGGAGACGGGCGAGGAGCGGGTGATCCTGTTCAACTACTCGGGCCACGGCTTCCTCGACCTGGCGGCCTACGACGACCACAACCAGGGCCGCCTGGTCGACGAGTGACCCTCACCCCGGCTTTCTGACGCGGCGTCAGGGAGCCGTAGGCTCGCCGGTCATGGCCGAGTACGAGACCCTGCTGGTGACCAAGGACGACGGCGTCGCGTGGGTGTCGTTGAACCGCCCGGAGGTGCGCAACGCCTTCAACAAGCGGATGCAGGCCGAGCTGCACGAGGTGTGGCACGGGTTCCGCTACGACGACGACGTGCGCTGCGTCGTGCTCACCGGCGAGGGCGACGCGTTCTGCACCGGCATCGACCGGGCCGAGGCCCTGTCGGAGGAGAACGCCGCGACCATGGCCGAGGGCCGGCTCCCGGACTACCCCACCGCGTGGATGTACGACGACCCCGGGCGGGACATCGGTCCCAAGACCTGCGACCTGTGGAAGCCGGTCATCGCCGCGGTGCACGGCATGTCGGCGGCGGGCGCGTTCTACATGCTGGCCGAGGTGGAGTTCATCATCGCGGCCGACGACGCGGTATTCCTCGACCCTCACGTCACCTGGGGGATGACGGCTGCGTTCGAGCCCATGCAGATGCTGTCCAAGATGCCCTTCCACGAGATCATGCGGCTCTCGCTGCTGGGCGCCCACGAGCGGATGTCGGCCGAGCGGGCCCGCGAGATCGGGCTGGTGAGCGAGGTCGTGCCCCGCGACCAGCTGCGGGAGCGGGCCGGCTGGGCGGCCCGGGTCATCGCCGACTCACCGCCGCTCGCCATCCAGGGCACGATGCGGGCGCTGTGGACGGCCCTGCACGTCGGCCGCCCCCAGGCCATCGAGCTGGCCAACCTCTTCACCCGGATCGGATCCGATCCCGAGGCGTTCAAGGCCGGCCAGGACCGCTTCGCGTCGGGCGAGCGCCCGCAGTGGCG
>JBKPRS010000283.1:0-20575 GCA_046734695.1 Actinomycetota bacterium | reverse complement strand
CCCAGCAGCTCGCGGCGGGCCAGGTCGTCGACCTTGACCACCGCGCCGTCGATCTCGTAGTCCAGGTCGTGGCGGTGGTTCTGCCAGTGGAGGCTGTAGGCGAGCACGTCCTCGGGCCCACTGACCCGCCGGATCTCGGGGTTCACCGGGAAGCCCAGGGACTTCAGCCAGTCGAGCGTCTCGTGATGGCTGGTGAAGTCCGGCCCGCCCTCGATCTCGCCCAGCTGGTAGGCCCACAGGGCCAGCTCGCGCTCCGCGGTGACGCGGGGGTCCTTCTGGCGCAGGGCCCCGGCCGCGGCGTTGCGGGGGTTGACGAAGAGCCGCAGCTCGGCGGCCTCCTGGCGCTCGTTCAACGCCCGGAAGGCGGTCAGCGCCATGTAGATCTCGCCCCGCACCTCCAGCACCGAGGGCGCCCCCTTGCCCAGGGACTTCGGGATCTGCTCGACGGTGCGGACGTTCTCGGTGACGTCCTCGCCCGTGCGCCCGTCGCCCCGGGTGGCGGCCCGGACGTAGCGCCCGTCCTCGTAGCGGATGGAGATGGCCAGCCCGTCGATCTTGAGCTCGCAGACGTAGCCGACCTCGTCCGAGCCGGTCTCCTCGGCGGAGGCGGCCGGCGCCCCGGCGAGACGCCGGTGCAGCCGCTCGACCCAGGCCCGCAGCTCGGCCTCGTCGAAGGCGTTGTCCAGGCTCATCATCGGCACGGTGTGGGTGACCGGAGCGAACAGGGTGACCGCCGGGGCGCCGCCCACACGGCCGGTCGGCGAGTCGGGCGTGATGAGCTCGGGGAACTCCTCCTCCAGCGCCCGGAGCTCCCGGACCAGGGCGTCGAAGTCCCCGTCGCTGATGACAGGGTCGTCGAGCTCGTGGTAGCGCCGGTTGTGCTCGGTGATCTCGGCGCGCAGCTTCTCCACACGCTGCTCGATCTCGCGGTCGGCCATACGGCCGACTCTACGGGAGCACCACTACGCGCCCAGCGTCAGTCCGAGCTCCACGGCGCGGGCTTCGACCCGCTGGGCCAGGTGGGTGGCCAGGTCCACCGCGTGGGCCGCCTGGGCGACGTCCATGCCGACCAGCCCGCAGGCCGGGGTGATGAGGGCCTGCTCCACCAACTGCTCGGGCTCGCAGCCCCCTTCGGCCAGGGCGTCCCACTCGGCCACCAGGCGGCGCCACAGGATCTCGGGGCCCTCGCCGAGCGGGCGGTCGGTCGGCACCGCGCCCCAGGCCAGCCAGCCGCCGCGGTCCAGGTAATCGGCGAACGCACCCGGGTGGTCGACGGCCCCGGCGTCGACCGGCAGCGACAGCATCTGGGGACCGGCCTGCAGCACCACCGGCCAGTCGGCCCGGCCGCAGCAGTGCAGCCCGCCGATGGCCCGCTCCTCGATGGCGGCCAGGGCCGAGGACACCAGGTCGAGGGTGTCGTCCAGGTCGAGCGGGAAGCCGGGGTCCAGCGCCGCGGTGAGGCCGGGCTCGTCCAGGAACATCAGCGGCGTCGCTCCAGGGGCCGCCTCGCGGGCGGCCTGGAGCACGGCCCGGGTCCGGGTGCTGACCGCCTGGGCAGCCACCGCGAAGGCGCGGTCCCGGGACACACCCACCGCGTGGAGTGCCAGGCCCAGCGTGACCGGCCCGGTGAGCTGGACCTTGAACGGCGCCACCCGGCCGGCGATGGCCGCCAGGAAGGCGCGCAGCCCGGCGAACGGCTCGCCGTCGATCCCGCCGGCCACCGGCTGGTCGGGGTGGACGGCCGCCTCGTCCACCAACAGCGAGCCGTCCGGCAGCACCAGGACACCGGCGATGCCCCACGCGGCCTGGGCGATCATGCCCTCGACCGGCGACCGCCGGGGCAGGGACGGAGCGGCCGGAAGGCGGGGCTGGCTGTCGAGCACGAACGCGACGGCGGCGTCCACGTCGCCGTGCGGCAGGCTCCCGATCGTGGACGCGATGCCGACAGGGAGGAGCACCTCCCTCATGGTTCCGCCACCCGCGGTTCCACGCTGTTGGTCACTGAGAGCCCCCACTCAAGGCCGTTCCCACTGTCTGAAATAGCGACCGGGCGGCACCATCGGCAAATCTCCGGGCGGTGGAACCCCCCTCAGCACCCGCGACGCGCCCGGCCGAGGCCCCTGGGATCGGCGCCCGCGCCTCGGCCCTCGCGCACTCAGCGTGGCCGTCCCGCGCCGTCTGGTTGGTGCTTCCCCTGCTCGTGGCGCCGGTGATCGAGGACGCGGTGGCGGACGCCGGCGACCCGGTGCGCTGGGTGGTGGGCGCCGGGTCACTGGCCGTTTGGGTGGTGACGCTGGTCGCGACGTTCGTGCCCTCGACGGTCAGCCTGACCGTCCTGCGGGTGGCCGCGCCCGCGGTTCCGCTGGCCGTGGTCGTGGCCCTGCTCGCGGGCGGCGGGGCCGCGGCGGGCACGCTCGCGATGGTCGCGGGGCTGGTCGCCACCCTGGTGGCGCTGGCCCCGGCGACGAGCGAGGCGTTCGTGGACGGCTCGTCCTACGGCGACGAGCGCCGCCTGCCGCTGCGCACGCCGACGCCGCTGCTGGCCGGCCCGGTCGAGCTGGTCTGGCTGGTGGTCGTGGCCGTTCCCGCCGCCGGCCTCCTGCTGGTGGCGAGCGGTCGCTGGCTCGTGGGCCTGATGGTGCTGGTGCTGGGCGCCCCGCTCGTGGCCTGGGGTGCCCGCTCGCTGCACGGACTGTCGCGGCGCTGGGTCGTGTTCGTGCCGATGGGCTTCGTCCTCCACGACGCCATGGCCCTGGCCGAGCCGATCCTGCTGCGCCGCGCGTCGGTCCGCTCCCTGGCCGCCGCACCCGCCGACAGCGACGGGCTCGACCTCACCGCGGGCGCCGCGGGCCTGGCTCTGGAGGCCCGCATGGTCGAACCGCTGGAGCTCGTCCCTGCCGCGGGGCGGGGCAAGGTGGCCGAGCTCACGACCGTGGAGGCCGTCCTGTTCACGCCCAGCCGCCCCGGCCGGGTCCTCGACGAGGCCCGCCGCCGCAGGATCGGCTGATCTACGGACTGCCGCAGGCAGTGGACGAGTGGGCCGGCGTGGAGCTCTCGCTGGACGTGTCCGCCGCCGCCTGGTGACACACGGCCGCCAGGATGACGTCCACGACCCGCTCGGCGTAGCGCTCGTCCATCGACTGGCCGCTGACCAGCTCGCGGTAGAAGGGCACGGCTCCGACCAGGTCGAGCACCAGCTCGACGTCGGTCCCGGGCGGGAGCTGGCCCCGGGCCACAGCCCGCTGGACCACCTCGCGGGGCCGCTTGCGGCGGTCCTGGACGAAGGCGGACAGGACCTCGCGCATCTCGGGGTTCACGGCCGCCTCGGCCATGACGCCGGGCATGATGCGGCCGGCGGCGGTGTCGTGCAGCTTGCCGGCCAGCTGGGTGATCAGCAGGGCCAGGTCGCCCCGCACCGAGCCGGTGTCGACCAGCTCGGGTTCCAGGCCCATGCTGTGGGCGGTGTCCAGCAGCAGGTTGGCCCGGGACGGCCAGCGGCGGTAGATCGTCGCCTTGCCGCAGCCGGCCCGGGCCGCAACCTCGTCGACGGTGAAGCCGCCCGGGCCCTTGTCCGCCAGCACCTCGATGGCGGCCTGGCGGATCGCGGCGTCGGCCCGCAGGTCGCGGGGACGTCCCGGCCGGCGCTCGGCGGACGGAGCCTCGCCGGCCGCGTCGGTGGCGGTCATCGCAGCTCGGCCGCGGCCTCGCCCGAGGCGGCAGGGGCCGGAGCATCGACGGGAGCGTCGACGGGAGCATCGACCGGGGTGTCCGACCCGTTGCCGTGGCCGTCGCCGGAGACGGAGGCCGAGGCCGCTTCCGGAGCGGGCGACGGCGCCGCGACGGGCTCCCCGAACTCGTGGTCGTGCGCCCGGGCCGGCAGGTAGAGCGCCACGATGATCGCCCCGACCACGAGGGCGGCCGCGCCGATCAGGAAGGCGATGGCCATGCCGTCGGTGAAGCCGGTGGAGGCGGCCTCCACCAGGCCCGCACCACGCGGACCGAGCGTCTCGCCGATCCGGAGGGCTGCACCCACCTGGTCGGTCGCCGCATGGGCGGCCTCGGCCGGCAGGGGCAGGCCGGCGATGGCTTCGGTCACCCGGGGCCGGTAGGTCGACATCATCACCGAGCCCAGCACGGCCACGCCCAGGGCGCCGCCGATCTGGCGGGTGGTGTCGTTCACCGCCGAGCCGACACCCGCCTTGGCCAGCGGCAGCGAGCCCATGATCGACTCGGTGGCCGGCGGCATGACCAGGGCGATGCCGACGGCCAGCACGATGAGCGCCACCAGGACCTGCGGGTAGGTCGAGCCCGGCGTCAGCCGGCTCGCGATCGCCAGCCCGGTGGCCCCGGTCAGCAGGCCCGCGGCCACGACGATCTTGCTGCCGACCCGCTCGACGATCTTGGCCGACAGCGGGGCCACGACCATCTGGGTGGCGGCCATCGGGATCAGCCGCACGCCAGCTTCGAGCGCCGAGTAGCCGAGCACCGACTGCAGGTACTGGGTGAGCAGGAACAGCGACCCGAACATGGCGAAGAACGTGAGCATCAGCGACCCGCTCGCCGCGCTGAACCGCGGGTTGCGGAAGAAGTTCATGTCGAGCATCGGCGTGCGGGTGCGGCGCTCCCAGATGTAGAAGGCGCCCAGCAGCACTGCGGCCAGGACGAAGGCCCCGATCACGGCCGGATCGGTCCAGCCGTCGGGGCCCTCGATGATGGCCCACACCAGTGCGACCAAGCCGGTGATGGACAGCACGGCGCCGGGGGCGTCGACCGGCGGTGCCGAGGGATCGCGGGAGGTGGGCACGAAGATCTGGCCGAGGATCAGGGCCACGATCACGACCGGCACGTTGACCAGGAAGACCGAGCCCCACCAGAAGTGCTCGATCAGCCAGCCGCCGGTCACCGGGCCGATGGCCACGGCCACGCCGGCGGTGGCGGCCCACATGGCGATGGCCTGGGCCCGCTCCTTCCGCACCGTGAAGACGTTGGTGATGATCGAGAGCGTGGCGGGCATGATCAGCGCGCCGCCGATGCCCATGATCGCCCGGGTGACGATCAGCTGGTTGGCGCTGCCGGCGAAGGCGGACAGGATCGAGGCGCTGCCCATGATGGCGAGGCCGAGAGCGAGCGCCCCGCGCCGGCCGAACCGGTCGCCCAGGCTGCCCATCGTGAGCAGCAGACCGGCGAAGACCAGGACATACGCGTCCACCACCCACTGCAGCTGGCTGGTGGTGGCGCCGAGGTCCTTCTGCAGGGTCGGGATGGCCACGTTGACGATCGTGTTGTCCATCACGATCAGCAACAGGCTCAGGCACATGACCGCGAGCACGATCCAGCGACGGGGATCGGCCTCGCGCGCCTCGGGGGCGAGGGCAGGGGATGCAGCGGGCATGCAGACCAGGATGCCCCCTTCATTTCCGAAACGCAAGAGTTTCGGAACGAATCAGTCCGTGACCTGCACGACTCCCCCGCCGACGACCTCGTCGCCGTCGTAGAGGACGACGGACTGCCCCGGCGCCACCCGGCGCTCCGGTCGCTCGAAGCGGACGGTGGCCCGCTCTCCGCCGGCGCCGAGGGGCTCGACCCGGGCGGGGCGGGGGCTGCCGTGGGCGCTGCACTGGGCCGCCGCCGGGCCCGGCACCGGTCCGCCGGCCCACACCATCGCCCCCAGGGTGAGGGCCTCCACCTGCAGGTCGGCCTCGGGCCCCACCCGCACGGTCGCGCCGGGCACGTCCACCTGGGTGACGTAGCGGGGGGCGCCGCCGCCGGGCAGGCCCAGGCCCCGGCGCTGGCCCACGGTGACCAGCTCGACCGCGTCGACCGCGCCCACGTCCCGGCCGGTCTCGTCCACGATCCGCCCGGGGCGCAGCTCGATGCGCCGGCCCAGGAAGTCGCCGCGGCCGTGGGCCGCGGTCACGAAGCACACGTCCTGGCTGTCGGGCTTGTCCGCGGTGCGCAGGCCCAGCGCCGTGGCCTCGGCCCGCACGTCGTCCTTGGACGTCTCCCCCACCGGCAGCAGGGTGCGGGCCAGCGTGTCCTGGTCGAGCACGTAGAGGACGTAGCTCTGGTCCTTGGCCGGGTCCGCCCCCCGGGCCAGGCGCCGGGTCCCGTCGGGCCGGACCACGATGCGGGCATGGTGCCCGGTGGCCACGGCGTCGAAGCCGACCGCCCAGGCCCGCCGGGTCAGCCGGTCGAACTTGAGGTGGCGGTTGCACTCCACGCACGGGTTGGGCGTCACGCCCCGGCGGTGGGCGTCGACGTAGGGCTCGACCACATGGCGCTCGAAGTCGTCGCTGAAGGTCCAGGTGTGGTGATCGATGCCGAGCTGCTGCGCCACGCGCCGGGCGTCGTCCACGTCGCTGACCGAGCAGCAGCCGGTGTCCGACTCGCCGCCCCACAGCTTCATGGTCACGCCGACCACCTCGTGGCCGGCCGCCAGCAGCCGGGCCGCGGCGACCGACGAGTCCACGCCCCCGGACATGGCGACGAGCACCTTCACGCTGCGGCCTTCCGCAGGCGGGCCACGGCCGCGGGGATGACCGCCAGCGCGTGGTCGACGTCGGCGTCGGTGGAAGGCCAGCCGAGCGAGAGTCGCAGGGCCCCGGCGGCGCGGTCGGGCACAACGCCCATGGCCGCCAGCACGTGCGAGCGCGTCTGGGCGCCGCTGGCGCAGGCGGACGCGGCCGAGGCGCACACGCCTGCCTCGTCCAGCAGGAACAGCAGCGGCTCGCTCTCGACCCCGGGCAGGCTCAGGTGCACCAGCCCGGGCAGGCGTCCCGACCGCTCGACGCCGGTCTCGGTGGCCCCGGGGATGGAGGCCAGCAGCCCGCCGGCCAGCCGGTCGCGCAAGGCGCGCACCCGCTCCGCGGTCTCGACCCGCCCGGCCCGTGTCGCGGTGAGGGCGGCGGCGAAGCCGGCGATGCCGGCGACGTTGTGGGTCCCGCTGCGCAGCTCGCGCTCCTGGCCCCCGCCCAGGGCCCGGGCCCGCAGCGGGGTTCCCGGGCGCACCACCAGCGCGCCCACGCCCTGGGGCCCGCCCAGCTTGTGCGAGCTCAGGCTGACCAGGTCGGCCCCGGCCACCAGGTCGGGCAGGTCCAGCCAGGGGGCGGCCTGGACCGCGTCGGCGTGCACCGCGGCGGACGGCGACCGCCGGCGCACCAGCGCGGCCACCTCGGCCAGCGGCTGGATCGTGCCGACCTCGTTGTTGGCCGCCATGACCGACACGAGCGTCGTGTCCGGCGTCAGTGCCGCGGCCAGGGCGTCGAGGTCGACGACGCCGCGCCGGTCCACCGCCACCGTCGCGCCCCCCACCAGCGCCACCGGAGAGAGGACCGCCTCGTGTTCGATGGCGCTGCACAGCACGGGACCGGGCCGGGCCGCGTGCACGCCGAGGACCGCGAGGTTGTCCGCCTCCGTGCCCCCGCCAGTGAACACCACGTCGCCCGGCCGGCACCCGACCGCCGCGGCCACCGCGTCACGGGCCTCGTCCACGACCTGGCGCGCCGCCCGGGCCACCCGGTGGGCGCCGGACGGGTTCCCGAAGCGCTCGCCCAGCCACGGCGCCATGGCCGCGGCCGCCTCCGGGCGCAGTGCGGTCGTGGCCGCGTGATCGAGGTAGGTGAGCCGGTCGGGCACCCGGCAAGTGTCGCATCCCGGGGTGGGTTCAGCGCCAGGTCGGAGGGGGAGGCGGAGGCACCGGGGCGCCGTGGGCCCGCTGCCAGGCAGCGGCCAGGCACACGAGGAACATGTACGGGTGCAGCCAGCGCGGCGGCGTGTGGTCGAGGCGCAGCGCCAGCGGGTTGGCGATGCGCAGCGCCAGGTGCTCCCGGGCCGCCGGGGTCAGCTCCCCATAGCGCAGCAGGTAGGTGCGCACGACGCCGTAGGCGTCCTCGTCCATGGCGCTGACGTCGAGCGAGGCCACGTAGCCCTCGTAGCCCGGCGGCGCGGTGAACCAGGCGGGCACCACCCGGGACTGGGCCGAGCGCTCCCTCACCACCAGCGTGCCGGCCGCCATGTCACCGAGGCGCTGGTCGCGGGGCGAGAGCAGGGCGGACACCACCGCCGTGAACCCCACCGGGGGCACGAAGATGTCGATAAGCCCGACCGCGGCCCGCACGAACGCCTGCTGGAAGCGGATCGTCGTGCCGTCGAGCCTCACCGCGCGCAGGCCCAGGGCCGCCTTGCCCGGCGTGCGCCCGCGCCACAGGGTCTCCCACGCGCAGAACCACACCACGATGGCGCCGACGCTGAAGATGACGGCGAACACCGCCCCGCCCACGCCCTCGATGCCGCCGAGGACCTGCCCCAGGGCCAGGCCCAGCCCGAGCAGCACGGCCGCTAGGGCCAGGATGTCGAGGACGAACGCCAGCGTCCGGGAGGCCACCCCCGCCCGTTCGAGGTCGAGGATGACCGCCTCGGGGGTCACGATCCGCTGGGATGCCGCGGTCGCCCCGGTCCCAGCCCGCGCGTCCACGGGCTCCATGCGCGCACGTTAGCAACGGCCTCGCCGCTAGCGTCCCCCACACATCGGACGCCTTGGCGTCCGCAGGAACATGGACATCGATCGCTTCATCGCCCGCAACCGCCCGGCCTGGGACCGGCTCGACGAGCTGTCGCGCCGCGCCGGCCGGGGCACGAGCCGGCTGGCCCCGGCCGAGGTCGACGAGCTGATCGACCTCTACCAGCGGGTGTCGTCCCACCTCTCGCACGCCCGCGTGGCCTATGACGACCCCGGCCTGGTGCGCTGGCTGACCCGGCTGGTCGGCCAGGCCAACGGCGTCATCTACTCCAGCCGCACGCGCACGTCACGGGCCATCGCCGACTTCTTCGCCTGGCGCTTCCCCGCCGCGGTCTGGCAGAGCGGCCGGTTCGTGGCCGTGTCGGCCGCGCTGTTGCTGATCCCCGCCTTCGCGATGGGCATCTGGCTCGGCACGAGCGCGGAGGCGCGCGAGGCCAGCGCCCCCGATGCGGTGCGCGAGGCCTACCTCAACGAGGACTTCGAGGACTACTACTCGTCCGAGCCCGCGTCGCAGTTCGCCACCGAGGTCACCGTCAACAACATCCTGGTGGCGGTCACCGCCTTCGCCGGCGGGATCCTGCTGTGCCTGCCCACCGTGTGGGCGATGGTGAACAACGGGGCCAACCTGGGCTTCGCGGCAGGCCTGTTCGCCGACGCCGGGGAGCTGCCCAAGTTCTTCGGGCTGATCCTGCCCCACGGGCTGCTGGAGCTGACCGCCATCGTGATCGCGGGCGCGGCCGGGCTGCGGCTGGGGTGGGCCGTGATCGCGCCCGGCGACCGCACCCGGGGCCAGGCGGTGGGCGAGGAGGCGCGGCGGGCGGGCGTCATCGCCCTCGGGCTGATCCTGGCCTTCGCCGTCGCGGGCACCATCGAGGGGTTCGTGACCGGTCGGGGCGTGCCCACCGCCCTGCGGGTCGGCCTCGGCGTGGCGGTGTGGGCCGTGTTCGTGACCTGGATCGTCGTCCAGGGCCGGGCCGCCGCGGCGCGGGGCGTGACCGGCGAGGTGGGCGAGCTCGACCGGGGCTGGGCCGAGCTGGCCGCGGCCCGCGAGCGGGCCTGGGCCGGCTGACCCCCCGGGGCCGACGAGCGGACAGGGCGTGAGCCTCAGCCCAAGAGTCCGCGATTTGGTGGCCGGGTCGCGGCTCGCCCGCGAGGCGTTCAAGAAACAACACGCCACCGGCCGTCAGAGACGGCCGGGGCCGACCGAGCGGACAGGGCGTGAGCCTCAGCCCAAGAGTCCGCGATTTGGTGGCCGGGTCGCGGCTCGCCCGCGAGGCGTTCAAGAAACAACACGCCACCGGCCGTCAGAGACGGCCGGTGGCCTTGACCCGCAGGTAGGTGTCCGCCAGCGCCGGGGCCAGCCGCCCGGGCCGGGCGTCGATGACGGTGGCCCCCAGGCTGCGCAGGCGGAACGCGGTGCGGCGCCGGGCCTCCAGGGCGCTCAGGGCCGCCGCCCTCCGGTACACGGTCGACGGCTCGTCGCCGGGGGCGGCCGACCAGCGTTCGACGTCGGGGTCGGTCACCCCGGCGACCACCACCACGTGTTCCCGCAGGATCAGTGGCAGCGCCGGGACCAGCCACTCGTCCACGGCCTGGGCCACCAGGTCGGTCAACACCACCAGCATCGTGCGGCGCCGGAAGCGGGCCAGCGTCTCGCTGAAGGCGCCGGCGTAGTCGCTCTCGGCCAGCACCGGCTCCAGGTCGTAGAGCGCCTCCACCACCCGCCCGAGCTGGGACCGGCCGCTGCCCGGCGGCACCGCCGCCCGTACCTCCCGGTCGAAGGCGATGACGCCGCACCGGTCCCCGAGCCCGGTCGAGACCGCGGTCATCATCATCACCGCGTCCACGGCGTGCTCGACCCGGGGCACTCCGTCGACCCGCCCGGCCATGACCCGGCCGTTGTCCAGCAGGACCAGGACCGTCTGGTTGCGCTCGGCCCGGTACGTGCGCACGATCGGGCGTCCAGTTCGGGCGGTGGCGGCCCAGTCGACGCGGCGGAACTCGTCGTCGACGGTGTACTCCCGAAGCTGGTCGAACTCGGTCCCCCCGCCCCGGCCCTGGGCCGAGCGCAGGCCCACCTCCAGGATGCGGGCCTTGCGGATGCGCAGCTCGGCCTCGTCCTTGGACCGGAACGACGGGTAGACGCGTAGCACCCCGGGGATCGTCAGCGCGGCCTGGCGCGCCGCCAGCCCCAGCGGCCCCTCGACCCGCACCACCAGCTCGCGCACCAGGAACCGGCCGCGCCGGGCCGGGCGGATCGGCGTCGACGCCCGCAGGGTGCCGCGCCCGGGGATGCGGGCCGCCGCCCGGCGGGTGTCGGCCCGCAGCGACGGCGCCAGCTCGTCGGCCAGGGCCACCCGCAGGGAGCGGCGCCGGGGGTTGTGCACGGTCCAGGTCACCTCGGCCTGGCGGTCGAGGGTCACGGCCGGGGGCAGGGACCGCCCCACTTTCAGCTTCCCGGGCGACAGCGCGGCCAGCGCGTCGAGCAGCGCCGCGGCCAGCAGCGCCAGGTTGACCACCAGCAGGTTGCGCCAAATCGGCCCGGGGACGACCAGCACGACGGCCGCGGCCAGTGCGGCCACCAGCGCCGTCCTCCGGGTGGGCACCACCACCCGCCGGGGCCAGCGGGAACGGCTGCTCAACGGGGCACCGGCACCGAAGCGAGGATGCCGTCCAGCACGCCGTCCACGGTCGTGCCCTCCAGCTCCAGCTCGGGGCGGAGCTGAACCCGGTGGCGCACGCACGGCTTGATGACGGCCTTGACCTCGTCCGGCGTCACGAACGGCCGTCCCGCCAGCCACGCCCAGGCCTTGGCCGCGTGCAGGACCATGGCGGCGCCCCGGGGCGACACGCCGAGCGTGACCGCAGGGGCCGCCCGCGTGGCCCGGACGACCGCCACGATGTAGGCGAGGATGGCCGGGTCCACCCGGATCCCGGTGATCTGGGCCCGGGCCGCGGTGATGTCCTCCACCCCCGCCACCGGCTTGATGCCCGCCGCGGTGATGTCGTGGGGGTCGAGCCCGCGGTCGTGGCGGGCCAGCACCTCCTGCTCCTGGTCGGGCGTCGGATAGGCCACGGCCAGCTTGAACAGGAACCGGTCGAGCTGGGCCTCCGGCAGCGGGTAGGTGCCCTCGTACTCGATCGGGTTCTGGGTCGCCACGACCATGAACGGCTCGGGCAGCGGATGCGATATGCCCTCGGTGGTGACCTGGCGCTCCTCCATCGACTCCAGCAGCGCGGCCTGGGTCTTGGGCGGGGTGCGGTTGATCTCGTCGGCCAGCAGGATGTTGGTGAACACCGGGCCTTGCCGGAACCGGAACCGGGTCTCCCCGGGGGCGTCGCCGTCCAGGATGAGCTGGCCGGTCACGTCCGACGGCATCAGGTCGGGGGTGAACTGCACCCGCTTGACGTCGAGGTCCACGGCCGCGGCCAGGGCCTTGACGATCAGCGTCTTGGCCACCCCCGGGACGCCTTCCAGGAGCACGTGGCCGCGCGCCAGCAGCGCGGCCACGAGGCCCGACAGCGTGCCGTCCTGGCCGACGACCAGCTTCGCCACCTCGTCGCGCACGGCGAGGATGGCCGTGCGCGGATCACGCCCGCCAGGGGCGTCGGTGGGCTCGTCAGACATGGGTGAGGACCTCCTCACGGATCCGGTCGATGGTGCGCGCCAGGGTCACGAGCTGGCCGTCGTCGAGCACGGGCTCGGGCCCCAGCGCCCACCCCAGCATGTGCTCGTCCAGGCCGGTGCGCTCGGCGGTCACGGCCGCCAGCACACCCAGCTGCGCGTCGCGGGGCACGCCGAGGCGATCGCTCAGGAACGCCCGCAGGTCGCGCCGCAGCAGCTCGCCGGCGTGCTGGGGCGCCCGGCTGCGGTCGAGCAGGCCGCCGGTCGCCGCCACCAGCTCGGACCCGGCCACGGCCACCGGCTGGGGCTCCAGCACGGGACGGCCGAGGCGCTTGGCCCGCCACAGCGCGTAGACGACGAACGCCAGGGCGAGCTGGAGCAGCGCGGCTTTGACCCCGGGGGAGATCAGCTCGCCCAGGGTGCGGCCGCCGCCCGTCGTGGCCAGCGGCCCGGGCTCCAGCACGAGCAGGCTGGTGCCCGGCTGGGGCGCCAGCAGGGCCGCGGCCACCGGAGCGTTCTCGCCATGGGCCAGCGCCGCGTTGACCATGATCCCGGCCCCGCCGACGGCGACGACGTTGCCGTCGCCCTCGCCGGTGACGACCACGTAGGCCGAGCCCGATCCGTCGTCGAGGCACGTGTCCGAGCCGACCGGCGAGTGGTACAGCACGCCGCCGTGGCGGGGCCGGACGGCGGACACGTCGATGCCGGCGAGCGGATCGATCTCGCAGTCCTGGCGCAGCCGGGCCGGAGCGCCGAGGTCGCTCGGCCGGTCGAAGACGCCGGCGCGGCCCGGGGCGAACGAGGACGCCGGGTCGGTGACGACCAGCGTCCCGCCCGCGTCGACCCAGTCCTCCACCAGCTTCGTCTGGTCCTCGTCCAGCAGGTCGAGGAACAGCAGCACGATGTCGGGCGGGTCGTCCTCGGTGGTCAACGCCGGCAGCTTGTCGGTCACCTCGACGTCCGTGCCGAGCTCGCCGGCCAGGGCGACGAGCGCGCTGGTGCCGAGCCGGTCGTCGGACGTCGGGGACAGCGCCGGTCCGCTGCGGCCCTGGGTGGTCTGCCCGACCAGCCACACGCCGAGGAGCGTGGCCAGCACCACGGACGCGCCGATGAGCAGGTCGCGAGGGCCGTGCTTCACCTGTGGCTCACCGCGCTCTCACTGTGCCCTCATTGCGGTCGCCGGCTGCAGCACCTGGTCGGCCAGGGCCACGAACCGGTCGCGCCGCTCCGGCTCGGCGGGGGCGCCGCCGTACCACACGTCCTCGAACACCTCGGTGGCCGCGGCGAAGGCGGGCGCCACCGCGGGGGCAGTGTCGCGCACTTCGGCCACGAGTTCGCCGGCGGTCCGCCCGACCAGGTCGGTGATGACGTCGCGGGCGGCCAGCTCGCCCACCAGGATCCGGTAGCGGGCCCGCAGCGCATCCCGCCAGCGCCCCTCGGCCTCGGCGCGCACCAGCTCGGCGCGCCAGTCGATGTCCTCCTCACCGGGCGCCACCACGACCCGACTGCCGTCGGCCTTGGCCCCCACCCGGCCCAGGGCCCAGCCGGCGCGGCTGCGGTAGATGAGGTATCCCACCAGGCCCGCCAGCGCGAACACCACCAGCCAGCCCACCCAGACGGGCACGCCCCCCAGGCCGAGCGGCGACAGGAGGCGGGACAGCTGGTCCGAGATCCAGTTGCCTATCCGCTCCAGGACCGTGGGCGAGTCGCGCCACTGGTACTGCGGGCGGGACAGGATCTCGTCGGCGGCGTCGCGGGCCTGGCCCGGGTCGTGGGCCGGGTCGGGCAGGTCGAGCGGCAGCCAGGGCAGCGCCTGGACCAGGAGCACGTCAGTCGCGCCGATCGAACGCGTGGCCGGCTGCCATGTCGATGTCGAGGCCCTCGGTCCGCACCCGCAGGTCGAGGTAGAGCAGCACGGTGGACGCCGCTACGAACGGCACGACGATGATCTCGGCCGCGATGTTGCCCGCGGCCAGGATGGGCCAGCCCCGGTCGAGCCCGACCCAGGCGGCGAGGAGCTCGGGCAGGGCGCTGAGCGCGGTGCCCAACAACCAGCTCGTGAGCCCCATGAGCAGGGCGATCCCCAATGTGGGCCAGTAGCGGGGGCGGGTGAGCCGGGTCGAGCGCCCAAGGCTCGCGAAGGGGCCTACGCCCTCCACGCCCACGATCGGCGCCACCGGGACGAACAGCGCCATGACGAACGGCAGCCCCACGTAGCAGGCTGCGGCTCCGCCGATCTCGGCCAGCTTCACCACCACGAACGTGACGATCAGGGGCCACGACCGGCGGCCGATCACCCCGTAGATCTCGCGCAGCTTCGGGTCGCGGCCCATGGTCCACTGGGTCACGAGGTGGGCGATGCCCGCAGCCACGCACACGAGGGCGAACGTCGACAGGATGATGATGGCGATCTGCACCACCAGCTCGGCGCCGCCGCCGGTCCCCTGCTCGTTGAGCACGGTCGGGTCGTCGGTCACGAAGTCGGAGAGGCTCACGCCGCTGCCGACGTAGTCGCGCTGGATGTAGGCGGACACCAGCTGGAGCGGCACGACGAACGTGGCGGTCAGCCCGACGATCCGGGCCGGGCGCGCCTTGATGACCGCGAAGCCGCCGTCGAGGATGTCGGCGACCGTGCGGGGGATCAGCGGGATGGACGGCACCGCCGCCGCGCCGGGCCCCTCGTCGCCGTCGACCGGCGTGGACGTGGGCGCCGTCGGGGCCGCGGGGATGGCAGCGTCGCGGACCGGCTGATCGACCAGCGAGCCGGGCACCGCCCAGCCCGACCTCGTCACGCCGGGATCGTCCACGGCGCCATCATCCCCCATGATGGACGCCAGGCGCGCACGCCCCGACCAGGAGGACATGTGGAGGGTTACGAACCCGGCACATACGGCGATCGCCTGGCCGACGTGTACGACGACTGGTACTCCGCCGTCACCGACGCCGAGGCCACCGTCGAGCGGGTGAGGGCCCTGGCGGGCGACCCGCCGGGCCCGGTCCTGGAGCTGGGGGCGGGCAGTGGGCGCCTCGCCCTGCCGCTGGCCGCCCGCGGCCTGGAGGTGTGGGCGCTCGACGCGTCCGCCGCCATGATCGAGCGCCTGCGGGCCAAGCCGGGCGCCGGCGCGGTCCACGCCGTGGTCGGCAACATGGCCGAGCTCGACCTGGGCTCCGGGGCACCGGAGCGCTTCGCGGTCGTCCTCTGCGCCTACAACACGCTCTTCAACCTCACCGACACCGACGCCCAGCGCCGCTGCCTGGCCGGGGTGGCCGGCGTCCTCGCGCCCGAAGGGCGGCTGGTGGTCGAGGCCTTCGTGCCCCCACCCGGCAGCGAGGGCGAGGCGGCCGTGTCTGCGGTCGAGCCCCGCCACATCGGCCTGGACGAGGTGGTGCTGACCGTCAGCCGGATCGACCCCGGCACCCGGACGGTCACCGGCCAGCACGTCCAGATCCGCGAGGACGGCATCCGCCTGCGCCCGTTCGTGCTCCACTACGCCGGCCCCGACCAGATCGACGCGCTGGCGGCGGAGGCGGGGCTCGTACTGGTCGAGCGCCACGCTGGGTGGCGGGGTCAGCCGTACTCGTTGTCCTCCGATGTCCACGTGAGCAGCTATGCCCGTGCCTGATGAAGATGGCGTGAAGAACACGGTCCGTGCGGCGGGGCCGAAGCTGTACGTTGACGCGGTGTCCACGTTCGTTAGCCGCCGCTTCCGTCCGTCGCGTCCATGAGTCAGCTTCGCCTCAACCCCCTCACCGGGCGCTGGGTGGCCGTCGCCGTCGACCGGGAGAACCGTCCCGGTGACCTCGTGTCCCGCCAGCTTCCGGTCGAGGCCGACCCCGAGCGTCCCTGCCCCTTCTGCCCCGGCAACGAGGAGGCCACCCCGCCCGCGCTGGAGACCTACGGCAAGCACGGCGACTGGGTGGTCCGGGTCGTCCCCAACCGCTTCCCCGCGTTCGACGGCGACGAGCCGCTGCGGGTCCAGAACATGGGGCCGGTGTTCACCCAGGCCGCCGCCAGCGGCATCCACGAGGTGCTGGTGTTCTCGCCCGACCACCGCGCCGGCTGGGCCGACCTCGACGACGCCCAGGCCGCCGTGACCATGGCCGCCATCCGCGACCGGATGGAGGACCACGCCCGCCGGCCCTCGATCCGCTACACGCAGGTGATCGTGAACCACGGCCGCGAGGCGGGCGCCAGCCTGGAGCACCCGCACGGCCAGCTGCTCGGCATCCCGTTCGTCCCCGGCGAGATCGCCGAGGAGGAGGCCGGGTTCCGCCGCTTCGAGGGCTCCTGCCTGCTGTGCACGACGTTGGAGGCCGAGGAGGCCGCCAACCACCGCGTGGTCTACGCCGACGAGCGGGTGGTCGTGGTGTGCCCGTTCTGGTCGGGCACGCCCTACGAGATGCTGGTGCTCCCGCGCCAGCACGCCGTCCAGGTCATCGACGCCGCCCCGGCCGACGTGGCCGCGGTGGGGCGGGCCATCCGCACGGTCCTGGCCCAGCTGCGGGGCAGCCTGGGCGCGGTGGCGTACAACCTGGTGTTCCACACCGCGCCCCACCGCCACGCCGGCCCGTTCCACTGGCACGTCCACGTGCTGCCCCGGGTCACCAGCGTGGCCGGCTTCGAGCAGGGCACCGGCGTGATGATCGACATCGTCGCCCCCGAGATCGCCGCCCGGCACCTCACGGTCGTGGGCTGACCCGCACCGCCATGTCGTAGGCCCGGCGGCGCGGGACCGACAGGCGCTCGGCCACGGCCCTGGCCGCGTCGCGGGTGGTGGCGCCCGCCTCCATCTCGTCTCGCAGGGCCGCGAGCACGTCGTCGTCGCCCGGCGGGGCGGCCGCGGGCGCGCCCGCCAGCACGATCACCATCTCCCCCGGCGGCTCGCGCTCGGCCGCCCAGGCCTGCGCCTCCGCGAGCGTGCCCCGCCACACCTCCTCGTGCAGCTTGGTCAGCTCGCGGGCCACCACGACCCGTCGGTCGTCCCCGCACGCGGCGGCCAGGTCGGCCAGCGTCCGGGCCAGGCGGTGCGGCGCCTCGTACAGGACACAGGTGCGCGGCTCGGCCGCCACCGCGGCCAGGCGCTCGCTGCGGCCCGCGCCCTTGCGGGGCAGGAAGCCCTCGAACACGAAGCGGCCCGCGGGCAGCCCGCTGACCACGAGGGCGGCCAGCGACGCCGACGGCCCGGGCACCACCTCGACCGGATGGCCCGCGGCCACCGCCGCCGCCACCAGGCGCTCGCCCGGATCGGAGATGCCGGGCATGCCCGCGTCGGACACCAGCGCCACGCGCTCGCCCCGGGCCAGTCGGGCCAGCAGCCGGGGGATCTCGCGTGCCTCCGTGTGCTCGTTCACCACCACCAGGGGCCGGCGCTCGATCCCCGCCAGCGACAGCAGCTTCCCGGTCCGGCGGGTGTCCTCGCAGCCGACGACATCCGCCCCGGCCAGGGCCTCCGCGGCCCGCGGCGCCAGGTCGCCCAAGTTGCCGATGGGCGTGCCCACCAGCACGAGGCTCCCCGGTTCGCTCGTGCTTCTGGTGCGCTCGACAAGCTCGCTCATCCCTTCACCTCGAGCTGGTCGCCGGGCTGCAGCCGCCAGCGGGCGAACGACCCGGCCTCGGCCTCGATGACCGAGTGGGCCCGCCACACCGGCCGGGACACGCGGTACCGCGGCATGGTCAGGACCCGCAGCACCCGCAGATCGGCGTCGCAGAAGGCGACGTCGATGGCGAAGCGCATCCCGACGGTGTGCACCGACCGCGAGGGCGACAGCATGAGCGCCCCGTCGATGCCGTCCCGCCCCAGCAGCCCGCGGGCCCGGGCGCGGCGGGAGGGCGCCACCTCGAGGCTGGCCAGCACCTCACCGTCTCTCAGCAACCAAGCCACGGCGCTTCATCATGCCGAGAGCGCGGTCGGTTGCGGCAGTCAGAACGAGTGTTGCCTAGCGGCCGAGCAGTGATGCCGGTGCTCGCCCGCCAAATTCCCACGCGTAGGCCGGGGCGAACGTCCCGCCCGCTCAGCCGCCCTTCGCGGCGGCGACGAAGGCGGTCACGAGCGGGTGGGGGTGCACGATCGTGCTGCGGGTCTGGGGCACGAACAGCGTGCCCACGAAGAACGGATGGCCGGCCAGCTCGACGATCCGGACCTCGCCGTCCTGGTCGGTCCCGCTCACCACCAGGCCCGCTCCGACGAGATCGTCGATGTAGGCCGGGTTGAGCCCGAACCGGCAGTAGTAGTTCTCGGTGACGCTCGCCTGCGGATAGGCGTCGCCCGCCCGGGTGCCGGCCCGCACCTCCACCGACATCTTCTCGCCGACCAGCGAGCAGGTCAGCGGGCTCACCATGAGGGTGGGCGCATCGGGGTGGGACTCCGCGTGCTCTGCGCCCGCGATGCCCGCCACGTGGCGGGCGAACTCGATCACCAGGTGCTGGAAGCCCCCGCACGTGCCGAGCAGCGGCACCCCCGCGGTGCGGGCGTGGGTGATGGCGGCGAGCGCCCCGTCCTGGCTGCGGTAGGGGCTGCCGGGCGCGATGAGCAGACCCTCGAACGCTCCCAGGCTGTCCGCGGCGTCGCCCACGTCCCCGCTGGACACCCACTCGACGTCCACCTGCGTCCCCAGCCGCATGGCCGAATGACCCAGGGCGTCGCCGGTGGCCACGTGGGTCTCGTTGCCGGGGTCGTACTCGCCGATCACACCGATGCTGGGCACATCGCACTGTGCCGCCCCCGCCCCCCGGAGGCCAGCGGTTTCCAAGGGGGCGCTAGACGTTGAAGCGGATCTCCAGGGTGTCGCCGTCGGCCACTTCGTAGTCCTTGCCCTCGACCCGGAGCTTGCCCACGTCACGGGCCTTGGACCACGAGCCGATCTCGACCAGCTCGTCCCAGGCGATGACCTCGGCCCGGATGAAGCCCTTCTCGAAGTCGGTGTGGATCACCCCCGCGCAGCGCGGGGCCTTCCAGCCGGCCTTGAACGTCCAGGCCCGGGACTCCTTCTCGCCGGTCGTGAAGAACGTGCGCAGGCCGAGCAGGTGGTACGCCGTGTGGACGAAGCGGACCAGGGCGCCCTCGCCCAGGCCCAGGGCCTCCAGCATCTCGCCCCGCTCCTCCAGGCTGAGCTGGGCGGCCTCGGCCTCCAGCTGGACGCACATGCCGAGCACCTCCGCCCGACCCGCCAGCTCGGCCTCCACGGGCGCCAGGATGGCAGGCAGGTCGTCGAGCTGGTCCTCGCCCACGTTGACCACGGCCAGGACCGGGCGGTTGGTGAGCAGGAAGTAGGGCCGCAGCCGCGCGGCCGCCTCGGGGTCGAGGTCGGCCCGGTACAGCGGGATGCCCTCGCCCAGCGCCTTCTCTGCCGCCTCCAGGGCCATCACCTCGTCGGCCAGCGTCCGGTCGCCCTTGGCGGCCTTGCGCCGCTTGGCCACCTGGTTCTCCACCGACTCGAGGTCGGCCAGCGTGAGCTCCAGCTCCACCACCCGCAGGTGCTCCAGCGGGTCGGTCGGGCCGGGCACGTCGCCGTCGGTGAACGCCCGCAGCACGTAGACCACGGCGTCGACCTCACGGATGCTGGCCAGGAAGCGGTTGCCCAGGCCCTCGCCCTTGCTGGCCCCCTCGACCAGGCCGCCGATGTCGACGAACTGCACGCTGGCGGGCACCACGTTGCGGCTGGCCGACATGGCGGCCAGGGCGTCCAGCCGGGCGTCCACGACCTTGGCCACGCCCACGTTGGGGTCGCGGGTGGCGAAGGCGTAGGGCGCGGCCAGGGCGCCCCCGCCGGCGAGGGCGTTGTACAGCGATGACTTGCCGGCGTTGGGGAGACCGACGAACCCGAACCGTTCCACCCCGAGAGGCTAACGACCTTCCGGGCTGGCGATAACTTGCGGACCCATGGAGCGCGAGATCGTGGTGCGAGGCACGGGCGAGGCCCGGACGCTGCCCGACCTGGCCGGCCTGCACGTGGAGGTCACCGCCGAGCACCGGGATCAGGACGAGGCCTACCGGGCGCGCACGGAGCTGGCGGCGGCCGTCGACGCGGTGCTGGCCGAGCACGCCGACGACATCTCCCGCTCGACGGTCGCCTCGCTGTCGGTGCAGCCCAAGTTCCGCTGGCAGCACGGCAAGCAGGTGCGCGAAGGCTGGCGCGCCAGCCGCACCAACATCGTGGAGGTCGCCGGCCTGGACGCCCTCGGCCCCCTCATGGCCGGGCTGGTCGAGACGGGCGCCGCGGTCGCGGGGCCCACGTGGAGCCTGGCCCCCACCAACCCCGCCCACGAGCAGGCCCGCCGCGCCGCGGCCGCGGACGCCCGCCAGCGGGCCCAGGCCTACGCTGAGGCCCTCGACGTCGGGCTGGGGCCGATCGCCTGGATCGCCGAGCCCGGCCTGCGCCGCGGCGGCGAGCCGGGCTTCGAGCCCGGGCCCCGCCCCATGATGGCCTCGGCC
>JBKPRS010000282.1:0-14969 GCA_046734695.1 Actinomycetota bacterium | reverse complement strand
CCGCTGCGCTGCGGCAACGGCGGCGCACCGGCCGAGCGGTTGGACACGCCCGAGGGGCTGCCCCGGGGCGGCCGCCGCTGCGGCCCCGGTGGCGCCAGGTCGGACAGGTCGTCCGAGCCGTCGGCGCGCTTGCGGGTGCGTCCCTTGGGGCCCACGCTCTCGCGGGTCCAGAAGTCGTCGTAGCCCGGGTCGCCCTTGCCGCGCTTGGCTCCGCGGCGGCGCTTGGGTGCGGTGGGATCGTCTTGGTCAGAGAACGGCATGCGCGGTTTGTGCAGGAGTGGTGGGCGGCACAGTCACCCCTCAGGCTGTCCAGCATCCAGCCATGACTGCAGGATCACCGTAGCAGCGACCTGGTCGACAACTTGGCGATGGCGACCCTTGCGCACTCTCATGGCACGCAGGCTGCGCTCCGCTTCCACCGTCGAGAGCCTTTCGTCCCAGGTCACGACGTCCACGGGGAGCGCGGCCCGCAATTCGTCCACCTCGGCCAGGATCGTCTGCGCCGCCGGGCCGGTCGAGCCGTCGAGCGACAGCGGGAGGCCGACCACGACGATGCCGGCGCCGGCCTCCTCGACCAGGGCGGCGATGCGCCGGTGGTCGCGGGAGCGGTCGCCACTGCGGTTGACGACCTCGTACGGCGTCGCCACCGTCCCCCCGCTGTCGGACAGGGCGACCCCGATGCGACGCGTGCCGATGTCGAGGGCGACGGCGCGCGCCACGCTCAGGCGAGGCCGGCCGCGGCCCGCACCTGGTCGAGCGCCTCGTCGAGGCGGGACGCGTCCTTGCCGCCGGCCTGGGCCAGCTCGGGGCCCTTGCCGCCCCCGCCCTTGACCGTGCGCGCCGCGTCGGCGATCAGGTCGCCCGCGTGCAGGCCGGAGTCCTTGGCGACCGCCGCCACCAGCGTGACCCCGCCGTCGGGCTTCTCGCCGCCGACGATCGCACCCCGCAAGCCGGGCTGCTGGCGCACGGCAACGGCCAGGTCGCGGACCTCGTCGGGCGCCAGCCCGTCGACGCGTGCCACGACGACGCCATCCACAGCGCCCGCCGCGAGCTCGCCGGCCCGGTTGCCGGCCGCCTGGCGACGCAGGTCGCGGATCTCGTCGCGCAGCGCCTTGAACTCGGCCCGCATGCGCTCGGCCGCCAGGGGCAGATCGTCGGCTGTGGTGTTGAGCGCCTCGGCCGCCCGTGCCACGAGGTCTTCCTCCTGGCGCAGCCGCTCGATGGGCCCGAGCCCGGTGACGGCCTCGATGCGGCGCAGGTTGGAGCCGATCGAGGCCTCGGACGTGACCTTCAGCGGGCCGATGTCGCCCAGGCGGCGGACGTGGGTGCCGCCGCACAGCTCGATCGAGTGCTCGCCCGCCTCCAGCACCCGCACGATGTCGCCGTACTTGTCGCCGAAGAACATGATGGCGCCGAGGTCGCGGGCCTCGTTCATGGTGGTCTCGAAGTGGTGCACGCCGGCGTTGGCGAGGATCTCGCGGTTGGCCAGATCCTCGATCTCGCGCAGCTGCTCGCGGGTCACCGGCTCGAAGTGGCTGAAGTCGAAGCGCAGCCGGTCGGGTGCCACCAGGGAGCCCTGCTGGCGCACGTGGTGGCCCAGCACCTCCCGCAGCGCCCAGTGGAGGATGTGGGTGCCGGTGTGGTTGCGGCGGATCGCGTCGCGGCGCTCGCCGTCGATGGCGGCCGTGGCCGTCTGGCCGGGCTCGATGTGGCCCTCACGCAACCGCACCACGTGCCGGTGCTGGCCGGGCAGGCCGTAGACGGTGTCGAGGACGTCGGCCACGCCCGTGTCGGTGGTGATGGTGCCGGTGTCGCCGACCTGGCCACCGGCCTCGGCGTAGAACGGCGTGCGGTCGAGGTAGACGCCGTCGCCCGCCACCGCCAGCACCGTGGCCGTCGATGTGTACTCGTCGCGCCCGGTGAACTCGGTGGGACCGTGCTCGGCCAGCAGCTGCTGCTGCAGGGTGACCTCGTCGCCCGTGGCGACGCCGCCGCCCTTGGCCGCGGCCCGGGCCCGGGCGCGCTGGTCCTCCATGGCGGAGTCGAAGCCCGCCACGTCGACCGTGAAGCCGCGCAGGTCGGCCGTCTCCTGGGTCACCTCGAAGGGGAAGCCGTAGGTGTCGTGGAGCTGGAACGCCACTGCGCCGGGCAGCGTGCCCCCGGGCTCCAGCCGGTCGAGCTGGGTGTCGAGGATCTGCGAGCCGGTGGCCAGCGTGCGGCGGAACGACTCCTCCTCCCGGCCGATGATGGGCAGCACCAGGTCACGGTGCTCGACCACCACCGGGTAGGCATCGCCCATGAGCGCGATGGTGTGCTCGACCAGCGGCTGCAGCACCGGGCGCTCCACCCCCAGCAGGTAGGCGAAGCGGATCGCCCGCCGGATGATGCGGCGCAGCACGTAGCCCCGGTCCTCGTTGGACGGGATCACGCCGTCGGCCACGAGGAACGTCATCGTGCGGGCGTGGTCGGCCATGAGCCGCAGGGCGATGTCGCCCAGTTCGGACTCGCCGAGGCGGTGGCCGGTGACGGACTGCGCCTCCTCCACCAGGGCGGTCAGCGTGTCCGAGTCGTACAGGCTGTGGCTGCCGTTGAGGACCGCCATGATGCGCTCGAGGCCCGCGCCGGTGTCGATGTTCTTGGACGGCAGGTCGTCGAGCTTGCCGTCGGCGCCTCGCAGGTACTGGGGGAACACCAGGTTCCAGATCTCGACGTAGCGGTTCGCGGCCTCGGGGTTGGCCGGGCCGCCCTCGGGGCCGTGCTCGGGCCCGTTGTCCCAGAAGATCTCCGACGATGGGCCGCACGGACCGGTGTCGCCCATCTCCCAGAAGTTGTCCTTGTCGAGCCGCTGGATGCGCTCGATCGGGAAGCCGACCGCGTCGGTCCACAGCGTCTCGGCCTCGTCGTCGTCCTTGTAGACGGTGACCCACATGCGCTCGGGGTCGAGGCCGAGCACCTCGGTCACGAACTCCCACGCCCAGGCGATGGCGTCGGCCTTGAAGTAGTCGCCGAAGCTGAAGTTGCCCAGCATCTCGAAGAAGCTGAGGTGGCGGTGCGAGCGCCCGATGGCGTCGAGGTCGTTGTGCTTGCCGCCGGCCCGCACGCAGCGCTGGACCGAAGCCGCCCGCGGCGGGCGGTACGGGACCGGCTCCTCGCCCAGGAACAGCGGGACGAAGGGCATCATGCCCGAGTTGGTGAACATGGGCGCGCTGGGGTGGGTCGGGATCAGGCTTCCCGACGGCACGATCGTGTGCTGCCTGGCCTCGAAGAACTCGGTCCAGGCGCGTCGCAGCTCGGCTGAGGTCCGCGGTGCCATAAGTGGGGTCAGCCTAGTGCTGACGTGGGTGTTGTCCCCGCAGGGTTACCGCACGGTCCCCGCGCCGGGGCGTAGCTCGGAGCGGAGCTCCTCTTCGCGCTCGCGGGCGCCGCGCCGGCCTTCGCTGAACGCGGCCCGCACGTCCGAGCCGAGGCGGCGGACCGAGGTGCTCACCTCGTCCTGGACATGGGCCGGCGTGTAGCGCTCGACGGTACGCAACACGCGGCGGCGGATCCACATGGCGCCGCCGAAGCCCGCCGTCGCTCCGGTCGTGAACCACAGCGCCCGCTTGAACACGCCTAGCCCTCCACCTTGCGACCCCGCAGGCGCCGGGCGGCCTTGGCCGTGCCGCTGGCGAACGCGACGCCCTTGATCACGGGGTTGGCCATGGCGATGTAGGCCAGACGGGAGGCGGAGTCGACCGTGCCGGTCACGGACTCGGCGGTGGTGACGAGCCGGTCGAGCCGCACGATCTCGTGGTTCGCGGCATCGACGGTGTCCCGCAGGTCCTCGAGGACCGGGACCGTCTCGGTGCGCAACAGGTGTGCGACGTCGCGCAGGGCGCGCAGCGTGCGCAGCAGCGCCGAGGTGGCGACGGCCAGCAACACGACGGCGGCGACGCTGGCGATGGCGACGATCACGGCGGCCAGGTCGGAGGCGCTCATGCTTCGCCCTCCCCCTCGTGCTCGTCGGTGTGACGTGCCATGCGCTCGGCGATCTCCTGCTCGTAGCCGTGGGCCGAGGGCTCGTAGTAGACCGCGCCCCGCGCCTCGTCGGGGAGGTACTGCTGGCGGACCCAGCCCTCTGCGTCGTCGTGAGGATAGTCGTAGCCCACGCCGTGACCGAGCGTGGCGGCCGAGCGGTAGTGGCTGTCCCGCAGGTGGGCCGGGACCTCGCCGCCGACGCCGTTGCGCACGTCCTCCCGGGCCCGCCATAGGCCGAGCGCGGCACGGTTGGACTTGGGCGCCGTGGCCAGGTGGACGACGGCCTGGGCCAGGTTCAGCTGGGCCTCGGGCAGGCCGACGAACTCGACCGCGTGGGCCGCGGCGGTGGCGACCACCAGCGCGGTCGGGTCGGCCTCGCCGATGTCCTCGCTGGCCAGGATCACGAGGCGGCGCGCCACGAAGCGCGCGTCCTCGCCGGCTTCCAGCATGCGGGCGAGGTAGTGGAGCGCGGCCTGGGGATCGGAGCCGCGCACGCTCTTGATGAAGGCCGAGATCACGTCGTAGTGCTCGTCCCGGCCGTAGCGGTGCAGCTTGGTCCCCAGCGCCGCCTCGGCCTCGGCCACGGTGACCCGCGGGGTCGCCGCGCCGGGGTCCCGGGCCCGGGCCAGCGCCACCGCCACCTCCAGGCTGGTCAGGGCATGGCGGCCGTCGCCCCCGGCCCGGTCGGCCAGGTGCGCCAGCGCCTCGGGATCGGCCTCGGCCCCCTCGACGTCCAGCCCCTTGCGCAGGAGCTGCTGCACGGCGGCCTCGTCCAGTGGGCGCAGCCGGAACAGCGTCGAGCGGGACAGGAGCGGCGGGTTGACCTCGAAGTAAGGGTTCTCGGTCGTAGCCCCCACCAGGACCAGCAGGCCGCTCTCCACCGAGGGGAGCAGGGCGTCCTGCTGGGCCTTGTTGAACCGGTGCACCTCGTCGAGGAACAGGATCGTGCCCTGCTCGCGCTCCCCCAGCCGCTGCTGGGCCCGGGCGGTGACCTCCCGGACGTCCTTCACGCTGGCCGACACGGCCGACAGCTGCTCGTAGGCCTTGGCCGTGTGGCGGGCGATGACCTGCGCCAGCGTGGTCTTGCCGGTGCCGGGCGGCCCCCAGAAGATGGCCGACGAGAGCCTGTCCGCCTCCACCAGCACCCGCAGCGGCCGGCCCGGCCCGACCAGGTCGTCCTGGCCCACGATGTCGTCCAGCCGGTTCGGCCGCAGCCGGGCCGCCAGCGGCGCCTGCTGCGCCAGCCGGTCCTCGGCCGCGGCGGCGAACAGGTCCATGGCCGCCGACGCTAGCGGGCTAAACCGTCAGCACGATCTTGCCCGTCGTGCGGCCGGTCTCGCCCTGGGCGTGGGCCTTGGCCGCGTGCTCCAGCGGGAACGTGGCGGACACGTCGACGCGCAGGTCGCCGTCCTCGACCATCTGGGACAGGGCGAACAGGCCCTCGTGGTCGGGCTCGACCAGGAAGCGGGTGAAGCGGGCACCCCGGGCCTCCACTTCGGCCGCCAGCTCGTCGGGGGCCGCGGAGGGCACGTTCACGAACAGCCCGCCCGGTCCCAGCGTGCGGACCAGGTCCTTGCTCCCGCCCACCAGGTCGATCACCACGTCGACCTGGCCCGCGGCCTCGGCCACGTCGGTCGTCGTGTAGTCGATGGGCTCGTCCACTCCGTAGGAGCGCAGCTTGCCGTGCTTGAGCGTGCGGGCGGTGCCGATGACCGTGGCGCCGCGGCCCTTGGCCACCTGGACCGCCAAGTGCCCGACCCCGCCCGCCGCGGCGGTGATGAGCACCCGCTGGCCGGGCTGCACGTTGGCCGTGTCCACCAGGATCTGCCAGGCGGTGAGCCCGGCCAGCGGGAGGCCAGCGGCCTGCTCGAAGGTGAGGTCGGCGGGCTTGCGGCAGAACTGGCGGGACGGGGCGGTGACGTACTCGGCGTAGGCAGCCGCGGCCCGGGGGAACCACGGCATGCCGAACACGGCGTCGCCCGGCTCCAGCGTGGTCACGCCCAGACCGACGTCCTCGACCACTCCGGCCACGTCCCAGCCCAGCGTGAACGGCGGATCGCCCAGCACGCCCGCCATGCCCTTGCCCGCCCGGGTCTTCCAGTCGACCGGGTTGACCCCGGCCGCCCGCACCCGTACCAGCACCTCTGTCGGCAACGGCGTGGGGACCGGCGCCTCTCCCAGCTCCAAGACCTCGGGTCCCCCGAAGGTCGCTTGCGTGATGATCCGCATACGCACACACTGCCTCAGGACGCGGGTGGGTTCCGCACGCCGGCGCGGGTTCCGGTCGCTGCCGTTCTGGTCGGCCGAGCCGTGGAGCCGGTGCCCGGCCGCCAAATCCCCACGCGTGGGCTTTGACATCCCGCCTGTCCGCTCGGCCGATATCCAGGCACAATGGAGGGGATGGCCGACATCGTCCGCCCCACGCGGCTCACCCACGACCAGGTCGCGGTGGTGCTGCGCCGGGCCGCGGAGCTGGAGGCGCTCAGCGACGCGCCGGGCGAGGTCGACGGCTACGACTCCCGGTCGGTGGAGGAGGCCGCCCGCGAGGTGGGCCTGTCCCCCGCCGCGGTGCGCCAGGCGGTGGCCGAGCTGCGGGTGGGCGCCCTGCCGGTGCCCAGCGCCGACCGCCGGCCCGAGCGGGTCGCCCGGTCCCGGATCGTCTGCGAGCAGCGCCTGGTCGAGATCACGCCGCTCGCGGCGCACTCGAAGGTCGAGCGGTTCATGCGCACCCAGATGTTCGAGCTGCGGCGCCATTCGGGGGACCGCGCCATCTACCGGGCCCGCAGCGACCTGGTGGCCAGCCTGCGCCGCGGCCTCAACTTCGGGGGCGCCATCAAGCTCGACGGCCTGCGCACGGTCACTGTGGTGGCCACCCCGGCGGACGAGCGCACGCTGGTCCGGGTGGAGGCGGAGCTCACGATCAGCCGGGCCAACGCGGTCGCCGGGGGCGCTGCGCTGGGCACCGGCACGGCTCTGTTCACCGGGCTGATCGGCGCGGTGTTCGCCGAGCCCGCCCTGCTGATCGGGGCCCTGCCGGCGGGCGCCCTGGTGGGCGGGGGCAGCGTCCGGGTGGCCGAGGCCCGCTGGCGCAAGCGCCGCGACGACGTGGCCGAGGTGCTCGGGTCCCTGCTCGACCGGCTCTAGGGCCGCCCGCGCGTGTCCTCGGGCGGGTCCTCGATCCGGACGCCGAGCGAGGGCAGCACCACCAGCGCCAGGTCGAGCACCTGCTCGGGGCCGACGACGACGTTGCGCAGCCCGTCCCCGCCCAGCACCCCGGCCAGGGAGGACCCGTGCAGCGCCACGTCGTCCAGCTTGGCCAGTGAGAACTGCGCACCCTCCAGGCGACACCCCGTCATATGGGCGTTGCTCACCTGGGCGCGGTACCAGTCGCTGCCGGTCAGGTCGCAGCGGGACACCTCGGCCCGCTCGATGCGCGCCATGCGGAACCAGGCCTCGTCGGCCTTGCAGTCGACCAGGCTGAGGTCGGACGCCACCAGCTCCCCCGCCACCAGGGCCGAGAGGCGGCAGCGCCGGAACGCCACCCGCCGGAGCACGGCCTCCTTCAGCGTGACGCCGGACAGGTCGCAGTCCTCGAACACGACGTCGGCCCACTCCGGGCCGTCGAACACTGCGCCGGGCATGCGGACGCCCGTGAAGCGGCACCCGGTCAGCCGCAGGTCCTCCACCGCCAGGTCGACGGCCACGCCGCCGTCCAGGACCACGTCCTGGAGGTGGACGTCGTGGTCGAGGTCGTCGAGGCCGGCCGCCTCGGTCGTCCGGGGCAGCCGGGGCTCGGCCGCGGGCGACGGCACCGGCGCTCAGCCCCGCGGCGGCAGCGTCCGCAGGCCGAGCTCGGCCAGGTAGGCCGGCTCCACCGCGGTCGGGGCGTTGGTGAGCGGGTCGGCGCCCGACTGGGTCTTGGGGAAGGCGACCACCTCGCGGATGTTCTCCTCCCCCACCAGCAGGGCCACCAGCCGGTCGATCCCAAAGGCGAAGCCGGCGTGCGGCGGAGCGCCGTAGCGGAAGGCGTCGAGCAGGAAGCCGAAGCGCTCCTGCGCCATCTCGGGCCCGATGCCGAGCAGGCCGAAGATCGTCTGCTGCACGTCGGCGCGGTGGATCCGGACCGAGCCCGAGCCCAGCTCCCAGCCGTTGAGCACCAGGTCGTAGGCCTGGGAGCGGACCCGCAACAGGTCGGCCGGGTCGTCCGAGCCCAGCAGGTCGATGTCGTCGGGGTGGGGCATGGTGAAGGGGTGGTGGGCGGGCACCGGGCTGCCGTCGTCGCCCAGGCCCTCGAACAGCGGGAAGTCGACCACCCACAGGAAGTGGAGCCCGCCTTCGGTCACGGGCGGCCGCCCCAGCTCGAGGCGCAGCAGGCCCAGGACGTGGCGCACCACGGGCCGCTGGTCGGCCACCAGCAGCGCCAGGTCGCCGGGCTCGGCTTCCAGCCCGGCGCGGATGCCGGCCAGCTCGTCCTCGGACAGGAACTTGGCGACCGGGCTGTCCAGGGCGTCGTCGGTGACCCGCATCCACACCAGGCCCTTGGCCCCCCAGCGCTTGGCCGCGTCGGTGAGGTCGTCCAGGCGCTTGCGGGAAAAGTCGCCGCCGCCCGGCACCCGGATGCCCTTCACGGTCTGGCCCGCGAACGCCTTGAACCCGGTCTCGGCGAACACGTCGGTCAGCTCGACCAGCTCCATGCCGAAGCGGATGTCGGGCTTGTCGGAGCCGTAGCGCTCCATCGCTTCCTGCCAGGTCATGGCGGGGATGTCGCCCACCTCGGCCCCGGTCACCGCCGCGGTGGCGGCCTTCACCGCGTCCGACACGAAGGCGAGCACGTCGTCCTGGCCCACGAAGCTGGCCTCGACGTCCAGCTGCATGAACTCGAACTGGCGGTCGGCGCGCAGGTCCTCGTCCCGCAGGCAGCGGGCGATCTGGTAGTAGCGGTCGATCCCGCCCACCATGGTCAGCTGCTTGAACAGCTGGGGGCTCTGGGGCAGCGCGTAGAACGTGCCGGGGTGGAGCCGCGACGGGACCACGAAGTCACGGGCGCCCTCGGGCGTGGAGGCGATGAGCATCGGCGTCTCGACCTCGACGAACCCCTGGCGCTCCATCGAGCCCCGGATGGCCGCGTTGACCCGGGCCCGGGCCCGCAGGTTGCGCTGCATGCGCTCCCGGCGCAGGTCGACGTAACGGTGGCGCAGGCGCACCACCTCGTCGGCGTCGATGCGGTCGTCCACCGGGAACGGCGGCGGCTCGGCCCGGTTGAGGACCTCCACGGTGCACTCCCCCAGCTCGACCTCGCCGGTGGCCAGCGCCGGGTTGGCGGTGCCCTCGGGCCGGGTGCGGACGGTGCCGGTGACCCGCACCACCCACTCGTTGCGCACGTCGACGGAGCCGTCGATCACGCACTGGACGACGCCTTCGCGGTCCCGCAGGTCGACGAACGCCAGGTGCTCGCCGTGCTCCCGGCGGCGGGCCACCCAGCCGCACAGCGACACGGTCTGCCCCGCGTGCTCGGGGCGCAGCTCTCCGCACCAGTGCGTGCGCAGCCCCCAGGCGGGCGGGTAGGTGCTCACTGTTCCTCCAGGATGCTGCGGACCCGGTCGACGACCTGGTCGCGGGGGACGATCTCCTGCTCGGCGCGAGCGAGGTCCCGCACCGTGGCGGCCTTCTCGGCCGCCTCCTGCTCGCCCACGATGACCGCCACCCGGGCGCCGGAGCGGCCGGCGGCCTTCATCTGGGACTTCATCGAGCGGCCCTCGTAGGCCCGGTCGGTGCGGATGCCGGCGGTGCGCAGCTCCTGGGCCAGGTCGCGCGCCGCGCTGCCGCCGGTCGTGTCGACCACGAACACGTCGAGCACGCTGTCGGGCCCGGGGAACACGCCCTCAGCGTCGCACGCCAGCAGCATGCGCTCGATCCCCGAGCCGAAGCCGATGCCGGGCGTGGGCGGTCCGCCCAGCTGCTCTACCAGGCCGTCGTAGCGGCCCCCGGCAATCACTGTGGACTCGGCGATCTCGAGCGCCTCGCTCTGGAACTCGAACAGGGTGTGCGTGTAGTAATCGATGCCCCGGACCAGCCCCGGGTCGAGGACGTAGGGGATGTCGAGCGCCCGCAGCCCGGCCTGCACCCGGTCGAAGTGAGCCTGGGAGGCGGGGTCGAGCACCTCGGCGATGCGGGGCGCGCCCTGGATGGCGGCCTGCGTCTCGGGGCGCTTGGAGTCGAGGACCCGCAACGGGTGGGTCTCGACCTTCTCGCGGTCCTCGGGGGCGAGGTCGCCGGCCCGGTCCCGCAGCCAGTCCGTCAGCGTGGCCGCGTAGGCGACCCGGTCGGCGGGGGTGCCCATGGTGTTGACCCGGAGGCGCCACTGGCGCAGCCCGAGGGCGTCCAGGTAGGCAGCCCCCAGGGCGATGACGTCGACGTCGACGTCCGGGTCGGCCGCGCCGATCACCTCGACGTCCAGCTGGTGATGTTGGCGCAGCCGGCCGGCCTGGGGGCGCTCGTAGCGGAACGCCGGGGTCAGGCACCACACCTTCCAGGGCGTGGGCGGGTGGTGCTGGACGTAGGCCCGCACGACCGAGGCGGTGGCCTCCGGGCGCAGGGCGAGGTGGCGGTCGCCCTTGTCCCGGAAGTCGTACATCTCCTTGCGGACGATGTCGGTGCCCGCGCCGAGGCGGGCGAACACGCCAACGTCCTCGAACATCGGGCCGTGGACCAGCCCGTGCCCGAAGCGCTCGGCCAGGCCGGCGAAGGTGGCGATCAGCGCCTGCCAGCGGGCCGACGCCGGCGGCAGCACGTCCTGGGTGCCGATGGGCGCACGGAAGGTCTCGGGCATGACGCGTCGAGGCTAGCGGTGCGCGACTACTCGGCAGGCATGGGTTGGTGCCGCCACCGCCGGACGGCAGCGTCGAACGCGACGGCGGCCAGCAGCACGATCGCGGGCTCGGCCGGGGCGCGGAACCGCGTCGAGCCGTAGAAGACCAGCACCGTGATCACGACGTTGACCACGGTGCTGAGGAGCGGGAACGATGGCACGCCCCTCCGGCGCAGCACGACCGTCCCGGCGATGGCGGCCACCCCGAGCACCCAGAAGCTCCCCACCGCGGCCCACGACGCGTTGATGGGCCGGGCCTCGGCGAACCAGTCGAAGTTCACCTGGTCGGAGACGTGCGCCAGGTTGAACGTGCGCAGCACCCGGGCCGCGAAGACGCGGGGCAACCGGTCGCGGTGCTCGTCGATGTAGTCCGTGGCGTTCTGGCGGCTGAGGCGGTCCAGCACCGAGCGGTCCCGGTCGCCCCAGTCGGTGATGCAGGCGAGCGACCACGAGCCGAGGTTGTGCCCGTAGAACGTGTCGTCGCAGTAGGCCGCTTCCAGCGTCGGGCCCATCTGGGTGGACAGCAGAGCGGGCTCCTCGAAGCGGATGAGGTTGGCGATCACCCAGGGCGAGATGACCAGCACGAAGGCGCCCGCGCCCATGGCGAAGCGCCCGAGGCGCGCCCGGGCCCCGGCCACCGTCGGCACCCACGCCGCCAGCGGCAGGACCAGCAGCCCCACCAGCATGAACGCCTCGGCGCGGGCCAGCGTGGCCAGCCCGATGGCCCCACCCACCAGGGCGAACCGCCCGACCGAGGGTTTCTCCCACGCCTGGTAGGCGGTGAGGATCACGACGGTCCCGCACAGCAGCGCCAGGCTCTCGGACATCAGCGTGGCGTCGGGGAGCCACAGCCCGGGGTAGATGGCCCCAACGCCCGCGGCGATCAGCCCGGCGCGGGCGCCGGCGATCCGGCGCCCGGTGATGGCCAGCAGGGCGACGGTGGCGGTGCCCAGCAGGCACCCGACCAGCTGGTGGCTCAGGATGGTGTCGAAGCCGAGCAGCGAGGGCAGCGCCAGCACGATGATCCAGCCCGGCGGGTGGTCGGCCCCCGGCATGTGGATGCCCTTGTCGTAGGCGTAGGGATGGACGAAGCCCTTCCCCTCCGCCAGCAGGTTCGCCCCCCGGTGGTAGTAGTACGCGTCGCCGCCGATGGTGTCGACCTGCTTCCAGCCGACCGTGTAGCCCACCCGGATCCCGAGGGCCACGACGCAGATGGCCAGCAGCACCCACCAGAACGTCCGGTTCGGCCGGTCCGCACCCTCCCGCCCCTCGTCCGCGGGCTCGGGCGCGCCGGCGACCTCTTCCGGCTCGCCGGCCTCGTCGCCCTCGTCGGTCACGACGACGTCGGATGCTCCCCCACCAGGCACCCGGCGAGGTTACCCAAGCCGTCAGGGCGCGCCGGTAACCCGGTGGCGGAGCTGACGGTGGAAGTGGCCGATGGCGCCCTCGAACAGGCCGAACTCGAAGAACTCTCGGGGGTTGGCGGCCAGGCTGCGCTGGATCGAGGCGACGACGGCCCGGTCCTGCGCGGCCCCCTGGGTGACGAGGGACTCCTCCCCCGCGAGCGCCTCCTCGGCGCCGGTCGTGCCGTCGTAGTGGTCGCTGAGCGTGTGGACCACGAACCGGGTCGAGGCGATCGTGACCGGCTCCACCACCACCAGGGTGATGCGGCCGGGGAAGGTGGCCACGAGCACGTTGGGGAACAGGTGGTAGACGTAGGTCAGGCGCCCGTCGGCGCACCGCTCGGCCGGCGCGACCGCACGCTGCGCCTCGACGTTGCGGTACGGGAAGGTCACCCGGCTGTTGGGCCCGAAGGGTTCGACCACGTTCAGGTTGTCGTACTGGAGCGGGTAGAAGGTGTCGGGGTGGGTCGAGCGGATGTGGTAGCCCTCGAGAAACCCCTCGACCGCGATCTTCCAGTTGGCGGCTACGTCGATCCCGTCCACCCGGACGAACCGGTAGCTCTCGGGGATCATCGCCGGCATCCTGTCCAGCTCGGCCAGGTCGGCCGGGGTCGGCGGCTGCTGGGACACGAACACGACGCCACCCCGCTCGAGCGCCGCGAAGGAGGTGAGGCCGCTGCCGGCCTTGTCGAGGTCGGGAAAGCCGTGGCCGTGCGGGACGCCCTTGAGCGCGCCGTCGAGGCCGTAGGTCCAGCCGTGGTACGGGCACACCAGCGCGCTCGCGCACCCGGTGGGCTCGCGCGCCACCTGGGCGCCCCGATGGCTGCAGGCGTTGAGGAACGCCCTCACCGCGCCGTCCCGGCCCCGGACGGCGACGATCGGCGTGCCCGCCGCCTCCCGCGCCACGAACGAACCGGGCTCGGCCAGCGCGGCCGAGGGGCAGAACCCCACCGGCCCGCTCCGGAGCACGACGTCCAGCTCGGCCCGATACCGCTCGGGCGAGCGGTAGTTCTCGATCGGCTCGCGCCAACAGCCGGCGGCCATGTCGGTCGTGCGGTTGTCGATGTGGTCGAGGACCCGTTGCACGACCGCCGGGTCGTCGGCCAGCTCCGTTACAGCGTCCATGCCGACGAGTATCACGTTCGTCACATCACATGTCAATGAATCCGTGATATCGTCGGGAGGGTGCCGCTGCCTCCGGCTGCGCTGGGCGAGACTGCTCCGGTGCCGTCACCGCCCGTCGACGACCTGATCGACAGCACCCGCCCGCTCACCGCCCGCTCGGTGCTGGCGTCCGCCCTGCTGGGCGCCCATGAGCCCCGGCTCCCGGTGGCCCACCTGGTGGCCATCGCCTCGCTGTTCGGGATCAGCGCGGGCGCCGCCCGCACGTGCCTGTGGCGCATGGTGTCCGCCGGGGAGCTCACGACCGACAGCGCCACCTACGCGCTGGCCGGGCGACTCCTCGACCGGCGCCGGCGGGTCGACGAGGTCGCCCGCACGGGTCACACCGATGCCGGGCCCTGGCAGGGCACCTGGGACCTGGCCGTCGTCTCCCTCGACCGCCGGGGCCAGGCCGACCGCAGCGACCTGCGCAAGGCCGCCGCGACGCTGCACCTGGCCGAGATCCGGGAGGGCGTCTGGACCCGGCCCGCCAACCTCGACCCCGAGCGCCTCCCCGAGGCGCGAGCCGTGCTCGACCGGCAATGCGTCTGGTTCCGGGGCGCCCGACCCGACCTCACGCCGGACACCGTGCGGTCCCTGTTCCTCCTCGACACCTGGGCGAACGACGCCCGCCGCCTGATCGCCACCCTGGACGACTCGGCCGCGGCCATCCGGCCGGACGACCCCGACATCCCGGCCCGGTTGTCCCAGCAGTTCAACCTGTCCGTCGCCGTCGTCCACCACCTGGAGCTCGACCCGCTCCTGCCGGCCGCACTGCTCCCCCACGACTGGCCCGCCGAGCAGCTGCGCGTCGCCTACCGCCGCTTCGACGACGAGTTCCAGCTGACGATGGCCCGCGCCCTCCGGGCCACCACACCCGCATGAGATGATGTGACGCAATGGAGGGGGCGCACGACGATTGGTCCTGGCCGCAACCCCCGCCGGGGACCTTCCGGGACAACCTGCGGGCCATGGTCCGCCGCCGGCCCGGGACGGTGGCGCGCAAGGTGGGCATCAGCCAGCTCCTCGCGCCGGTGCTCGTGCTCTCGGTCGTCGCCGGCGGGCTGGCCCTCGCCGCCTCGTCGCTGATCGACCTGGACCCCGTGTACGTCGCTTTCGCCACCCTCCAACCCTTCGTCTCGATGCACCTCGCGGGCGTGCACCACCGCTGGGCTGCCCTGGCGGTCGCTGCGGTCGCCGGCGGCGCGGTCGGGGCCGCCGTCGTGGCGCTGCTCCCCACGGCCGACTGGGCCGGCATCCTCGCGGTTTGCGCCGGGTCCATTGCCGCGGCCCCGGCGTACGCCCTCGTCACCCAGGTCGGCGAACCGGGCCCTGGCCATCCTGTTCATCCCGTTCATCAACGCCCATGTGTCGGGGGTTCGGCCGAGGCCTGCACCTGCCGGGTCAGCAAGTCCAGCAGCTCCGGGATGAGCTCGGGAGGTTGCTCGTGACCCACGCCCTCCCAGGGGACGAGGGTCGCGTCGGGGATCCCGGCCGCCAACGCCTCGGCGTGGGTGTAG
>JBKPRS010000281.1:0-5203 GCA_046734695.1 Actinomycetota bacterium | reverse complement strand
GGACGAGGCGGTCGACATCTGGGACGACGTGCTCGACCCGCGGGCCCTGGGCAAGGCGGTCGACGCCGAGGGCACGCCCAAGGGTCGCCTCGACCTGGTGCGGGCGGGCGTGTCGGCCGGCCTGACCCACGACCGGCGCTCGGCCCACCTGGCGGGGGTCGCCTCCACCGGGCACTCGCACGGCTACGACTCCCAGGGGGGCACGCCGGCCAACCTGTTCCTCGGCGGGGGTGATGTCAGCGCCGAGGCGCTGATCGCCCAGGTCGAGCGGGGGCTGCTGGTGACCGACTTCTGGTACAACCGCATCCTCGATCCCAAGACCCAGGTCGTCACCGGCCTGACCCGCAACGGGCTGTTCCTGATCGAGGATGGACGCATCACCGCCCCGGTCCAGAACCTGCGCTACACCCAGTCGATCGTGGCCGGGTTCGGGCCGGGCAAGGTGCTGGGCCTGGCGGACGACGCCCAGCTGGTGGGGGGCGAGGGCGGCGACGTGATGCACGTCCCGAGCGTCCGGCTGGCCGGCTGGTCGTTCACCGGCAACGCCCAGGGCTGATCCGCGACCACCGGCTGGCTGACGTCGCTGGTTCAACAGGCGTCGAGGACGCCTGCGAGTGCGTCGAGCGCCGCCGGGAAGGCGTGTGCCGGCGAGCGGCTGTAGCCGATGACAAGCCCGTGGCGGTGCGGCAACGCGATGCGATGGTTGCCGAGCCCGAACATCGCGATCCCGCGCTGCAGGGCGATGTCGAGGAGCTCGCGCTCGTCGCGGTCGCGCACGAGCGCGGTGACGTGCAGTCCGGCGGAGACGCCCGTGACGTCGAGCAGGTCGGGCCGCCCGGTGATCAGCCGCACGAGCGAGTCGCGCCGCCGGCGGTACGCCAGTCGCTGTGAACGGATGTGCCGGTCGAAGCGCCCGGATGCGATGAACTCGGCGAGAGCCGCTTGCTCGATCGTCGAGACGGCGTTGCGCCGCAGGCGCTCGGTCTCGAGCACCGGCTCGAGCAGCGACGGCGGCACGACCAGCCAGGCGATACCGAGGCCCGGCGCCAGCGACTTGCTGGCGGTCCCGCCGTAGACGACGCGATCAGGGTCGAGGCCTTGCATCGCGCCGATCGGCCGGCGGTCGTAGCGGAACTCCCCGTCGTAGTCGTCCTCGATGATCCATGCGTCGTGCTCGCGCGCCCACTCGATCAACTGGGCGCGTCGCGTGGCGCTCAAGACGACCCCCATGGGGTACTGATGGGCGGGCGTGCACAGCACCGCCCTCTCGCCGCCGAGCTCGTCGACGCAGATGCCGTCGTCGTCGACCGGGACGGGCGCGATCTCGACACCCCCGGCCCCGACCACCTTGACGTAGGGCGGCAGTCCCGGGTCCTCGACGGCCACCCGGGCGATCCCGAGCGCGGCGAACGTCGCCGACAGCGTCGACAGTGCCGACGCGAAGCCGCCGAAGATCACGAGGCGCGCCGGATCGACCACGACCGACCGTGACCGCGCCAGATAGCCGGCGAGGGCGACGCGCAGCTCGGTCAGCCCGCGGCGATCGCCGTAGTTGAACAACGAGTCCGGGCTCGACTGCATCACCTTGCGCACGGCGCCTGCCCAGGCCCGGCGAGGGAAGGAGCTCGGGTCGGGCTCGCCGGGAAGCAGCTCGGTGAAGACGCCGAGGTCAGGTTCCGGAGCGCGAGGAGCCACCGGAGTGCGGACCGGCGCGACGCTCGTACCTGCGCCCACGGTCGCCACCAGATACCCCTCGGCGGCGAGCTGCTCGTACGCGGCGACGACGGTGGCGCGAGCGCATCCGAGCTCGGCCGCCAGCGCACGGGACGACGGCAGCCGGGTGCCGGGCGCGAGACGACCGTCGACGACGGCGTGGCGTAGCGTCGCCTCGATCGCCGACGACCGTGCTCGCCCCGAGCCGATGGCCACCAGCACATCCGACAAATGGCCTGCCTTTGTTGCGTCCAAGTGGTCTAGAAGTCCAGACCACTTGTTCGTACGGTACCCGCATGGAAAACCGTGCGGCGTACTGGGTTCGGCTGGGTGTCGCGGTCACGCTCGCCGCACCACAGCTCTTGATCGGGTTGTGGGCGGTGACCGCGCCCGGCAACTGGTTCCGCAACTTCCCGGGCTTCGATCCGCGACTCGTGGCGGCCGAGCCGCCCTACAACCAGCACCTCGCGAGCGACGCCGGCGCGGGTTTCCTCGCCACCGGCATCGTGCTCCTCGTCGCGGCGATCTGGGGCAACCGAGCGTCGCTGTTGACCGCGCTCCTCGCCTATGCCGCGTTCACCGTGCCGCACGTGCTGTATCACGCGACCAGCCCGGCCGACGCGCTGACCGGGCCACAGAACGTGGCCAACGTGGTCGCGCTCGGCAGCGGCCTGATCCTGGCGGGCGTGTTCGCGTGGGGCCTGCGCCCCCGTGCCGCCGCGCCCGACGCGACCATCGCTGGTGGCCCGCGACCAGCAGAGCTCTGAGGCCCGGGGTGGCTACCGCGCGGTAGCTACTCCGGATAGTGTCGCGGCCGATGGCGAGGGGCAGCCGGGGGTTCCGCTGGGGTCTGGCGGCGTGCGCCGCCGCGGGGGCTGCAGTGCGCCTGGCCGTCTACTTCGGCTACTACCGGAACCGGGACCTCGGGTACAACGACGCCGGCTACTACAGCCAGACCGCCGTCTCGCTGGCGCAGGGCCACTGGTTCGTCGACCTCATCGGCCGGCCCGCTGCCGAGCACGGTCCGGTCACCACGCTGCTGCTCGCCCCGGTGAGCGGGATGGGCTCGCCGGTGAACTGGCAGCGCCTGGTCACCGTGGTCACGGGGGTCGCGACCGTGGCGGTCATCGGCCTGGTGGGCCGGCGGCTCGGCGGCGAGAAGGTCGGCCTCGTGGCGGCGGCCGTCGCCGCCCTGTACCCCGGGCTGTGGCTCAACGACGGGCTGGTGATGTCGGAGAGCATCGGGGCGCTCACCGTTGTGCTGTGGATGCTGGCGTCGCTGGTCTGGCGGGCCCGGCCTGGCCCTTGGTCGGCAGTGCTCATGGGCGCGGCGGCCGGGGTGGCGGCGCTCACCCGGCCGGAGCTGGCGGTGCTGATGGTGGCGGCGGTGGGCGCGGCCTGGTGGGTGGGCGGAGACCGCCGGCGGCTCATGGCGGGCCTCGCCGCCGTGGGCGGGCTGGCCGTGCTGGCGCCGTGGGTGGCGTTCAACGTGACCCGCTTCGAGCACCCCGTGATCCTGACCACCAACGCCGGCACCACCCTGCGGGGCGCCAACTGCGACGCGGTCTACGAGGGCCGCCGGCTCGGCAGCTGGGCCCTCGAGTGCCTGTTCATCGATCCCGACGTCGGCCGCATGGAGGGTTCCGTGCGCGACGCCCGCTGGCGCGCCGACGGCATCGACTATGCCCGCGACCACGCCGGCCGCCTGCCGGTGGTGGTGGCGGCCCGCCTGGGCCGGTCGTTCGACCTGTACGGCGTCGGCTACCAGGTGGACGAGGACCTGCGCGACGGGCGGCCCCGCCGAGGGGTGTGGGCCGCCGTCGTGTCGTTCTGGGTGCTGGCCGTGCTGGCGTTCATCGGCCAGTGCCGGGCCTCCCGCTTCGGGCGCCTGCTGCTGTGGGCCCCGGTGGGAGCGGTCCTGCTGGCCGCCGTGGTGTTCTACGGGGGCCACCGGATCCGCACGGCCATGGAGCCGTCGGTGGTGCTCGGCGCCGCCCTCGGCGCGGCCGCGCTGGCCGGGCGGCTCGGTCCCGGCGCCGACCCCGGCCCGGGCGCCGAAGCCGAGACCCCGGAGCCGGAGCCCGCAAAGCCCACGGAGCCCACGGAGCCCACGGAGCCCACGGAACCGGCGGAGGATGTCACGGCCCCTCGGTAGGGTCCAGTGATGACCGACCTGGTGACAGGCGAGGACGGGCGCACCCGCTGTGCCTGGGGTGCGAGCGATCCGCTGTACGTGCCCTACCACGACGACGAGTGGGGCCGCCCCCTGCGCGACGAGCGGGCCCTGTTCGAGCTGCTGACGCTGGAGGCGTTCCAGTCGGGGCTGTCGTGGATCACCATCCTGCGCAAGCGGCCCGGCTTCCGGGAGGCGTTCGACGGCTTCGACGTGGACACGGTGGCGGCCTACGGCGACGCCGACCGGGCCCGGCTGCTGGCCGACGCCGCCATCGTCCGCAACGTGGCCAAGGTCGACGCCACCATCGCCAACGCCCAGGCCACCGTGGCCCTCCACGACCAGGGCCGCAGCCTGGTCGACCTGGTCTTCGCCCACACACCGCCGCCCGGCGAGCGTCCGAGCGAGCGCTTCCGGACCCTGGCCGACCTCCCGGCGGCCACGCCCACCTCCAAGGCGCTGGCCAAGGAGCTGAAGGCGTCCGGCTTCCGCTTCGTCGGCCCGACCGTGGCCTACGCGTTCATGCAGGCCGCCGGCGTGGTCGACGACCACATCGAGGGCTGCTGGGTGCCGGGCTAGCGGGCTACCAGAGCTCGTCGGTGTAGCGGTCCGTGCCGGGCACGGTGGGGATGAAGGGCGAGGCCCAGCGGACCGTGCCGGCGCCCGAAGCCTCGACCGCGGCGGCGTAGCGCTCGACCGCGGACCACCACGACGCGGGCGCGGCGTCGGCGAACCAGAGCTGCAGCTCGCGGTGCTCGGCGCCTTCGGTGCCCGGCTGGGTCACGGGGGCGTCGGGGGGCATGGGGACGGCCCGGAAGCTGAGCGCCAGCGCCACCGGCCCGTCCTCTGGCAGTTCGGGGCGGGGCGGGGTGGCGTCGTCGCCCGCGGGCTCCACGACCAGCGCCGCCAGGCCGGCGAAGGGGTGGTCGAGCGCCAGTTCGGCGGGCACGCCGTCGGGGTCGCGGGCCTCGGCCCCCTTGTAGAGGTAGAGCAGCGTGTGGATGTGGTCGCGCTCGGGGAACATGCGCCCGTTGCGGTGCAGCCAGTGCACCTGGCGGGTCGACCACTCGGTGTTCTCCCGGAAGCGGCCCTTGAGCGTCCAGTACAGCGCCAGGTACGAGCCGGCCCGGTCGTCGCCGAACAGCGGGGTGTCGCCGCCCAGGCGCATGTCCTTGAGGTCGCGGGTGCACACCCAGCGCCGCCCGGCGAAGTACCACGCGCCGATCATGCAGCCGGCGTAGAAGTGGTCCCGCTCGTACCAGCGGTTGTAGGCGACCTCGTGGCCGCGGTGCGGCTCGACCAGGGTGAACAGCGCGC
>JBKPRS010000280.1:0-2518 GCA_046734695.1 Actinomycetota bacterium | reverse complement strand
GCGGGACGGCACCGGCGCGGCCCGCTTCGTGCGCTCCCGCCTGTCCCGCCTCGGCCGCCCGCTGCTGCCCTGGCTGGCCTGCTGGCTCGCCTTCGACCTGGCCGTGCAGGCCGGAGGAGGCCGCAGCGTGGCCGAGTGGGGGCGCGTGGTGTTCGTGCCACTGTGGTTCCTGGGCGTGTATGCCTTCGTGATCCTGGCCGTGCCGGTGACCGCCCGGATCCACGCCGCCTACCGAGGGTGGGTCCTGGTCGCCCTGGGGGCCGGGATCCTGGCCGCCGACGCTCTGCGGATCGGCACCGACCTGGGCGGTCCCCTGCCGGCAGTGGTGGGCTCGGGGCTGGTGTGGCTGTGGTGCCACCAGCTCGGCTACTTCTGGCGGGACGGTTCGCTGGTGGCGGGAGGCCGGGTCCGAGCCCTGGCCACCGCCGCCAGCGGCTTGGCCACCCTGGCGCTCCTGACCCTGGCCGGCCCCTACTCGCACTCCATGGTGGCCACCCGGGGCTCGAGCGGGAACATCCGGCCCACCACCGCGTGCATCGCGGCCCTGGCCGCCTTCCAGCTGGGCCTTGTCCTGCTGGCCCGCCCGGCGCTGGAGCGCTGGCTGGCCCGGCGCCGGCCGTGGCGGGCCGTGGTGGCCGCCAACGGGCTGGCCATGCCCGTGTTCGTCTGGCACATGACCGCCCTGGTCGCCTTCCTGTGGGTGTACCAGCGGGCGGGCCTGGCTCTGGCCGAGCGCCCGAGCGCCGCCTGGTGGCTGAGCCGGCCGCTGTGGGTGGCCGGGCCTGGCCTGGTCCTGGCGGCCGTCCTGGCTGCTCCCCGGTGGCGGCGCCGGGCCGGGCAGTGACGGGGCCCGCACCGGCCGGGGGTGGGCTGCCCCCGGCCGGTGGCGGCGCAGGGGTGGGCACTAACGTGCCTCCGATGTCGAGTCGCTCCCGCCTTGCGCTGCTGATCGGCGTGGTGCTGCTGGGGGCCGGGGTGTGGGGGATCTTCGTCCTGATGCGGGAGGATCCGTCCGACGCGGCCCCCGACGCTCGGGCGTACCTGGCGGCCTGGGAGAAGAGTGACTGGGACGCCATGGCCGCCAAGGTCGTGGACCCGCCTGCCAACTTTGCCGACACCTACCAGGCCGTGGTGGACAACCTCCAGGTCAGCGACGCCTCCTACACGCTCGACTCGGTCGACGTCGGCGGCGACAGTGCGGTGGCCCGCTTCCACGCCGCGCTGCAGCTGGAGGGGCTCGGGGAGTGGAAGTACGACGGCACGCTGTCGCTGGAGCGCCAGGGCGACGACGACTGGCTGGTCGACTGGGCGCCGGACGCCATCCACCCCAAGCTGGGGCAGGGCGAGCACCTGGAGCGGACCCGGGTCGTGCCGGAGCGGGCGCCGATCCTCGACCTCAACGACCAGCCCATCGCCACCGGCCGCCCGGCCCGCATCGTGGGACTGGAGCCGCGGGCGATCCTCGACCTCAACCAGATCAAGGCCGCCTTCCAGCAGACGCTGGGGATCGACCCGGCGGCCATCGACGAGGCGCTCAACGCGCCCGGCGTCGAGCCCGACCACTTCGTCACCATCACCACGATCGACAAGTCGCGCTACGACCAGGTGGCGCCGATCATCTACCCGCTGCCCGGGACCCGGTTCCGGGACACGTTCCTGCGCGGCGGCCCCACGCCCGACTTCGCCACCCACGTGCTCGGCACCTACGGCGAGATCACCGCCGAGAAGCTCGACGAGCTGGGCGACCCCTACCAGGTGGGCGACCGGGTGGGCCTGACCGGGCTGGAGGCCCGCTTCGAGAAGCAGCTGGCGGGCACGCCGTCGGGCGACATCATGACGGTGGCGGCCGGTGACCAGAAGGAGGTCATCGAGCACATCACCGGGCGCGACCCCGTGCCGGTGAAGACCACGCTCGATCCGGCCGTGCAGGCCGCGGTCGAGCTGGCGCTGGGCGACACCACCCAGCCCACCGGGGTCGTGGTGGTGGACTCCAAGTCCAACATCCGGGCGGTCGCGTCCCGGCCGATCGGCGAGTTCGACCGGGCGCTCGCAGGCTCCTACCCGCCCGGCTCGACGTTCAAGGTCGTGACGACCGAGGCGCTGCTGGGCGCGGGCGTCACGCCGGACACGCCCGTGGAGTGCACGCCCACCTACAACGCCGGTGGCCGCGAGTTCTCCAACTTCGAGGACTCCAGCCTGGGCAGTGTGCCGTTCGGGACCGCGTTCGCCCAGTCGTGCAACACCGCCTTCATCTCGGCCGCGGCCGACGTCCCCGACGACGCCCTGGCCGCGGCGGCCCAGAGCTTCGGCTTCAACACCGACTACAACGTCGGCCTCGACACCGAGGGCGGGAGCTTCCCCACGCCCGCCGACGCCACCGAGCACGCCGCCGCGGCCATCGGTCAGGGCGAGGTCACGGCCAGCCCGCTGCACATGGCCACGGTGGCGGGCACGATCATCGACGGCACCTGGGATGCGCCGATCCTGTTGCGGGACCCGCCGGCCGCCGAGGGCGAGG
>JBKPRS010000279.1:0-8382 GCA_046734695.1 Actinomycetota bacterium | reverse complement strand
AGGAGCTCTACGGGCTGGGCGACCCGGGCCACGGACCGGACGTCTCGTGCCGCCCCGTCGGCGACGTCCTCACACGCGGCTCGCACCTGCGCCGGCGACGGCGGGCACTGCGCGTCGCGGGAGCGACGAGCGTCGTGACGGCGCTGGTCGCCGCCGCGCTGGTCGCCGTGAACCTCCGACACCCCGACAGCGACGCCGACTTCCAGGCCGGCGAGGACCGCACCGAGACCGCCGCGGTCGCCCCGCCTCCCCCGCCGCCTCCGTGCGCGAGCGAGCCATGGACCCTGAGCGACCACATGGCCAAGCCGATCCCGAAGGCGGATGTGCCCAACGAGATGCGGGTCCTCCCCCAATGGCCGATCGACGGCCCGGTCACCGAGGCCCGGGGCAGCCGGTGGACCAACCCGTGCCCCGAGACCGCGCCCGTCCCCATCGACCCCGCCCTGCTCCTCGTGACCGGCGACGCGGACGGCAACGGCGAGGCCGACCGGCAGATCCGGGTGAACGGCCCCTTGCCGCGCCCGCTGGACGACCACATCGGCTTGAGCCGGAGCCCGACCCCGGTGCGCGGCGGGCCCGGCCTCTTCGTCGTGACCGACGGCATCGGCGACCGCATGATCACCTGGACCGACCCCGACGGCTGGTCCTGGCAGGTGACGGGCATCGGCGGCATCGACGAGGCGACCCTGAGCGGCGTGGTCGAGGCGCTGGAGCTCAACGACGCGCCCGCCGACGGCGAGCATGCTGCGAGCCTCGATCCGGCCATGATGCCGCCCGGCTTCAGGGTCGGCTCCCAGACGACGGGGCCCGCGCCGGCCGTGGACCCGTATCTGACGACGCTCAGGTGGGACGTGCAGATCGGCGACACGAGCGGGCTGCAGTGCCTCATGGAGGTCACGAAGGTGAGCGGCGACGTCGACCCGTTGTCCGCCCAGATCGGGATATCGGGCACGCCCGCGCAGGTCAACGGCCAGCCTGCGCTGTGGGGCGGCAGCCCGGCCGGGCCGGCCACCGCCCTCCACTGGCATCTCACGCCCGATCTGGTGGCCATTGCCGGCTGCGTCGACTGGAGCCAGCCCGGCATGCACACGCTCGATCAGGCGACCATCGAGCGGATGGCCGAGTCGGTCGTGCCGGTCGCGGCCGACGACCCCCGCCTACCCCCGGACGTGGCGCCCGTCGACTCGCAGCCTCCGGCCGAGGATCCCGCCGGAACTCCCTCGGATGGCTGAGCCGGTGCGGGACAGACTGGACAGGTGTCCACGGGCGAGGAGCGCGAGCGGTTGGCCGCGACGTTCGATCGGGCGGCCGGCCGCTACCAGCGGGCGAGACCGGAGTACCCGGGCGAGCTCTACGAGCACCTGCTGGCCGTCACCGGCCTTGCGCCCGGGGCACGCCTCCTCGAGGTGGGGTGCGCCACCGGCAAGGCCACCCTGCCGCTGGCGCAGCGGGGGTTCCGCATCACCTGCATAGAGCCGGGCGGGGCGCTCGCGGCGGCGGCTCGGGTCAACCTGGCCGGGTTCGACGTCGAGGTGATCGAGGGGCAGTTCGAGGACTGGGCCCCGGGCGACGAGCGGTTCGCGCTGGTCTTCGCGGCCACCGCGTGGCACTGGCTCGATCCCACCGTCCGCTTCCACCGAGCAGCTGACGCCCTCCAGCCCGGCGGCCACCTCGCCCTGTGGGAGGCGGTGCACGTGTTCCCACCCGACGCCGACCCGATCTTCGAGGAGCTGCAGGAGACCTACGACGAGATCGGCGAGTCCCGCCCGCCCGGGGCCAAGCTGCCGATCCCGGCCGAGCTCGACGACGACCGCGAGGAGATCGAGGCCAGCGGGCGGTTCGAGGTCGTCGACATCACGCCGTACTGCTGGGAGATGAAGTACGACGCAGTCGGCTACATCGACCTACTGAGCACGTTCTCGGGGCACATCGCCATGGAGGACTGGCAGCGTGACCGCCTCTTCGGCGAGATCCGCCGCCGCCTCGCCGAGCGGCCCGACGGCCTCCTGCGCCGGCACTGGGGCGGCCTGCTCCAGATCGCCCGGCTCCACCCGGCCGAAGGTTGAGCCCACGACCTCTCGGGGGACCCGGGAGGGCGAACCGGCGGGGCAAGCCGGGGTCATGGCCCAGCAGCTCGCCCCGCCGCGAGCTCACTCCGAGCGCACCGCCTCGGCCGGGGCCAGCCTGCTGGCCCGGGCGGCCGGGTAGAGGCCCGCGAGGGCGCCGACCACCAGGGAGGCCGCGACCCCGCCGGCCAGGCCGGCGAGCGGGATGGCGAGGCGCCAACCCCGGGAGTCGGCGTAGAGGGCGGTCGTCGCCGCCCCCAGCGCGATGCCAAGGGCCCCACCCAGCCCGGCAAGCATGACCGACTCCACCAGGAACTGGGCGGCGATGTGGCGGCGGGTGGCGCCCAAGGCCCGGCGGACGCCGATCTCGGCCCGGCGCTCCAGAACCGAGATCACCATCACGTTGGCGATGCCGACGCCCCCGACCACCAGGGCCACCGCACCGAGGCCCAGCAGCAGCGCCGTCAGCGTCTTGTCGGCCTTGGCCTTGGCGGCCAGTGCGTCGCTGGGCCGGGTGACCTCGACCTGCTCGGGTGCCTCCGGGTTGGCGGTGGCGCCCAGCACGGCGCGGACGTCCTCCACCTTGTCGGGATCGGTGCGCACCCGCACGGTCGAGGCCGACTCGTCGATGCCGAACAGGCTCTCGCCGACCGGGTAGCCGATGAGCGCCGAGCGGTCGATGTCCGGGCCCAGCGGGACGGGGTCGAGGATGCCGATCACCGGGAACCAGTGCCCGCCGATGTACACGAGCGGGTCGCCCGCCAGGTCGTCGATGCCGAGCCGGATCGCGGTCTCCGAGCCGAGCACCACCGCGGGCACGGTGGCCGTGGCGTCGTTGAGGAACGTCCCGCTCGCCATGCTGCCGCCCACGGTCTCCAGCAGGTTGGGCTCCGTGGCGACGACCGCGATCCCGCCCGACTCCTCGGCCGGGATGAGATCGGTGCGCCGCACGGTGACGCCGTCGACGGTCCGGGTGGCGGAGGCCGAGGTCACCGGCCCGATGCGCCGGATCATGTCGGGCGCCGTGACCGGGAGCTCGGCGTCGTCGCCGAACACCGACTGGCCCGGCTGGACCTGGAGCAGGTTGGTGCCCAGGTCGTCGAGCTCGGCCAGCAGGTCGGCACGGCTGGACGCTGAGATCCCGACCACCGACACCATGGCGCCGATGCCGATGGCGATGCCGAGCGCGGTCAGCAGGGTCCGGACCCGCTTGGCCCGCAGGCCGATCGTGCCCACCGCCACCACGTCGCGGGGGCGCAGCCGGCTACGGAGCCGGACCGGCACGGCGGGAGGCGCCGCACCGTTCCCCGGGGCGCCGGACGCCGGCGGGGCCAGGACGTCGGCACTCATGCCGCCACCCCCGTGTCCGACTCGATGCGGCCGTCCCGCAGCGCCACGCAGCGGGGCATCGACGCCGCCACTCCGGGGTCGTGGGTGATCACCGCGATGGTGGTCCCGGTCGCGTGCAGGCCGTGGAGCAGGTCGATGACCTCGCGGCCCGTGGCGGTGTCGAGGTTGCCGGTCGGCTCGTCGGCCAGAACGATGGCGGGCGCTCCCACCACCGCCCGGGCCACCGCGACCCGCTGGCGCTCGCCGCCCGACAGCTGCGCCGGTCGGTGCCGGGACCGGTGCGCGAGGCCGACGCGATCCAGCGCGGCCGCGGCCCGCTCCCGGCGCTCGGCCGCCGGGATGCCCCGGTACACCAGGCCGGCGGCCACGTTGTCGAGGGCGCTGAGCCCGTCCAGCAGGTGGAACTGCTGGAACACGAAGCCCACCCGCCAGGCCCGCAGGGCGGACAGGTCGCGGTCGCCCAGCCGGCCGATGTCGGCGCCGGCGACCCGCACCGTGCCCGCGGAGGGCCGGTCCAGGGCGCCGATGAGGTGCAGCAGCGTCGACTTCCCCGACCCGGACGGGCCGATCACGGCCAGCATCTCGCCCTCGCTCACGCTGAAGCTCACGCCGTCGAGCGCCCGCACGGGCGGTTCGCCCGGGTACTCCTTGACGACTCCGGCCAGCGCGAGCACCTCGGCGTCGCCGAAGAGCTCTCTCGTCGTGTTCATGCCGGCACCACGACCTCGTCGCCGTCGGCGACGTCGCCGGTGACCTGCACCCAACCGTCGGCGAAGGCGCCGATCTCGACGGCGACCAGCTCGGTGCCGCCGGGCACGACCCGTTCGACGGCGTAGCCGCCCTCTGCCAGCGCCAGGAGGGCGTCGACCGGCACGGCCAGGACGCCGGTCGCGGCAGAGGTGACGACCCACACCTTGACCGGGGCCTGGTCGAGCGTGCCTGCGGCCGCGGGATCGTCGAGCGTCACCGTGAGATCGACCGTCGGCGTGGCGTCCGGGCGGTCCTGTCCGGAGTCGTCGGTCGGGGTCTCGGCCACGGTCCCCACCGCCGAGACGGTCCCGTTGGTCCTGGACCCGTCCGGCAGCTCGACCTCGACCTTCTGGCCCACCTGGACCATCTGCTGGCGGGTCGCATCGAGGTCGACGGTCACCTGGCGGGTCGTGCCGCCCACCGTCAGAGCGGGGCCGGACGCCGGCCCGCCCGGCTCGGCCACCTGATCGGTGACCCGCACGGCGGCCGGCTGGACCACCACGTCGGACGGGCGGAGGCGCCCGGTCTCCTCCAGGCCGAGCGACTCCTGCCAGTCCTCGACCGCCTCGGTCGTGGCCGAGGTCCACTCCTGGTCGACCGTGAGGTCGTCCGCGCTCACAATGCCCAGCGCCACCAGGTTGGACTCGACCAGCTCGACGTCGCGGCCGTCGTCCACGCCCGGGCCCAGCTCACGCCACAGCGGGCGGTCGCCCAGCAGCAGCGGGATGGGCTTGTCGTCGACCTCGGCCACCGTCTGGCCCCGGTCGATCACCGTCCCTTCGGCGGCGAGCCAGGTCAGCGTGCCCTGCGCTTCCAGGGCGAGCTGGTGCGTGTCGCCGTAGCCGAGGGTGCCGTTGAGGTCGGTGCGGTCCTCCAGGTCGCGTGTCGTGACCTCGGCCGTGGCGGTGGCCGCCGCGGGGGTCTCCCCGCTGTCGGACCCGTCGTCGCTGTCGCCGTTGCCACGCCAGGCGAGCACGCCGAGCCCGACGAGGGCGGCAGCCGCCAGGCCGCCGGCGACCGTGAGCCGGCGCCGCCGCCCGCCGCGCCGGCCGCCGAGGGGGATCGGCGGTGGCGCGGCAGGCGGAGCGGCCTCCTCCGGCCGGAGGACGGGTTCGGTCAAGGTCGAGGGTGCGGGTGAAGGGGTCGACGGCGTCTCGGCGCCGTCACCTCGGACGTCTGCGGTGCTCATGCGCTGGGACCCCCCGTGCGCGGGCCGCCGCCGAGGCCTTCCATGCCCGCCGCTTCCTGGCAGGCCTCCATGTCCTGCTGGAACTGCTCCTCGTCCGCGGGCGGCCCGGTGCTCGAACCGCCCTCGTTCGGGCCTGCGTTGCGGCCGATCCTGACCCGGCCACTGCTGTCGACCTCGGGGTCGGGCATGTCGTAGCCCTTGTCGCGCATGCACTGGGCCATCTCGAGCAGCTGGTCCTGGCGCTCGGCCTGCTCCTCGGGGGAGAGCTGCTCGGGCTCGGGCAGGGCGTCCTCCATGGCCGAGCGGCACTCCTCCTCGGCCGCCTGGAACTCGTCGGACTCGGGATCCTCGCCCTCGGGGATCCTCTGGGTCATGCCGCCGCCGTCATCGCTGAAGGTGGGGTCGGGCACGTCGATGCCGTGGTCCCGCATGCATTGCGCGTAGGCGAGGGCCGCGTCCTGGAACTCCTGGGAGTCGGGCCGGTTGCCGCCGCCGCCGTCCTCCGTCGTCTCGGTGGTGGCGGAGGCGTTGTCGATGCTGGCGACGTCGTCGTCCCCGCCGCCCCCGCCGCGGCCGCAACCGGCCCCTGCGGCGGCGAGCGTCAGGACGGCGACGGTGACGCTCAGTCGTCTCGTCAAGGTGATCATGCCAGGGACCGTGCCGGACGCCGCCTGAGGGATCGCTGAGACCGGCTGAGAGCGCTCACAGGATCGGCCGTGCCTCGAGCGGCGCCGCCCGTCAGACTGCTGGCCGTGCGAGTGCTCGTGGTCGAAGACGAAGTGCACCTGGGCGAGACGCTGGTCCGGGGCCTACAGGCCGAGGGGTTCGACGTCGAGCTGGTGCACGACGGGGCCGAGGGCCTGTGGCGGGCGCGCGAGCGGCCCTACGCCGCGATCGTGCTCGACATCCTGCTGCCCCGCATGAACGGCTACGAGGTCTGCCGGACGCTGCGGGCCGCGGGCGTGTGGACTCCGGTGCTCATGCTGACGGCCAAGTCCGGCGAGTACGACGAGGCCGAGGCGCTCGACATCGGCGCCGACGACTTCCTGTCCAAGCCGTTCTCGTTCGTGGTGCTGGTGGCCCGGCTGCGGGCGCTGGCGCGCCGCGGCGGGGTGCCCCGGCCGCCGATCATGACCGTGGGCGACCTGGTGCTCGACCCGGCGGCCCGGACCTGCCACCGGGGCGACGTCGCTGTCCCCCTCACTCCGCGGGAGCTGGCGCTGCTGGCGGCGCTGCTGCGCCGGCCCGGCGAGGTCGTCCCCAAGCGGGACCTGCTGCGCGAGGTGTGGGGCGACGACTTCGACGGCGACGCCAACGTGGTCGAGGTGTACATGGGCTACCTGCGCCGCAAGGTCGACGGCCCGTTCCAGCGCCGGAGCCTGCAGACCGTGCGCGGCGCCGGCTACCGGGTGGCGCTCGATGGCTGAGCTCGCCCCGAGGGCGCGGGCCGGTCCGGCCTGGTGGTCGCTGCGGTTCCGCACCACGCTGGCCGCCGCGGTCGTGACCGCGGTGGCGGTGGCGCTCGCGGGGTGGCTGCTTCTGCGCTCGATCGAGGACACCCAGCTGGCCCATGTGCGGGACGTGGCCGAGGACCAGGTGGCGGAGGTCTCGCGCCGGCTGGAGGAGGGCGTGCCGCCCCAGGCGGCGGTCGACGCGACGGTCCAGGCCGGCAACGGGCCGGTCACGCTCGTGCAGGTTCTCGACGAGAACGGCACGAACGTCGCCGCCGGTCCGATCGTCCAGGCCGGCGGCCAACGGGGCGCCGTCGCCATCATGGGCGAGGCCGGGGATGTGTTCACGGTCCCGGTGCCGCCCGTCGGCGGCACCGCGAGGCCCGACGAGGAGGGTGCGGGCACGGTCCGCGAAGGCTCTGGGACCGCGCCGCCGGGCGCACATCTCGACGTGCACACGCTGTCGCCGAGCGTGATCAGCACCCGACCACTGGAGCGGATCTCGCGCGAGGTCGATGCCCCCGACGGCCACTACACCGTCTGGGCGGCCGCGCCGGTCGACGAGATCCAGCGCAGCGTCAACGCCGTGCGCGGGGCGCTGTGGACGGTGCTGCCGGCCCTGGTGGCCCTGGTGGCGCTGGCGGCGTGGTGGCTGGTGGGCCGGGCGCTGCACCCCGTCGAGGCCATCCGGGCCCAGGTCGACGAGATCAGCGGCACGACGATCCACCGGCGCGTGCCCGAGCCCGCCAGCCAGGACGAGATCGGTCGCCTGGCCCGCACCATGAACGCCATGCTGGGCCGGCTGGAGGCCGCCTCGACCCGGCAGCGCCAGTTCGTGTCGGACGCCTCGCACGAGCTGCGCAGCCCGGTGACGGCCATCCGCGCCGACCTGGAGGTGGCCTTGACCGAGGGCGGGCGCGCCGACTGGCCGGCAGTGGCGACGGCGGTGCTGGCCGAGGAGTCGCGCCTCGAAGCGCTGCTCGCCGACCTGCTGATCCTGGCCTCGGGCGACGAGGCTCCGCTGCCCGCCGCGAGCGCCACTGTCGACCTCGCGGCCCTGGCCCGCAGCGAGGCGCGCCGGCCCCACGCCGTCCCCGTCACCGTCGAGGGTGGCCGCAACGGGACGGCGACCGTGGCCGGCCGGAGTGAGCAGCTGGCCCGGGTGGTGACGAACCTGGTGGACAACGCCGCCCGTCACGCCCGGACGACGGTCACCGTGACCGTGGCCCGCGCCGCCACCCCGGCCGGCGACTGCGTCCGGCTCACCGTCGACGACGACGGCCCGGGCATCCCCGCCGCCGACCGCGAGCGGGTCTTCGAGCGCTTCACCCGCCTCGACGACGCGCGCGCCCGCGACGAGGGCGGCACCGGCCTCGGCCTGGCGGTCGTCCGCTCCATCGCGGAGCGCCACCGGGGCACCGCGCGCATCGAAGCCGGTCCGCTCGGCGGGGCGCGTGTCGTGGTCGATCTGCCCGCCAAACGTGGGTGATCATCCCCGAGTGGTGCCGACGTGTCGACAAGATCAGCTGGGATGCTGTCACCGTCGATGTCTGGCGTCGGGGCCTGATCGTAGGGG
>JBKPRS010000278.1:0-15217 GCA_046734695.1 Actinomycetota bacterium | reverse complement strand
CGGCGACCGGAACATGCGGGACCAGTTCGACGGCCACCCCTACTACGACCTCACGGCCGAGTTCTGCGCCGAGTACGACCAGCCGTCGTTCGAGCCCGACTACCCGACGATGGCCCTGGAGGAGTTCGACCCGCTGCTGCGAGAGTTCTTCCGTTCGCCCAAGCGCACGATCTACCGCGACGACGACTGAGGGCGGGCCGCCCTCAGACCGCGACCTCGAACAGCGCCCAGGGGTGGGGCAGGCCGTCGAGCTGGTGCTCGCCCCGGGGTGCGAAGGCGAGGCCGCACCCCGCTACCAGGTCGGTCACGGTGCGCGACACCCAGATCGAGCCCGGCTGCGCCTCCTGGGCGAGGCGCCCCGCCACCTGCACGCCGGTGCCGGCGATGGCGTCGCCCCGCCGCTCCACCTCGGCCGTGTGCACCCCGGCCCGGATCTCGACGCCGAGCGGCGCCAGCGCGTCCCGCAGGTCGCAGGCGGCCTGCACGCCCCGGCCCGGTCCGTCGAAGGTGGCCAGCAGCACGCCCCCGGTCACGCCGACGAGCCGGCCACGGTGGCTCTCGATGCAGCGGCGGGCGGCGGCGACAACGTCGTCGGGCACCGCGCCGGCGCCCACGATCTCGGCGTGGAGCACCGTGGCCAGGAAGCGCTCGGGTGGGGCCGTGGCCGGCGACGCGCCGACGACGAAGTCCTCGATGGCGGCCAGGATCGGAGCGGTGTCGCCGCTGAACAGGTAGTGGTCGCGGCCGGGCAGCTCGACCAGCCGGGCGTCGGGGATCCCGGCCACCAGGTCGCGGGCGTGCTCCAGGCCGGCGTAGGTGTCGTCCGCCCGGTGGATGACCAGCGCCGGCACCCGGATGCTGCCCAGCACGTCGGTCACGTCGATGACGCTCATCAGCTCCGCCAGCCGCCGGGCCGTGCCGGGCGTGGCCGCCTGCCGCTCGAAGCGGCCCAGGAACCGGCGGCCGGTCGGGGTCCGGGCCATGGACTCGGCGAGCGCCATGAACACGCGACCGGTGCCCCAGCGACGTTCGACGAAGTCGAACTCGTCCCGGTCCGGATCGTCCGCCCACGGGTGGCGGGCCCACGTGCCGTGCAGCACCAGCCGGGTCACCCGGTCCGGGTTGGACGCCGCCATCAGCACGGCGAGCGACCCACCCTCGGACGACCCGAACACGGTGGCCCGGTCCATGCCGGCGGCATCCATCACGGCTCGCACGTCGTCGGCCCGCTGCTCCAGCGCCGGCGCCTCCCCCGGCCCGAGCCGCTCGGACAGCCCGGTCCCCCGCTTGTCGAACACGACCACCCGGCAGAACGACCCGAGCCGGCGGAGGAACCGGGCGATGACCGGGTGCTCCCACTGCACCTCGACGTTGGTGGTGAACCCCTCGATGAGCACGAGGTCGGGTCCCTCGCCGTACACCTGGTAGGCGATCGACGCTCCGTCGTTGCTGACGTAGTGAGTGGCCGGGAGCGGGTCGAGCGACGCGTCAGGCGCCTCGGCCTGGGGCGCGCTGGTCACGCCGATCAGCCGGTAGCCGCGTCCGTGCACCGTCCGGATGATCCGCTGGGCCTGGCCGTCGTCGCCCACCGCCGCCCGGGCCTGCTTGATCCGGGTCGTGAGCGCAGACTCGGACACGAAGCGGTGGCCCCAGACCGCGTCGTGCAGCTCCTCCTTGGGCACCACCCGGCCCGAGTTGGCGGCCAGGTGGGCGAGCACCTCGAACACCTGGGGCTCGACCTCGACGATCCGTCCGCCCCGGCGCAGCTCGTAGGTGTCGGTGTCGATCTCGGCACCACCGAAGCCGTACCGCATCGCGTGAGTGTAAACACCCCTGGTCACGGCCGGGCCGTACAGCGGACCGCGGACTCCGCTGGGCGGCCCGTCCCGGTCCAGGTCGCTCTCTGATCAGGCCCCTTGGGTCAGCACCAGCGGGCGGCCGTGGGTGACCACGATCGTGTGCTCGAACTGGGCGGCCAGGCCCCCGCCGTCGGTGCGCAGCGTCCAGCCGTCGCGTGGATCGGTCCACGCGTGGGTGGCGCCGGTGGCCAGGAACGGCTCGACCGCCAGGACCAGGCCCTCCCACAGGATCGTGCGGTCGCCGGGGTCCTCGATCGAGGGCACGCTCGGGCCCTCGTGGAGGTCGGCTCCCACGCCGTGGCCTGCGAGGTTGGCGATCACGCTGAAACCGCGGCGGCGGGCGCAGCGCTGCACCGCCCGGCCGATGTGGCGCAGCGGGCGGCCGGCCCGGGCCGCGGCCATGGCGTCGCGCTGGGCCTCGCGGGTGGCGTCCAGCAGGCGGCGGGCGACGGGAGCGACCTCGCCCACCGGGGCGCTGGCGCCGGTGTCGGCCCAGTAGCCGTCCAGCTCGGCGGACACGTCCACGTTGACCAGGTCGCCGGCCCGCAGCACCCGGTCCGGGGAGGGGATGCCGTGGGCGGCCTCGTCGTTCACGCTCACGCAGGTGGCGGCGGGGAAGCCGACCGATTGGGGGGCGCTGCGGGCCCCATGCGCTCGCAGGATGTGGCGCCCCACGGCGTCGAGGTCGGCCGTGGTGACGCCCGGGCCGATGGCCGCCAGCATGGCGTCGCGGGCCTCGGCCACCGCCGCGCCCGCACGGCGCAGGCCGTCGAGGTCGTCCGGACCGTCAATTGTCATGGAGCACAGGCTACGGGCCGCCACAATGGGTCCCATGACGGCTCAACTGCTCGCGGGAGGCCCTGTCGCCGACGCTGTGGTGGCCGACGTCGGCAAACGGGTCGAGGCCCTGGCCGATCGGGGCAAGACCGTCGGGCTGGGCACCATCCTGGTGGGGGACGATCCGGCGTCGGCGGGCTACATCCGCAAGAAGCACGAGCTGTGCGCCGAGGTCGGGGTCATCTCCAAGCACATCGGCGTGCCCGGTGACGGCGAGCAGGCGGACCTGCTGGCCGCGGTGGCGCAGTTCAACGCCGATCCCGAGATCGACGGCTACCTGATCCAGCACCCGGTCCCGGAGCAGTTCGACTTCAACCAGGCGCTGCTGGCCATGGATCCGGTCAAGGACGCCGACGGCCTCCACCCGGTGAGCCTGGGCAAGCTGGTGCTCCAGGAGGCGGGGCCGGTGCCGGCCACCCCGGCCGGCATCCGGGAGATGTTCATCCACTACGGCATCGACATTGCCGGCCGCCACGTCGTGGTCGTCGGCCGGGGCCCGACGCTCGGCCGCCCGCTCGCGTTGCTGCTCACGCTCAAAGCCCCCGGGGCGAACGCCGCGGTCACCGTCGTGCACACCGGGGTGCGCGACATCGGCGCCTACACCCGGGAGGCCGACATCGTGGTGTCCGCGGTGGGCGTCCCTGGGACCGTCACGCCGGACATGGTGCGGCCGGGCGCGGTGGTCGTGTCCGGCGGCGTGAGCTGGCGGGGTCGGGTGCTGCTGCCCGACGTGGACGAGTCCGTCGGCGAGGTGGCGTCGTGGATCACGCCCCGGCTCGGCGGCGTCGGTCCCACCACGGTGGCGATGCTGCTCCGCAATACGGTTGAGATCGCGGAGCGTGCCATCGGGTAACCTGTTCAGGCTTCGGGCCGACATGGGTGGCGCTGGTGCGTCCGGCCCGGTGACGCACATCCGACGTCATCGAGGAGCTGACCCATGTCTTCTGCGCCCCGGCACGGCGACCAGATCGTCGACCTGCTGGCCGCCGGCCGCACCCTGAGCTTCGAGTTCTTCCCGCCCAAGAATGACGAGATGGAGCGGCAGCTCGAGAAGACCATCCACGAGCTGGCCCCGCTGCGCCCGTCGTTCGTGTCCGTGACCTACGGAGCGGGCGGGTCCACACGCGACCGCACCCGCGACATCGTCATCGACGTCAACCGCACCCAGCCGTTCCCGGCGATGGCCCATCTGACCTGCTCGGGCCACACACATGCCCAGGTCATCGAGTTGCTGGACGAGTACGCGGCGGCGGGTGTCCACAACATCCTGGCTCTGGCCGGAGACCCGCCCGCCGACGGCAGCGACCCCGGCGGCGACTTCACCTACGCCACCGAGCTGGTGGCGCTGGTCCGGGAGCACCCGGGCGACTTCTGCATCGGCGTGGCCGCCCACCCCGAGCTTCACCCCCGCTCCGGGGGCGACCGATCGTCGGACCGCCAGCATCTGGCCGCCAAGCTGTGCGAGGCCGACTTCGGGGTCACGCAGTTCTTCTTCGAGGCCGACGACTACCTGCGCATGGTGGACGAGCTGGACGCCCTGGGCTGCACGACCCCGGTGCTGCCCGGGATCATGCCTCCCATCCTCGTGACCGGCCTGATCCGCATGGCCACGATGAACGGGTCGGTGCTGCCCGAGGCGCTGATGGCCCGGCTGGAGCCGGTGGCCGACGACCCCGACGCGGTGCGCGACATCGGCGTCGAGGTCGCCACCGAGCTGTGCCAGCGGCTGCTGGACGAGGGCGTTCCCGGGGTGCACCTGTACGCCCTCAACCGCTCGGCCTCGGTGCTGCGCATCGTCGAGAACCTGGGGCTGCGGCACTAGCCTCGACCGGCACCGGCTTGGGTGTCACACCCCGTCCCTAAGGTGGCCGGCATGGCAGCAGCGAGAGGGTTGCGAGTGGCCACAGGCAACGGGCGACGGCGACCGACGGCGACGTCCGCCTTCGGCGTCTCGCGGCGCGAGAACCACGATGCCGCGGCGTTCTACAAGCGCTTCGCCCCTCCCGCGCTGTCCGCCGACGCCGACGTGCGGCCGCCGGGCGTGGTCGACGAGATCTACCTGGGCGACGCCCGCTCGATGGACCGGGTGCAGCCCAACTCGGTGGCCCTCGTCGTCACGTCCCCGCCGTACTTCGCGGGCAAGCAGTACGAGGAGGAGCTGGGGCGCGAGGGCATCCCGGCGTCCTACCGCGAGTACCTCGACCTGCTGTCCGACGTGTTCGCCGAGTGCGTCGCCAAGCTGGAGCCCGGGGGCCGCATCGCGGTCAACGTGGCCAACCTGGGCCGCAAGCCCTACCGGTCATTGTCGGCCGACGTGATCGGCATCCTGCAGGACCGGCTGGGCCTGCTGCTCCGCGGCGAGGTGGTCTGGCGCAAGGCCCGGGGCGCCGGCGGCAACTGCGCCTGGGGCTCGTTCCGGAGCCCGGCCAACCCGGTGCTGCGTGACCTCACCGAGCGGGTGGTGGTGGCGTCCAAGGGTCGCTTCGACCGGGCCGTCGACCGCCCCACTCGGGCCGCGGAGGGCCTGCCCCACGAGGCGACGACCACGGCCGACGAGTTCATGGAGGCCACGCTCGACGTGTGGGAGCTGGCGCCCGAGAGCGCCACCCGGGTGGGGCATCCCGCGCCGTTCCCGGTCGAGCTGCCCCAGCGCTTCGTCGAGCTCTACACCTACCGGGGTGACGTGGTGCTCGACCCGTTCATGGGCGTCGGCACCACGGCGGTGGCCGCCGTGCGCACGGGGCGGCACTACCTGGGCTACGACACGGACGCGGCGTACGTGGAGGCCGCCCGCGTCCGGGTCACCGCCGAGCAGGAGTTCGTGGCCGAAGCGGGTGGTCCCGCGGCCCCGGTGGCCGACAAGGCGGTGGAGCAGGCGGCGGTCCTCCTGCGTGCCGCGGGGTTCGCGGTCGACGCCGGGGGCCGGCGCAAGTCCGGCGGGGTGGACGTGGCGCTGGTGGCGGTCGATCCCGGCGGCCACGAGTGGCTGGTCGAGGTGGTCGGCGGGTTCACCGTCGCCCGCCCGGGCCTCCGCCGGACCGACGTCCTGGAGCGCACGCTGGGGCGCGCCGCGCGCCTGTCCGCCTTCGGTGCCCACCGGCTGCTGGTCCTGGGCACTCACATGCCCGGGCGCCGGTCGGCCGGTGCCACCGCGCTGGCCTCGGGGCGCGGCCGGCTCTACGTCGACGTGCTCCCGATCGAGCTGGAGGCACCCACGGTCGACCGCCTCCGCGCCTACGCCTCGGCCGGCGGGAGCGCCGATCCCATAGGCGACCTGGTGACGGACGGGTGAGTCGACATGCCACCGATCGCGCGGACAACGCCTCGGCCGGCGGCGCCGGTGTCCGGCGACGGGTGACGGACGGGTGAGTCGACATGCCACCGATCGCCCCGGCAACGCCTCGGCAGGCGGCGCCGGTGTGGGCGACCTGGTGACGGACGGCTGAACGGAGCGCGGTGCCGGCCGATCGCACCGAGATCACCGAGGTCGTCACCGGGCTTGCCACCTTCGGTCTCCCGGACCTGGACCCCGCCCTGGCGGCTCCGCCCGAGGCGTTCCACGGCGTGGGGCCGGAACGCTGGGAGCGCCTGCGCGCCCTGGCGGCCGAAGGCCGCTACCGGGCCGAGTTCGCGGCGGCGTGGGCCAACGGGGCGTGCTTCCTGGCCGCCCGGGACGGGCTGCGGGGCCGCCCACCCGAGGTGGTCGAGTGGAAAGGCCCGCAGCGCCCGCCAGGGGTGGAGCCGCTGCCGGCCGACCTGCGCATCGACCACGTCTATCTGGTGAGCTGCAAGTACAACTCCCGCATCACGCTCAACGTGTCGCCCCGCTCGATCTTCGCTCCCGCGGGCAACGGCACCGGCCCGCTCGACTGGTTCGGCGAGGTGGCCCCCGAGGCCACCCAGGCCCTGTACGACACGGTCCGGTTCGAGACCGGCCTCGTGGGCGCCCTGCCCGACCGAGCCGCCTCGATGTCGCCGGCCCAGCGCCGCCAGCTGGCGGCCGCCCTGGGCCGGGGCGCCTGGACGTCACCCGCCGCAGCCGCCGCGTACACCGAGCTGTCCGCTGCGGTGGCAACGGCCTCCGCCGGCCGCTGGCGCGAGCACCTGCGCAGCGAGCGGGCCCGGGAGGCCACGCTCTGGCGCTTCCTGCGGGTGGGGGCGGCCACCTACTTCGTGCTGGGGTCGGACGGCACCCGGCTGGTCCGCATCCGGGTGGGCAGCCCGTGGGACTGGCGCGAGTCCTTCCGCCTGCGCTCGTTCGAGGTGGCCCCGACCGTCGCCGCCCGCCAACCCCGGGTCACCTGGACGGCCACGGTCGAGGACCGCGAAGCGGGCGAGCCCCGGACGGTGCAGGGCCACGTGGAGATCCGCTGGAGCCACGGCCGCTTCGCCAGCCCGCCCGAGGCCAAGGTCTACCTGGACACCCCACATCACCAGGTTCCCGGCTACTGGCCGCTCACGTGAAGTAGAACCTTCCCATGAGCCCGGCGGCGGAACACGAGTCGGCGGCCCTCACGCTCCGGCGCCGAGTGCGTCGTGCGATCCTGGCGCTGACGTCGATCCTGCTCGTGTACTACGCCGCGCCTGTCGGCGAGGCCCCGTCCGCGGTGGGCATAGCGTTCAGCGTGGTCGGGCTGCTGGTAGGCATGGCGGTCCTCGTGCGCCTCACCATCCGGCAGGTGCGGCGCCTGGCGGGCGCCCGATCCGACGACGAGGGCATCCGCATCGAGAGCCTGATCTTCCTCATCTACATCGTCGTGCCCATGTTCGCCTTCGGCTACCTCGTGCTGGAGACGGCGGACCCGGGCCAGTTCGACGGGCTCAAGACCAAGACCGATGCCCTCTACTTCACCGTGTCCACCCTCGCCACCGTCGGCTTCGGCGACGTCCACGCCACCGACCAGCTCGCCCGGATCCTCGTCACCCTCCAGATCGCCTTCGACCTGGTGTTCGTGGGCGCCATGGTCAGCCTGCTGACCGGTGTGGTCCGCCACCGCGCCACGACCATCCGCGCCGAGCGCGAGGCCGCCCAGCCCGAGTCCTAGAGCCGGAACACCTCCCGCAGCGGCAACTCGAACCCGGGCAACTGCGGCGAGGTCAGCACCTCGTCAAAGGCGACCTTGGTCTCGACGTCGAAGCGCGGCCCGTCCGCCTGCGACCGTCGCAGGACCCGGACCTCCCGAGCCTCCGTGTCGACCAGCCAGAGCTCGGGCACGCCGTGGAGCTCGTACATCTCACGCTTCGTACCCACGTCGTAGTGCCACGTGGACGGCGAACGCACCTCGACCACTAGGTCGGGCATCTCCCGCTGGTATCCATCTGGGTCGATGCGAGTCATGTCCGCGTACCAGAGCACGTCGGGGCCGTACATGTTGTAGTCGTCGAGGATGACGTCGAGGGGCAGTGACACAGCGCCGCGGCCCTGGTCGGACCTCTCCCACGTCATCAGGGCAAACGCGAGCTGCAGGAGCGCGTCCTGGTGGCGCAAGCGGGGCTGGTTCACCACCATGACTCCGTCGATCAGCTGGGTCGGCTCCGGGACGCCGGCCGTTGCGTCGATGTAGTCCTCAACCGTCATGCGGGTTTCGGTCATGGCCATGCAGTGATGGTATCGAAGACCTAGCGGTGATAGGAAATAGTACTGAAACTAACTGAAACTATCCGGCCATCGCCTTGTTGAGGTTGGTGTCGAGGGCGTCCAGGAACTCCTCGGTGGTCAGCCACGGGGTGTCGCCGCCCACGATCAGGGCCAGGTCCTTGGTCATCTGGCCGCCCTCGACGGTGCCGACGCACACGTCCTCCAGCGTGGTGGCGAACCGGGCGACTTCGGGCGTGGAGTCGAGTCGGGCGCGGAAGTTGAGGCCGCGGGTCCAGGCGAAGATCGAGGCGATGGGGTTGGTCGAGGTCTTCTCGCCCCTCTGCCACTGCCGGTAGTGGCGGGTCACCGTGCCGTGGGCGGCCTCGGCCTCGCAGGTCTGGCCGTCGGGGGTGAGCAGCACCGAGGTCATCAGCCCCAGCGAGCCGAAGCCCTGGGCCACGATGTCGGACTGCACGTCACCGTCGTAGTTCTTGCAGGCCCAGATGTAGCCGCCCTCCCACTTGAGAGCCTGGGCCACCATGTCGTCGATCAGCCGGTGCTCGTAGGTCAGGCCCCGGGCGTCGTACTCGGCCTGGAACTCGGTCTCGAAGATCGCCTGGAACAGGTCCTTGAAGCGCCCGTCGTAGGCCTTGAGGATCGTGTTCTTGGTGGACAGGTACACCGGGTAGCCGCGGTCGAGCCCGTAGCGGAACGTGGCCCGGGCGAAGTCCCGGATCGAGTCGTCGAAGTTGTACATGCCCATGGCGATGCCGCCGCCGGGGAACTGGGCCACCTCGAACTCCATGGGCGAGCCGCCGTCGGTCGGGGTGTAGCTGATGGTGAGCGTGCCGGGGCCGGGGACCACGAAGTCGGTGGCCTTGTACTGGTCGCCGTGGGCGTGACGGCCGATGACGATGGGCTTGGTCCAGCCGGGGACCAGCCGGGGCACGTTGGAGCAGATGATCGGCTCGCGGAACACCACGCCGCCGAGGATGTTGCGGATCGTGCCGTTGGGCGAGCGCCACATCTTCTTGAGCCCGAACTCCTCGACGCGGGCCTCGTCGGGCGTGATGGTGGCGCACTTGACGCCCACGCCGTGCTCCTTGATGGCGTTGGCCGCGTCCACCGTGATCTGGTCGTCGGTCTCGTCGCGCTTCTGGATCGACAGGTCGTAGTACCGCAGGTCCACGTCCAGGTAGGGCAGGATCAGCTTGTCCTTGATGTACTGCCAGATGACCCGGGTCATCTCGTCGCCGTCGAGCTCGACGACCGGGTTCTCGACCTTGATCTTGGGCATAGCGGATCTCCTGGCACTTGTATCGGACTTGTACAGCCTAGCCACCGTGCCACAGTCGGGCCATGGCCGTCCGTGTCGCCATCGACGACCCCGCGGATCCCCGCGTCGCGGTGTTCGTGGGCCTGCGCGACCGCGAGCTGGCGCGCCGGGTGCCACGGGGGGAGCAGGGGGTGTTCATCGCCGAGGGCGACATCGTCGCCGAGCGGGCGCTCCGGGCCGGCTACCGGCCGCAAGCGTTCCTGGTGGACGCCACCCGACCGGCCGGGCTGCCGCCGGGTGTGCCCGACGGGGTGCCGGTGTACGCGGCGGCGCCCTCGGTCCTCGAGCGGATCACCGGCCTCGGCGTCCACCGGGGCCTGCTCGGCTGCTTCGAGCGCCGGCCCGCTCCGCCCGCAGCCGAGGTCGTCGCCCGGGCCCGCCGGGTGGTGGTGCTGGAGCGGGTGAGCAACCCGACCAACCTGGGCGTCGTGCTGCGCTCGGCCGCCGGGCTGGGGATCGACGCCGCGCTCCTCGACCCCACCTGCAGCGATCCGCTGTACCGGCGGACCTCACGCGTGGCGATGGGCGAGAGCTACGCGTATCCCTGGGCCTGGATCCCCCGGCTGCCGGGCGGCCTGGACCTCCTGCGGGCCGAGGGGTTCCGGATCGTGGCCCTCACACCCGATCCGGTGGCCGAGCCGATCGACCGCCTCGGCCTCGCCCCGGACGATCGCGTGGCGCTGCTGTTCGGGGCCGAGGGACCCGGCCTGTCCCCGGACACGCTGGCCGCGGCCGACATCCGGGCCGGCATCCCCATGCGCGGTGGCGTCGACTCACTCAACGTGGGCGTGGCGGCCGGCATCGCGTTCTGGGTCCTGGGGCGGCGCGAATCGACGCGAGACTGATACCGCCGGTAGCGGAACTTGTCCGGCCGGTATGGGAAAATGAGGGCCGCCGCCGCGGAGCCGCACCATGGCCAAGAACAGCTCGGGAACCACCCTCATCATCGTGCTCCTCATCGGCGCCTTCGCGCTCGGCAGTGCCAACAGCGGCTCGTCGGGCAGTAGCTCCAGCTCCAGTTCCAGCTCCCCCACCGACAGCCTGTTCGGCAGCAGCGGCGACACCTGCGACAACACCACCTCGTTCGACGGGTCGGGCGGCACCTTCGTGGCGCCCACCGTGAACGGGAACGATCGGGGCTGCGTGCTGACGGTGGACGAGGGGAGTGGCGCGCCCGTGCAGGCCCTGCAGAGCACGCTCAGGAACTGCTACTTCGTGGGCATAGAGGCGGACGGGGACTTCGGCCCCGCCACCCAGGCGGGGCTCCAGGCGGCTCAGACCCACGAGGGGCTCAATCCCGACGGCAACTACGGGCCCCAGACCGCGGCCGCGCTGCAGTGGCCGACGATGGACGGCGACGGCGACGTCAGCTGCCAGAAGCAGTCATAGGCCGAGCGGGTCGAGCGCTCGCCACAGCCCACGCGTGGCGATTTGGCGTGACACCACCGGCACAACTGCTCGGCCTCGAGGCAGCACGGTGCCCGCTAGTATCTGACGCACCGTCAGATATGGACCGGGGGGCCGGCATGCTCGATCTCATCATCCGCGGGGCGACCGTCGTCGACGGGACCGGCGCGCCGGGCCGAGCGGGCGACGTGGGCGTCGCGGGCGGCCGGGTCGTGGCTGTGGCAGACCCGGGCGGCCTCGACGACCAGGCGCACGAGACGCTCGACGCCACCGGCCTGGTGGTCTGCCCCGGCTTCGTGGATCCGCACACCCACTACGACGCCCAGTTCTTCTGGGACCCGCTGGCGACCCCCTCCAACGTCCACGGCGTCACGTCGGTCGTCGCCGGCAACTGCGGGTTCACCCTGGCCCCGCTGCGGGCGGCCGATGCCGACTACCTGCGCCGCATGATGGCCAAGGTGGAGGGCATGCCCCTGGCCGCCCTGGAGCAGGGGGTCGACTGGGGCTGGGAGAGCTTCGCCGACTACCTCGACCGCCTGGACGGGCGGATCGGGCTCAACGCCGGGTTCATGGTGGGCCACTGCGCCCTGCGCCGCTACGTGATGGGGGCGGACGCGGTCGGTCACGAGGCGAGCCCCGAGCAGGTCGACGCCATGGTCGCCCTGCTGCACGCCTCGATCGACGCGGGCGGCCTGGGGTTCAGCACCACGCTCTCGTCCACCCACAGCGACGGCGACGGCCAGCCGGTGGCGTCGCGCCACGCGAGCCGCGACGAGCTGCTGGCCCTGTGCGGCGCGGTCGGCCAGCACGAGGGCACGTTCCTGGAGGGCGCTTTCGAGGGCGGGCTCGACAAGTTCAGCCCCGACGAAGTCGAGCTGGTGGCGGCCATGTCCGCCGCCGCGGGCCGCTCCATCAACTGGAACGTGCTCACGGTCGACTCGGCGGTCCCCGACCGGGTGCCGCGCCAGCTGGCGGCGGCGGACCGGGCGGCCGAGCTCGGCGGCCGGGTCGTGGCGCTCACCATGCCGGTCCTCGTGCCCATGAACATGAGCTTCGGCTCGTTCTGCGCCCTGTGGCTGATGCCCGGGTGGGGCGACATCCTGCGCCTGCCCCCGGCCGAGAAGCGGGCCGCCCTGGCCGATCCTGAGGTGCGGCGGGGCATGGACGAGCGCTCGCACAGCGAGGAGGCCGGCGTGTTCCGCCGCCTCGCCGGCTGGGACCGCTACGTCATCGGCGACACCTACTCCTCCGCCAACCAGGGCCTGACCGGCCGGATCGTGGGCGACATCGCAGCCGAGCGGGGCCAGGACCCCTTCGCCACGCTGGTCGAGATCGTGACCGAGGACGACTTCCGCACCGTGCTGTGGCCGATGCCCACCGACAACGACGACGAGTCGTGGCGGATGCGCCAGGCCGTGTGGGACGACCCCCGGGTGATGTTGGGCGGCTCCGACGCCGGCGCCCACCTCGACCGCATGTGCGGCTCGTCCTACACCACCCGGCTGCTGGCCGACTGCCTGCGGGGCCGCAAGCTGACGTCGCTGGAGCGGGCCGTGCAGATGCTCACCCAGCAGCCCGCCGAGCTGTTCGGCCTGGTCGACCGGGGCACGCTTGTCCCCGGCGCCCACGCCGACCTGGTGGTGTTCGACCCCGACACGGTGGGTGCCGAGAACGCCCGCCTGGTGGAGGACCTGCCCGGCGGCACCGCCCGCCTGACCGCGGGGTCCGAGGGTGTCACCCGGGTCTACGTCGGCGGCGTGGCCACCGTCGAGGACGGCAGGCCCACCGGCGCCACGCCCGGCCGCATCCTGCGCTCGGGCCGGGACACGGTCACGGTCCCCACGCGCTGACCAGCGGTCTCCGGCAGAATGCCCGGACATGGAGCCCCTGTCACCCACCGCGCTCGCCAGTGAAGCCGGGGCCGTGCTGGACGACGTCGTGGCGTTGCGGCGTGACCTGCACCAGCACCCCGAGCTGGCGCTCGACCTGCCCCGCACCCAGGCCCGCGTGCTGGACGCGCTGGACGGGCTGCCGCTGCGGGTGACCCTGGGCCGGCGGCAGAGCTCGATCGTCGCCGACCTCGACGGGGACCGCCCGGGGCCGACCGTGGTGCTGCGGGCGGACATGGACGCCCTGCCCATGCGCGAGGACACCGGGCTCGACTATGCCTCCCAGGTGCCCGGGGTCATGCACTCGTGCGGGCACGACGCCCACACCGCCATGCTCGTGGGCGCGGCCCGGCTGCTGGCCGACCGGCGCGCCGGCCTGGCGGGACGGGTGCGGCTGCTGTTCCAGCCGGGCGAGGAAGGCGCCGGCGGCGCCGCGATTGCGCTGGACGAGGGGCTGCTCGATGCCCGACTCGATGGCCCGCGGGACGGGCGCGAGGGTGAGGCGCACGGCCGGGGCCGCCAGGGCGAGGGGGGCGAGGGGAGCGAGGGCCTGCTCGACGGCGCCCGGAGCGAACGGGGAGTGGGAGCGGCAGCGAGCGACGGCGAGCGGGTGTCGTGGGCGTTCGCCATCCACCAGTCGCCCTCCATCCCGTCGGGCCTGGTGGGCTGCAAGGCCGGCGCCCTGCTGGCGTCCGCCGACGAGCTGCACATCCGGGTGCGGGGCAAGGGCGGGCATGCATCCATGCCGCACCACGCCAACGATCCCATCCCGGTGGCATGCGAGATCGTGCAGGCGCTCCAGACCTGGGTGACCCGCCGGGTCGACGTGTTCACCCCCGCGGTGGTGACCGTGGCCCGCGTGCGGGCCGGGTCGGCCAGCAACGTGATCCCCGAGACGGCCACGCTGGACGGCACCATCCGCACGGTGACCGCCCGGGTGCGGAGCGACGCGCACGCCGGGGTCCGGCGCATCGCCGAGCACGTGGCCGCGGCCCACGACATGGTGGCCGAGGTGACCATCGAGGACGGCTACCCGGTCACGGTCAACGACGGTCCTGCCGCCGAAGAGGTGCTCGACACCGCCCGCTGGCTGGTGGGGGACGACCTGACGGTGGTCATGCCGACGCCGGTCATGGGGGCGGAGGACTTCTCCTACATCCTCAACCAGGTGCCCGGGGCCATGGCGTTCCTCGGCACCCGGCCGCCGGGGGTGTCCCCCGCCGACGTCGCGCCCAACCACTCCAACCGCATGGTGCTCGACGAGAGCGCCATGGCCACGGGCGTGGCCCTCTACGCCGCCGCGGCCCTGCTCCACTTGGGTCCCGAAGCGTGAGACGGCCTTGACCCGAGGGTCAGGATGGGGTCTAACGTCAATGGTCCAGCGCTCGACGTGAGGGGATGACTGGTGACGACCACGACCTACGAGAAGATCTACATCGACGGAGCCTGGGTACCGTCCGCAGGGTCGGGCTCGATCGACGTCTACGACTCGTCCAACGGCGAGGTGATCGCCTCGATCCCGGCCGGGACCGCCGAGGACGTGGACAAGGCGGCCCAGGCGGCCCGGGCCGCGTTCGCGGGCTGGTCCCGCACCACGCCCGAGGAGCGGGCCAAGGCCCTGACCCGCATCGGCGAGGGCCTCGCCGCCCGCATGGACGAGATCGCCACCGTGGTGACCCGCGAGGCGGGCATGCCGAAGTGGCTGAGCCTCATGATCCAGGCCGGCCTGCCCATCAACAGCTTCAACACGGCCGCCGGGCTGGCCGAGAGCTACGAGTACGAGTCCACGCTGGGCAACAGCCTGGTCGTGCGGGAGCCGGTCGGCGTGGTCGGCTGCATCACACCGTGGAACTACCCGCTGCACCAGATCGCCGCCAAGGTGGCCTACGCCATGGCGGCGGGCTGCACGGTCGTGCTCAAGCCCAGCGAGGTCGCCCCGCTGGACGCGCTGATCCTGGCCGAGATCATCAACGACGTCGGCCTGCCCCACGGCGTGTTCAACCTGGTCACGGGGTACGGTCCCGAGGTCGGTGAGGCCATCGCCGCCCATCCCCAGATCGACATGGTGTCCTTCACCGGCTCGACCCGGGCCGGCAAGCGGGTGGCCGAGGTGGCGTCCTCCACGCTCAAGCGCGTGGCGCTCGAGCTCGGCGGCAAGTCCGCCAACGTCCTGCTCGACGACCTCGACGACGCCGGCTTCGAGAAGGCCGTGCGCGACGGCGTGGGCAAGGCGTACCTCAACTCGGGCCAGACCTGCACGGCGCTCACCCGCATGCTGGTCCCCGCCGACCGCCTGGCCGACGCCGAGCGG
>JBKPRS010000277.1:0-10874 GCA_046734695.1 Actinomycetota bacterium | reverse complement strand
GGGCGTAGAACGACAGCTCGCTGTCGAGGGCCTTGCGGATGTTGGCGGCCTGCCGGAACCCGTGCTGCTCGCCGGGGAAGGTGACATAGGCCACCGGCACCTGCTTGGCCCGCAGCGCGTTCACGATCATCTCCGCCTGGTTGGGCGGGACGACCTCGTCCTCCAGGCCCTGGAGCACGATCAACGGGCGGTCGAAGCCGTCGGTGTGGTGGATCGGCGAGCGCGCCTCGTACAGGTCCCGGCGCTCGGGATAGGGCCCGATGAGCCCGTCGAGGTAGCGGCTCTCGAACTTGTGGGTCTCGACCGCCAGGGCCTCCAGGTCGGCCACCCCGTAGTGGCTGGCCCCCGCCGCGAACGTGTGGCGGAACGCCAGCACCGCCAGCGTCGTGTAGCCGCCCGCCGAGCCGCCCCGGATGCACAGCCGGGTGGGGTCGACCCGGGCCTCGTCCGCCAGGAACCGGGCGGCTGCCTCGCAGTCGTCCAGGTCGACGATGCCCCACGTGCCCCGGAGCTGCTCGCGGTAGGCCCGGCCGTAGCCGGTCGACCCGCCGTAGTTGACGTCGACCACGCCGAATCCGCGGCTGGTCCAGTACTGGATGCTCACCTGGAGCATCGGCCGGGCCGCGGCGGTGGGCCCGCCGTGGATGACCACCAGGAGCGGCGGCGCCTCGCCCGGTGGCGGGGTCACCTCCGGGTTGGTCGGCGGGTAGTACAGCGCGTGGGCCGTGCGGCCCCCGGTGGTCGGGAAGTCGATCGGCTCGGGCTGGGAGAACCAGGCCGGGTCCACGCCCAGGTCGCGGGGTGCGCGCAGGATCTCCGGCTCGCCGGCCGGCGCCGCGGCCACGCCCCCGGCGTCGGGCGCCAGCCGCAGGCTCACGACCGCGGGCTCGGCCGTGGCCGACGCGCCGATGAACACCACCCGGTCGCCCGCGGCGTGCACCGACGAGATCGACGTGTAGGGCACGTCGACCTCGGCCGTGCGGCCGTCGCCCGACAGGACCGCCATGTGGTCGAGGCCGTCGCGGCTGTAGGCGAACACGACCCGGCCGTCGCCGAGGAACGCGTAGTTGGAGATGCCGAACACCCACTGGGGCATGCCGAGCTCGGCCTCGGTCTGGACCATGGGCTCGATCGCGCCGTCGGGCACCTGGCGGTAGAGGTTCCACCAGCCGGTCCGGTCCGACACGAACCACAGCGACTCGTCGGCCGCCCAGCTGGGCTGGCACACGGACTCGCCGTCGCCGTGGCCGCCGGGGCCGTAGTGCGGACGGCCCGCCACCACGGCCAGGTGCGACAGCGCGGGGCCGACGGGCGTGTCCCGGACGTCCGCCACGCACAGCTCGGTGCCGTCCCAGGGCATGTCGGGATGCGACCACTGCACCCAGCACAGCCGGCGCCCGTCGGGCGAGAAGCGGGGGTCGGACACGAAGTCCGGCCCGGTCACGAGGGTGCGGACCGGCAGCTCGCCGGTCGTGTCCAGCACGACGATCTCGTTGCTGACGTCCTTGGCCCCGGCGCCCGGCGGGTGGTGCTCGCGCACCACGACCAGCCAGCGGCCGGAGTCGTCGAGCTCGCCGTCGGCCCAGCGATCGCCCCGGGGCGCCTCGGGCTCCGGGCTCACCGGCTCGGGCGGGCCGTCACCCTCCTGGCGGTAGAGGCGCTGGTCGTCCCAGTGCGCGAACCACACGGTCGCGCCCCGGGCCCACCAGGCGCCGCCGCCGTACTCGTGCACCGCGGTGCGGGCGTTGAAGCCCTCGGGGAGGCGCTCGACGGTGCTACCGTCGGCGGCCCGTTGCACGAGCTGGGTGCGGCCTCCTTCCTCTGGTCGTTGCTCCGACCAGATGACGGTGTCGCCCTCGATGGAGACCCCGCCGAGGCCGGCGGCCGCCTTCACCACGAGGGCTGACGTAATGGGGGTGGTCCAGGAGCCGTAAGGTGGCACCACCCGGAGGGTAGCGTCGGCGGGTCGCCGCTCCCTGACGGTGGACAGGGCGGGTCGGGGTGACCGCCTAGGATCCCGCAACCGGGCTATCCCCCCACGAACGCGGCCCCCCGAGACACAGGCAGGATCTTGCGGTGGAGTGCGGTAACTGTCACACGATGAACGCCCCTGGCGTCCAGACCTGCGTCGGCTGCGGCTGGCCGCTGGGCCAGGCGCCGCCGCCGGCACCCGGCGGCGCGCCCCCGGCGCAGCCCCCGCCCGACCCGGGCTGGGTGCAGGGGGCCTATGGATCCCAACCCCCTCCGTCCGACCCGGGCGGCTATCCCCCGCCCGCTCCGGGCGGCTATCCCCCTCCGACCCCCGGCGGCTACGACCAGGGCTCGTCAGGCGGCTTCCCGCCGGCGGCCCCGGGCTACGGCCAGCCCTCCGGCGAGCAGTACCCGCCGGGCGCCTACCCGCCCGGCCCGCCCGGTCCTCCCGGCGCCTACCCGCCGGGTCAGTACCCGGGCGGTGCGCCGCCCAAGAAGAAGAGCTCGAAGGGCCCGTTGCTCGCCATCCTCGGCATCTTGCTGGTGCTGGCGCTGGCGGCGGGCGCGTTCTTCGTCCTCAAGGGCGACGACAAGGGCGAGCAGGTCGTCCTGGAACCGATAGGCATGGTCCAGGAAGACGACTTCGCGGGCAACCTCGACGTCGTCGGCGACGCCTCCGGCACGGTGGCGGCGGCCGACCTGAGCGCGGTCCCCGACCCCACCACCGAGCAGGTCGGCACCCCGCTGGCCGGCCGCGTGGCCCAGGGCGGCGAGCCCGCGCTCTACGGCGGCAGCCGGGACACCCAGGTGTGCGACGTCGAGACGCTGGTGGCGTTCCTGACCGACCCGGCCAACAAGGCCAAGGCCGACGCCTGGTCCGACGTGCTGGGCGTCGAACCCGCGGGCATCCCGGACTACGTGGCCGGGCTGACCGCGGTCCGTCTCCGCTACGACACCCGGGTCACCAACCACGGGTTCCGTGACGGCGAGGCGAACGCGTTCCAGTCGCTGCTGGAGGCAGGCACCGCGGTCCTGGTGGACAACACCGGCGTCCCGCGAGTGAAGTGCAACTGCGGCAACCCGCTGGCCGAGCCGACCCCGCTGGGCGGCGCTAGCCAGAGCGACGCCATGGACCTGCAGAGCACGGCCGAGAACCCCGACGACGCCTGGGAGGGCCTCGACCCGGCCGCCGCCGTCAAGGTCGAGCCCGCGGACACCCCGTTCGAGGAGGTCACGCTGGTCGACTTCGACACGGCGGGCCTGCTCCAGCGGCCCGTCGGCTCCGACGGCGCCAGCAAGCAGGACACCGGCACCGGCGACGTCCAGGTCACACTGCGGTGGGCGTCGGACTCCGACCTCGACCTGCACGTGACCGAACCGGACGGTACCGAGATCTATTACCTCAACACCGGGCCGACCACGACGGGCGGCCAGTTGGATGTCGACTCCAACGTCGACTGCGTGAACGACGGCGGCGTCGAGAACATCTTCTGGCCGGTGGGCGATGCGCCATCCGGCGACTACACGGTCAGCGTCCAGGGCTTCCGAGAAACCCGGGACGACGGGACCGACTGCGGCGGAGGCGACTTCACCCTGTCCATCACCGTCGCCGGCCAGGAGAGCACCCAGACGGGCACGGTGGCCGAGGAAGAGTCGGTCGAGTTCCCCTTCTCGGTTCCCTGATCTGAGCTTCGGGGGGTGCCCACCCGGGCATCCCCCGGACGCTCAGCGAGCGTCGGCCAGGAGGTCGGCGATGCGGGTGCAGCCCTCGCCCAGGTCGTCGTCGCCCAGCGCGAACGAGAGCCGCGCATAGCCCGGGGCGTCGAAGGCCTCGCCCGGGACCACGGCCACCTTGGCCTCGTCGAGGAGGACGCCGCACAGCTCGACCGTGGTGGTCGGGGTGGTCCCCCGCAGGTCGCGGCCCAGGTAGGCGGAGAAGTTGGGGAAGCAGTAGAACGCGCCCTGGGGCTCGAGGATCGTGACCCCGGGGATGCCGGCCAGCAGGCGGTGCATGGCGTGGCCCCGGCGCTCGAACGCGGCCCGCATCTGGGCCACCGCCTCCAGGTCACCCGAGACCGCGGCCAGCGCCGCCACCTGGGAGACGTTGGCCACGTTGGACGTGGTGTGCGACTGGAGGTTGGCGGCGGCCTTGGTCACCTCGGGCGGAGCGATCATCCAGCCCACCCGCCAGCCGGTCATGGCGTAGGTCTTGGCCACGCCGTTGAGCACGACGCACCGCTCCGCCAGGTCGGGCACCAGCGCGGGCATCGAGCTGAACTCGTGGTCGCCGTAGGTGAGGTGCTCGTAGATCTCGTCGGTGATCACCCAGATGCCCCGCTCGACGGCCCAGCGGCCGATGGCCTCGACCTCGTGGCGGGGGTAGACCGCGCCCGTCGGGTTCGACGGGGACACGAACAGCAGCGCCTTGGTGCGCTCGGTGACCGCGGCGTCGAGCTGGTCGAGCGTGACCCGGAAGCCGGTGCCCTCGTCGGTCGGCAGCACCACGGGCACGCCGCCGGCCAGGCGGATCGGCTCGGGGTAGGTCGTCCAGTAGGGCGCGGGCAGCAGCACCTCGTCGCCCGGGTCGAGCAGCGTGGCACACGTGTTGAAGACCGCGTGCTTGCCGCCGTTGGTCACCAGGACCTGGGCCGCGGTCACGTCGTAGCCCGAGTCGCGCTTGGTCTTGGCCGCGATGGCGTCACGGAGGTCCGGAAGGCCGGCCGCAGGCGTGTACTTGTGGTAGCGCGGGTTGCGGCAGGCCTCGACGGCGGCGGCCACGATGTGGTCGGGGGTGGGGAAGTCGGGCTCGCCGGCGCCGAAGCCGATGACCGGCTCGCCGGCGGCCTTCAGCGCCTTGGCCTTGGCGTCGACCGCGAGGGTGGCCGACTCCGTGATGGCGGAGACGCGAGCGGAGATGGGGGTGGGGGACAACGGGCTGGCTCCTTGGTCTCGACGCCCGCGATAGTGGCACCGATGACCCCGCCGACCCCAGAGATAACCATCCCGGCCGACCTGCTGCCCGCGGACGGCCGCTTCTGCTCGGGGCCCTCCAAGGTGCGCCCCGAGGCCCTGGTGGCGCTGGCCGACAGCGGCCGCAGCTACCTGGGCACCAGCCATCGCCAGGCCACCGTGCGGTTCATGGTCGCCGCGCTGCGCAACGGGATCTCCGAGCTGCTGTCGCTGCCGGACGGCTACGAGGTGGCGCTGGGCAACGGGGGCACGACCGCCTTCTGGGATGCGGCCACCTTCGGGCTCATCGACCAGCGCAGCCAGCACCTGTCCTTCGGCGAGTTCTCGTCCAAGTTCGCCGCCTGCGCCCTGGCCGCGCCCCACCTCGACGATCCCGACGTGATCGAGTCCCCGCCCGGCACGGTGCCCGAGGCCAAGGCGACGCCCGACGTCGACGCCTACTGCCTGACCCACAACGAGACCTCGACCGGGGTCGCGGCCCCGCTGCAGCGGCCCGAGGGCGCCGAGGGCCTGGTGCTGGTGGACGCCACCTCGGCGGCGGGCGGCCTGCGCTTCGACGCGTCCCAGACCGACGCCTACTACTTCGCCCCCCAGAAGGGCCTGGCCTCCGACGGCGGCCTCTGGCTGGCGGCCCTGTCCCCGGCGGCCGTCGAGCGCATCGAGCGGATCGCGGCGAGCGACCGCTGGGTGCCCGCGTTCCTCGACCTCGGCATCGCCCTCGACAACAGCCGCAAGGACCAGACCTACAACACGCCCGCGCTGGCCACCATCTTCCTGGCGGTGCAGCAGGTGGAGTGGATCCTGCACAACGGCGGGCTGGGCTTCGCCGCCGGGCGCTGCGACCGGTCGGCCGAGATCATCTACGGCTGGGCCGACCGCAGCGAGTACGCCACACCGTTCGTCACCGACCCGGCGCTGCGCAGCCACGTGGTGGCGACGATCGACCTGGACGCGGCGATCGAGGCCACCACGGTCAGCGCGGTGCTGCGCCAGAACCTGGTGCTGGACACCGACAGCTACCGCAAGCTGGGCCGCAACCAGCTGCGGATCGCGCTGTACCCGGCCATCGACCCCGAGGACGTCGAGGCGCTCACCCACTGCATCGACTACGTGGTGGAGCGCCTGCGCTGATCAGGGATCGACTCAGGGCCCGGCCTTGATGCGGTCGCGCAGGTCGGACACCCAGTCGTCGACCGGCCAGGCGCCGTCGATGACCCAGGTGGCCCCGACGGCTTCGTAGTCCGCGGCCGTGTAGCCGGGGGCGAGGTTGGCCACCAGCTCCCACCCGTCGGGGCGCTCGACGCCGTCGAGGTAGGCGGCGATGTCCTCGGGCGACATCAGGCTCGACAGCGAGATCGGCACGAAGCCGTCCCAGCGCAATGCACGTTCCAGCGGTCGGCGATGGGGCGTCACCCCGGCGACCCAGATCGGCGGCCGGGGCTGCTGGACCGGCCGGGGCCGCAGCTCGGCGTCGACGTGGAAGTGCTCGCCGTCATGCGTCACGCGCCCCCGCAGCAGGCCGTCGATCACGGTGAGGCTCTCGTCGAGCCGGGCGGCCCGCTCCCGGTCGCCGGCGGGGTCGCCGAACGCGGCGAAGTCGAACTCGGCCGGATCGCCCAGGCCCACGCCCAGCAGGGCCCGCCCACCGCTCAGGTGGTCGAGCGTGATGACCTCCCGGGCCACCGACTGCGGCCGGCGCCGGGCCAGCGGAGTGACCAGCGTGCCGAGCACGACCCGCTCGGTGACCTGGGCCATGGCCCCTAGCAGCACCCAGGGGTTGTGGACGTCGAGGCCCATCTCCGGGAACAGCACGACGTGGTCCCACAGGAACACGCCGTCCCAGCCGGCCTGCTCGGCCTCGGCAGCCATCGCCACCAGGGTGGCGGGATCCGTGAACGGAGGCAGGGACACAGCGGTACGCATACCGGGACCGTACGGCGCGGCTGTGACGCCCACCACGAGGGTGCATGCTGGGTGGATGCGCCTCTCCGTCTGGCCCACCGCCTTCCAGCCCTGGTCCGAGCTCCTCGCCACCGCCCGCCACGCCGAGACCACCGGCTGGGACGGCGTCTACGTCGCCGACCACTTCATGGGCATGCCGGGCGGTCCGTTCCCGGTGGAGACCCCGACGCTGGAGGCAGGGTCGCTGGTGGCGGCGCTGGGAGCGGTGACCGAGAGGGTGCGGATCGGCACCCTGGTCTACGGCAACACCTATCGCCACCCGGCGGTGCTGGCCAACATGGCCGCCACTGCCGACCACGTCAGCGGGGGCCGCTTCGTGCTGGGCATGGGCGCCGGCTGGCAGGAGAACGAGCACGAGGCCTACGGCATCGACCTCCCGCCTGTGGGCGAGCGGGTGAGCCGGTTCGCCGAGGCGGTGCAGATCGTGCGCAGCCTGCTCACCGAGCCGGTCACCAGCTTCGACGGCAAGCACTACCGGCTGAGCGAGGCGATGTGCGAGCCCAAGCCGGTCCAGGCCCGGCTCCCCCTGCTCATCGGGGCCAGCGGCGACCGCATGCTGGGCATCACCGCCCGCCACGCGGACGAGTGGAACGCCTGGGGCCTGCCGGAGCACATCGCCGAGCGCTCGGCCACCCTGGACCGGGCGTGCGAGGCCGCGGGCCGCGACCCGTCCGAGATCGCCCGCAGCTGCCAGGCGGTGGTCATCTTCACCACCGACGACGCCCAGGGCGAGCAGCTGATGTCGGGCGGGGGCCGCCCGATCATGGCCGGGACCCCCGCCCGGCTGCGGCACATCCTCGCCGGCTACGACGAGGTCGGGGTGGATGAGCTGATCGTGCCGGACGCCAGCTTCGGCACCGGCCAGGCCAAGCTGGACGGGCTGGCCCGGTTCGCGGCTGAAGTCGCCTCCGACTTCCGGTAGCAGCGCGGTGGCCGCAGGCTTTCGGGACCAGGGTCGCTAGTGTCGAATGACGACCGCATCAGCGACATGAGGGAGACGTGATGCCCAGCCTGGCAGAGGTCCGCGCCCAGCTCACCGGGCCCGGCGGCATGTTCGAGGTCGTGACCGAGGACGTCGGCGGCCGTCCCCTGCAGGTCTACGCCCAGCGCATGCGCTCGCTGCGCGAGATCGCCCAGGGCGCGATGGCCCGGGGCGACGACACCTTCCTGGCCTACGGCGACCGGGAGTACGGCTTCCGCGACTTCGTGGCCGAGGCCAACGGCATGGCCCACCTCCTGGCCAGCGAGTACGGCATCGGCCCCGGCGACCGGGTGGCCGTGCTCAGCCAGAACAACCCGGAGTGGTGCGTGGCGTTCTGGGCCACCGTGGCCCAGGGGGCGATCCTGGTCGGGCTCAACGGCTGGTGGAAGGCCGACGAGGTCCTCTACGGCCTGCAGGACTCGGGCGCCACCGTGCTGTTCGCCGACGCCAAGCGCTTCGAGCGCATCGCCGACCGGCTGGACGAGGCGCCCGACCTGGCCCACGTGTTCCTCATCGACGCCTCGCCGGACGACTTCCCCGCCACGCCCGGCAAGGCGGTCCTGCACTCCGTCGACGTGCTCACCGGATCGCCGCGGGAGGACTTCCCGGACGCCGAGATCGACGAGGACGACGCCGCCGTCATCTTCTACACGTCGGGCACCACCGGGAAGCCCAAGGGGGCCATCTCGACCCACCGCTCGATGATCGCCAACCTGCAGAACACGATCTACAGCACGGTGTCCTCGGTGATGGCCAACCCGGAGGGCGGCGCGACGCTGGGCAGCGGGCCCACGGTGTCGCTGCTGACCTCGCCGCTGTTCCACGTGTCGGGCTGCCACTCGGGCCTGGTGGTGGGGCTGCTGGCCGGGATCAAGATCGTGATCCCCGAGGGGCGCTTCGACCCGGTCCACGTGCTGCGGCTGATCCAGGACCACCAGGTCACGGTGTGGGCCACCGTCCCCACGATGGTGTGGCGGGTGTGCGAGCACCCGGCCCGCCACGACTACGACACGTCCACTGTGACCACCGTGGCGTTCGGCGGCTCGCCCTCGGCCGACGAGCTGCAGCGCAAGATCGCGGACACGTTCCCCCAGGTGCGCTCGACCTCCAACGCCTACGGCCTGACCGAGACGTCCTCGGTGGCCACGGTCATCAGCGGCGACGACGCCCGGCGCAAGCCGTGGTCGGTGGGCCCGCCGGTGCCCACGGTCGAGGTCCGCATCGTCGGTGGCGCCAACGAGCCGCTGGCTCCCGGCGAGACCGGCGAGGTGTGCATCCGCGGGCCGATCCTCATGAAGGGCTACTGGAACAAGCCCGAGGCCACCGCCGACGCCATCGACGCCGACGGCTGGCTGCACACCGGCGACATCGGCCACCTCGACGACGAGGGCTACCTCGCCATCACCGACCGCAAGAAGGACATGATCATCCGGGGTGGCGAGAACATCTACTGCGTGGAGATCGAGAACCGCCTGGTGCTGCACCCGGCGATCGCCGATGCCGCGGTGATCGGCGTGGCCCACCCCGAGCTGGGCGAGGAGGTCAAGGCGGTCGTGCAGGTCGAGCCGGGCCAGGAGCTCGGCGAGGACGACGTGCGCCGCTGGGTGGCGGCCGAGCTGGCCGACTTCAAGGTGCCCGCCTACGTCGAGGTGCGCACCGGTCCCCTGCCGCGGAATGCCTCGGGGAAGCTGCTCAAGAACGTGCTGCGCGGCGAGGGTGAAGTGAGCTTCGCCGAGACCATGTGATCCGTATACTCCGGCCTTCCGTATAGGCGCGGCGGAGGCGGCTGTGGGCTATTTCCTGGGCATCGACATCGGTACGACGTACACGGCGGCCGCCGTGTGGCGCGACGGCCGCTACGACGTCGCGGGCCTGGGCAACCGGGCCGCGACGATCCCTTCGGTCATCCTGCTGCGCGACGACGAGACCGTGCTCACCGGCGAGGCCGCGGCCCGCCGGGCAGCGACCGAGCCGTCGCGGGTGGCGCGCGAGTTCAAGCGCCGGCTCGGCGACCCCACGCCCATCATCGTGGCCGGGACGCCGTACTCGGCCGACGCGCTGATGGCCAAGCTGCTGCGCTGGGTGGTGGAACGGGTGGCCGAGGCCGAGGGCGGCCCCGCGGACGGCGTGGCGGTGACCCACCCGGCCAACTGGGGCCCGTTCAAGATCGACCTGCTGCGCCAGGCCATCCGCATGGCCGACATGGGCGAGGTCACCACGCTCAGCGAGCCCGAGGCGGCCGCCATCCACTACGCCTCGCTGTCGCGGGTGGAGCCGGGCTCGGTCATCGCGGTCTACGACCTGGGCGGCGGCACGTTCGACGCCGCCGTGCTGCGCAAGACCGACGGGGGCTGGGACGTCCTGGGTACGCCCGAGGGCATCGAGCGGCTGGGCGGCATCGACTTCGACGAGGCCGTGTACCAGTACGTGGCGTCGGCGGTCGGCGGCGCGATCGACGAGCTCGACCCCAACGACCCGACGGCCCAGGCCGCCGTGTCCCGCCTGCGCCAGGAGTGCGTCGAGGCCAAGGAGGCGCTCTCGTCGGACACCGACGTGTCGATCCCGGTGATGCTGCCCAACCTGCAGACCGAGGTGCGCCTGACCCGGTCCGAATACGAGCAGCTGGTGCGGCCCGCGCTGACCGACACGATCTCGGCGACGCAGCGCGCCCTGCGCTCGGCCGACGTCAGCCCCGCTCAGGTGACCGCCGTGCTGCTGGTCGGCGGCTCGTCCCGCACTCCCCTGGTGGCCGAGATGGTCTCGTCCGCGCTGGGACGCCCGGTGGCGGTCGACGCCCATCCCAAGCACGGCGTCGCCCTCGGTGCCGCGATCACGGCCGCCGAGGTGGGCCTGTCCGGCCCGGCGACGGCCGCCGCCCCCGGTCCCGCTGCGGGCGCAGCGGCCGCCGGAGCCGCGACCCTGGCCGCGTCCGCCGCGATGGCCGGGATCCCGGATCCCGGGCCCACGGCCGCGCCGGCAGGGACGGAGG
>JBKPRS010000276.1:0-3484 GCA_046734695.1 Actinomycetota bacterium | reverse complement strand
GCCATCGTGGCCGCCGCCGCCGTGATCTGGGGCAGTGACGGCGCCTGGTCCGCCCTCGTGGCCGTGGCCGTCGTGCTGGTCAACCTGGCGCTCGCCGCCATCTCGCTCTCCTGGGCCGCCAAGCGGTCGCTCACGCTGCTCATGGCCGTGGCCATGGGCGGCTTCCTCGTTCGCATGGGCCTGGTCACCGCCGTGATGCTGGCGGTCCGCAACCAGCCCTGGATCGACCTGGTCGCCCTCGGGGTGACCGTGCTCGTCACCCATCTCGGGCTCCTGTTCTGGGAGCTGCGCTACGTGTCCGCGTCCCTCGCCTACCCGGCGCTCAAGCCGGGGCACAAGGAGGCTGTGCAGCCGTGATCCTCGGGCTGGAGTTCCCGCCGATCAGCCACGTCGTCGAGTGGCCCGCCATCTTCTTCAAGGACACGCCCTTCGCGGTCAACAAGGTCGTCATCCTCATGTGGGTGTCCGCCCTGATCGTGTTCCTGGTGTTCGCGGCGGCCCGCGGTCAGAAGCTCGTCCCCACCGGCGCCCAGAACGTGGCCGAGACCGCCATCGAGTTCATCGACGACCAGATCGTCCTGCAGACCATGGGCCCCGAGGGCCTGCGCTTCACGCCCTTCCTGCTGACGCTGTTCACGTTCATCTTCACGTGCAACATCTGGGGCCTGATCCCCGGGGCGCAGATGCCGGTCAACGCCCGCATCGCCCTGCCCGTCTTCATGGCCCTGCTGGTGTACGTCATCTACCACACCGTCGGCATCGTGCGGCACGGCCCGATCAAGTACATGAAGGACATCATGTTCCTCCCGGGCGTGCCCAAGGTGATGTACATCCTGCTCACCCCGATCGAGCTGATCACGAAGTTCATCACCCAGCCGCTCAGCCTGGCGGTCCGGCTCTTCGCGAACCTGCTGGCCGGCCACCTCCTGCTGGTGAGCTTCGCGGTCATCACCCAGGCGCTGTTCACGGCCACCATCATCGGCGCCGCTCTGCCGCTCGGCCTGCTGATCTTCCTCTACGGCTTCGAGCTGCTGGTGGCGATCCTGCAGGCCTACATCTTCACGATCCTCTGCGCCGTCTACATCGACAGCGCGATGCATCCCGCGCACTGAGACAAACCCAAGGAGACAAGAAACGTGCTGCACATGCTTGCTGAGCAGGACCCGGGCGAGCTCGTCCAGGGTCTGACGGCCGTCGGCCGCGGCATCGTCTACGGCGGCGCCGCCATCGGCCCCGGCATCGGCATCGGCCTGGTGGTCGGCAACGCCATCACCGCCATGGCCCGCCAGCCCGAGGCTGCCGGCATGGTCCGGACCACGATGTTCCTCGGCATTGCCTTCACCGAAGCCCTCGCTCTGTTCGGCTTCGTGCTCGCCTTCATCATCTCGGGCTGACCAGGAGGTTCCCCCGTGCGTACCCGCGCCTTGTTTGCGAGCGTCCTGCTCGCCCTGGGAGGGCTCCTGGCGTTGGCGCCTGCAGCCCACGCCCAGGAGAACGGTGACGAGCCCCAGCTCTCCGAGGACACCGAGGAGTGCATCAAGCTGGCCAGGGAGGCGGACGATCCCGAGGCCTGCCAGGAGGCTCCCAGCCCCATCCTGCCCGCGGCGGACGAGTTCTTCTGGGGCTCGATCTCGTTCCTCGTCCTGCTGTTCCTGCTGTGGAAGTTCGCCTACCCCAGCATCAAGCAGGGCATGGAGGCCCGCACCGAGCGGATCCGTGCCGACCTCGCCGGGGCCGAGAACGCCAAGACCGAGGCCGAGCAGGTGCTCGAGCAGTACCGGGCCCAGCTGGCCGACGCCAAGGCCGAGGCCGGCCGCATCATCGAGGAGGCCCGCGAAGCGGCCGACTCCGTGAAGCGTGACCACGAGTCCCGGCTCCAGACCGAGCTGGCCGAGCTCCGGGCCCGGGCGGTGGCCGACATCGACTCGGCCAAGGCCCAGGCCATGGCCGACCTGCGGGGCGAGGTCGCCCAGCTGGCCATCGGCGCCGCCGAGACCGTCGTAGGCCACAACCTCGACGCGGCCACCCAGGTCCAGCTGGTCGAGGACTACATCAACCAGGTGGCGGCGCAGCGCGCCTGAGGGAGACGACGATGGCAGACGACCGCACGCTCGCCTACGCCGAGGCCCTGTTCAACGTGGCCCGGGCCGAGGGCACCCTGGCCGAGGTCGAGGACGAGCTGTTCCGCTTCTCGCAGACCCTGCAGGGGTCCGACGAGCTGCGGGAGGCGCTCACCGACCCGGCCATCCCGGTGGCCCGGCGCCAGCAGATCGTGGAGGACCTGCTGGGCGGCAAGGCGTCATCGACCACCGTCGCGCTGGTGTCGCTGGTGGTGGGCACGGGCCGCGGCCATGACCTGCCCGGCATCATCCGCCAGCTCGTGGAGATGAGCGCTGCTGAGGCCAACAAGGCCGTGGCCGAGGTGCGCACGGCCGTCCCGCTGAACCAGGACCAGCGCGACCGCCTCGCGAAGGCCCTGGGCCAGGCGACCGGCCGCGACGTCGCCCTCAAGGTGGTGATCGACCCGTCCGTGATGGGCGGCGTCATCGCCGAGGTGGGCGACACGGTCATCGACGGCACGGTCCGCACCCGGCTCGAGCGGCTCCGCAAGGCGCTGTAGGCCCCCGAAGGAACGAGGACGAGGACAGATCCGATGGCAGAGCTGACCATCAACACCGCCGACATCGCCCAGGCCCTGCGCAAGAACCTCGAGGGCTTCAAGCCCGACGTCGAGACCGCCCAGGTCGGGCGCGTCACCGAGGTCGGCGACGGCATCGCCAACGTGTCGGGCCTGCCCGGCGCCGCGGTCAACGAGCTGCTCGAGTTCGAGAGCGGGGCCATGGGCCTCGCCCTCAACCTCGACGAGGAGTCGATCGGCACCGTGATCCTCGGCGAGGCCGCCGAGGTCTCGGAGGGCCAGATGGTCAAGGCCACCGGCCAGATCCTCTCCGTCCCCGTCGGTGACGGGGTGCTGGGCCGGGTGGTCGACGCCCTCGGCAACCCGGTGGACGACAAGGGCCCGCTGGTGGGCGTGCAGGAGCGCCGCCTGGAGATCCAGGCCCCGGGCATCATGGGCCGCCAGCCGGTGCACGAGCCGCTCCAGACGGGCATCAAGGCCATCGACGCCATGACCCCGATCGGCCGGGGCCAGCGGGAGCTCATCATCGGCGACCGCAAGACCGGCAAGACCACGGTCGCGGTCGACACGATCATCAACCAGCGCGGCCTGGGCGTGAAGTGCATCTACGTGGCCATCGGCCAGAAGGAGTCGACCGTCAAGAACACGGTCGCCACCCTCGAAGAGCACGGCGCCATGGAGTACACGGTGGTCGTGGTGGCCGGGGCGTCCGACCCCTCGCCGTTCAAGTACCTCGCCCCCTACGCCGGCTGCGCCATGGGCCAGCACTGGATGGAGACCGGCGACCACGCCCTCGCCGTCTACGACGACCTGTCCAAGCAGGCCGAGGCCTACCGCCAGATCTCG
>JBKPRS010000275.1:0-5335 GCA_046734695.1 Actinomycetota bacterium | reverse complement strand
CCGTCGTGGTGGCCGAGCCCGGGCTGCTCGGCGCCTGGGGCGGGGACTGGCGCCTGGTGGCCGAGGTCCGAAGTGCGGACGAGGGCCGGGCCGCGCGGGCTGCCAGGGCCGACGGCCTGGTAGCCCGGGGCGCGGAGAGCGGAGGGCGTGTGGGCACCACCGGCGCCTACGTGCTCGGCCAGCAGGTCCGGGCGCTCGGCGACGGGCCCGTCTGGGTCCAAGGGGGCATCGGCCGCCACACCGCGGCCGCTGCCCTGATCGGCGGGGCCACCGGCGTCGTCCTCGACGCCCAGGTGGCGTTGTTGCGCGAGACGACCCTCTCCCGCCCGATCCGCCTGGCCCTGGCTGCCATGGACGGCAGCGAGACGCGGGTGGTCGCCGGGCACCGCGTCTACACCCGGCCCGACCTGTGGGTCGCCGATGCGGAGGACCGTATCACCGCGAACGATCTCGCGCAGCGCGTGGGATCAACCTCGCTGCGTGAGCAAGCGTTGCCCGCCGGACAGGACGCAGCCCTGGCCGCGGACTTCGCTTCCCGCTACGGCAGCGTCGGCGCGATGGTCGCCGGGCTGCGCCGCGAGATCGCCGCGCACGTCGCTGCAGCGGGCCGGGTCGAGCCGCTGGCGCCGGGCGCGGGCGTGGCCGCCACGACCGGAACCGCCTATCCGGTGGTACAGGGCCCGATGACCCGCGTGTCCGACCGTGCCGCCTTCGCCGAGGCGGTGGCCGGTGGCGGCGGCCTGCCCTTCCTCGCCCTGGCGCTGTTGCGGGGCGAGAGCGAGGTCCGACCGCTGCTGGAGGAGACGGCGGCCCGCCTGGGGGACCGGCCCTGGGGTGTGGGCGTGCTCGGCTTCGTCCCCAAGGACCTGCGGGACGAGCAACTGGCCGTTGTGCGCGAGGTGCGCCCGCCACTGGCGCTCATCGCCGGCGGTCGGCCCGCCCAGGCCGTCCAGCTGGAGGAGGCCGGGATCCGCACGTTCCTGCACGTGCCCGCCCCCGGCCTGCTGGAGCGCTTCCTGGCCGACGGTGCCCGCCGCTTCGTGTTCGAGGGCTTCGAGTGCGGCGGGCACACCGGCCCGCGGTCGAGCTACGCCCTCTGGGAGGCGCAGCTCGGGGTGATCGAGCGCTGGCTGGCGTCAGGGGGTGACGCCGCCGCGCTCGACATCCTGTTCGCCGGGGGCATCCACGACGAGCGCTCGGCGGCGATGGTGGCGGCTCTGGCCGGTCCGCTGGCGGCCGCGGGCGCCCGCATCGGCGTGCTCATGGGCACCGCCTATCTGTTCACCGAGGAGGCCGTGGCCTCGGGGGCCATCGGCGAGGAGTTCCAGGCTCAGGCGCTCGCCTGCGAGCGCACCGCGTTGCTGGAGTCGGGCCCCGGCCACGTGACCCGCTGCGCCGAGACGCCGTTCGTCGACCTGTTCGCCGAGACCCGCGCCCGGCTGGTGGCCGAAGGAGCCGACGCGCAGGCCCGCTGGGCCGAGCTGGAGGGGCTCAACCTGGGGCGGCTGCGGGTGGCGTCCAAGGGCTTGCGCCGCGACGGCGACAAGCTGGTGAGCGTCGGCCGCGACGAGCAGCGGGCCGGCGGCATGTTCATGATCGGCGACGTCGCCACGCTGCGCCGCGAGCGCACCACCGTCGCGGCGCTGCACGCGGCGGTCAGCGAGGGCGCCACCGCCCACCTGGCGCGGGCGGCGGAGCGGCTGGCCGGACTCGGGGTCGCGCCGGCCGAGCCGGTCCCCGCGCCGGCCGACGTGGCCATCGTCGGGATGGCCTGCGTCATGCCCGGCGCCAGCGACCTGGACGAGTTCTGGAGCAACGTGGTGGCCGGGATCAACTCGATCACCGAGGTGCCCGCCGACCGCTGGGACGTCGAGCGTTACTTCGACCCCGCCTGGGACCACGCCAGCGCCACCCAGCGCAGCGGCAGCGCGTCGAAGTGGGGCGGCTTCCTGCCCGACATCCCCTTCGACGCCCTGGCGTACGGCATCCCACCCGCGTCGCTGGCGGCCATCGAGCCCACCCAGCTCCTCAGCCTCAAGGTGGCCGCCGACGCGCTGGCCGACGCGGGCTACGCCGAGCGTCCGTTCGACCGGCAGCGGGCCTCGGTCATCTTCGGGGCCGAGGGCGGGACCGACCAGACCACCGCCCACGGCTTCCGGGCCCTGTACCCGTCCTACCTGGGCGAGATACCGGCCGAGCTGGGGGAGTGGCTGCCCAAGATCTCCGAGGACTCGTTCCCAGGCATGCTCACCAACGTGATCGCCGGCCGCATCGCCAACCGGCTCGACCTGGGGGGCAAGAACCTGACGGTGGACGCCGCCTGCGCGTCGTCGCTGGCGGCCCTCGACGCCGCCTGCATCGAGCTGGCGTCGGGGGGCAGCGACCTGGTGCTGTGCGGGGGCGCCGACCTCCACAACGGGGTCCAGGACTTCCTGCTGTTCACGAGCGTCCATGCCCTGTCCACCACCGGCCAGTGCCGCACGTTCGACGCCGACGCCGACGGCATCGCGCTGGGCGAGGGCGTGGCGTGCGTCGTCCTCAAACGCCTGGCCGACGCCGAGCGCGACGGCGACCGCATCTACGGGATCGTGCGGGCGGTCGGCGCCTCGTCCGACGGCCGCAGCCTGGGGCTGACCGCACCCCGGCAGGACGGCCAGGAGCGGGCGGTGCGGCGCGCCTACGCCCAGGCTCGGGTCGAGCCGCGCCAGGTCGGCCTCATCGAGGCCCATGGGACCGGCACGGTGGTCGGCGACCGGACCGAGCTGTCCACGCTCACCGAGGTGTTCTCGGCCGCGGGCATGGGCCCGGCCGAGTGCGTCGTCGGATCGGTCAAGTCCAACATCGGCCATACCAAGTGCGCCGCCGGGCTGGCCGGCCTGGTGAAAGCGGCCAAGGCCGTCTACCACGGCGTACACCCGCCGACACTCCACATCACCCGGCCCAACCAGGCCTGGGACCCCGGGACCAGCCCGTTCGTGTTCCTGGACGAGGCCCGGCCCTGGACCGCCGAGCGCCGGGTCGCCGGGGTCAGCGCCTTCGGCTTCGGCGGGACCAACTTCCACGCGGTCGTGGAGTCGCACCCCGACGGTGACGTGCCCGACCGGTCGGTCGGGGCGTGGCCAGCAGAGCTGTTCGCCTTCCGGGGCGACGAGGACACCGTGGCCCGGGCGCTGGACGACCTGGCCGCCCGCCTGGCCTCGCCCGCCCCTGCGGGCTGCGGATGGCGGCTGCGGGACATCGCGGCCGCGGTGTCGGCGGCGGGCCGGGGCCCGGTGCGGCTGGCGATCGTGGCCGACGACCCCGACGACCTGCGGGCCAAGCTGGACCAGGCCTGCGCCGGGCGGGAGGGCCCGGGCGTGTACCGGCCTGGCGAGGCGCTGGTCCCCGAGGGGGAGACGCCGCCCGTGGCGTTCCTGTTCCCCGGGCAGGGCAGCCAGCGCCCGGGCATGGCCGGCGACCTGTTCGTGGCGTTCGCCGAGACCCGCCCGCTGCTCCGGCTCGGGCAGCGCTGGGAGGCGGCCATGCTGCCGCCGGCCGCGTTCGACGATGCCGGCCGCGACGCGCAGCGCCGGGAGGTGACCGACACCCGGGTGGCGCAGCCCGCGCTGGGCCTGGCCGGCCTGGCCACGGCCCGGGTGCTGGAGCGCTTCGGGGTGCGGCCGGACATGGTGGCCGGCCACAGCTACGGCGAGCTGGTCGCGCTGTGCGTCGCGGGCGTCTACGACGAGGCCGCCCTGTTGGAGCTGAGCGAGGCCCGGGGCCGGGCCATGGTGGCCGCGGTGCCCGACGGCGACCCCGGCGGCATGGTGGCGGTCGCCGCGCCGCGGGAGCGGCTGGACGAGGTGCTGGTGGGCGTGGACGTGGTCGTGGCCAACGACAACCACCCCGAGCAGCTGGTCATCGCCGGGACGACCCCGGCGGTGGACGAGGCCGTCGGCCGGCTGGCGGACGCGGGCATCGGCGCCAAACGCCTGCCGGTGGCGTGCGCCTTCCACAGCCCGGTGGTGGCGGCCGCGGCGGACGCCCTGGCCGAGCACCTCGACGGCATGGAGGTCACCGAGCCGGTCCTGCCCGTGTACTCCAACCTGACGGCTGACGCCTACCCGGCGGACGCCCGCAAGGTCCGGGACCTGCTCGCGGCCCAGGTGGCGAGCGGCGTGCGCTTCACCGAGGAGGTGCACGCCCTCTACGAGGCGGGGGCCCGCGTGTTCGTGGAGGCCGGACCGGGCCGCACCCTGACCGGCTGCGTCGGGCGGATCCTCGGCGACCGGCCGCACCTGGCCGTGGCCACGGACCGGCCCGGCGACGACGGCGTGCGCTCGCTCGTCCACGCCCTGGCCCGCCTGCTGGTGGCGGGCGTGGCCGTGGACGTGGCCGAGCTGTTCGAGGGCCGGGGCGTGGATCCCGGCCGCTGGACGCACCCGCCAACCCCGGCGCGCTGGACGGTGAACGGCCACCTCGTGCGGGAGGCAGGCGGCGACACCGTGCCCGGCGGCCTGCGCCCGGCCACGACCGTTCCCGCGGTCGCCGCCGTCTCGGGACCGGCCCCGGCGCTGGTGCCGGCGAACGGGAACGGCCAGGGCACCCTGTCCAAGGATCAGGTGCTGACGGAGTACTTCCGCACCGCCCACGAGATCATGGCCGCCGGCCACCAGCTGGTCCTCGACTACCTGGGCGTGGCCCCGGCTGCGACCCCGGCCCTCGCTCCGGCGATCCCTGCGATCCCGGCCGTGGGCACACCGGTCGCTCCGGTGGCCGTCGCGCCCGCTCCGGTCGCCGCGCCGGCGGCTCCGGTGCCCGGACTGCCCTCCGGTCCGGAGCTGCTGGCGCGGTTGACGGCGATCGTGTCGGCGCGGACGGGTTATCCGCAGGACATGTTGGGGCCGGACCTGGATGTCGAGGCGGACCTGTCGATCGATTCGATCAAGCGGTTGGAGATCCTGGGGGAGCTGGCGGATGCGCTGGGGTTGACCGATGGCGGGTCGCTGGACCAGCTGGAGGACCTGGTGGAGCAGCTGGCGGCGCGCAAGACGTTGCGGGGGATCGTCGAGTTCCTGGTCGAGCACGAGGACCGCCTCGGCGGCGCGGCGCAGCCCGGGCCTGCACCGGCCGCGCCCGCGATGGTGGGGTTGCCGCCGGCGGGGGAGCTGCTGGCGCGGTTGACGGCGATCGTGTCGGCGCGGACGGGTTATCCGGAGGACATGTTGGGGCCGGACCTGGATGTCGAGGCGGACCTGTCGATCGATTCGATCAAGCGGTTGGAGATCCTGGGGGAGCTGGCGGATGCGCTGGGGTTGACCGATGGCGGGTCGCTGGACCAGCTGGAGGACCTGGT
>JBKPRS010000274.1:0-16637 GCA_046734695.1 Actinomycetota bacterium | reverse complement strand
GCGGCCCGCGACGGTGAGTCCGAGCAGGCGGGCGCGCTGTTCGCCACCGCCGCCACCGGCTTCGGTGACGCCCACGACCGCCTCGACGCCTGGTACGCGGCGCCCGCGGGCTGGGTGCCGGGCCTCGGCCACCAGGTGCGGGCGCTGGAGGTGGCGACGGGGGAGGGCGAGCAACTGGCGGCGACGGCCGCGGGGGCGGCGACGGACGCAGACGTCCAGGACCTGCGCCTGGTGGACGGCCGGGTCGACCTCGGCCTGGTGAGCGATCTGCGCGATCCCCTGGACAGGGTGGCGACCGTGCTCGACGGCGCCGAAGGGAGACTGGACGACCTCGACGGCACCTGGCTGGTCCCGCCGCTGGCCGAGCGGTTCGACGACCTGGCGGACGAGGTCACGTCCGGGCGGCGGGATGCGGCCGTCGCCCGGGACACGGTCGAGCGCCTGCCCGGCCTGCTCGGCGCGGACGGGCCCCGGCGCTACCTGGTCGCCTTCACTACGCCGTCCGAGACCCGGGGCGCGGGCGGCTTCATCGGTGCCTTCGCCGAGCTCACTGCGGTGGACGGCCACGTCGAGATGAGCCGCAGCGGCACGATCGGCGAGCTCACCCAGCGGTCCGCTCCGCCCGCTCGGATCACCGGCCCACCCGATTACCTGGTCCAGTACGCGGGGTACAACGTCGGCCGCTTCCCGCAGAACGCCACCGCGTCGCCCGACCTGCCCGAGGTGGGCGAGGTGCTGGCCCAGCTCTACCCGCAGGCACCGGGCGGGCAGCCGGTGGACGGCGTGGTTGTCGTCGACCCGTACGCGCTGGCCGCCATCCTGCGGATCACCGGGCCGGTCACTGTGGAGGGCCTGGACGAGCCGCTCACGACCGACAACGCGGTCGAGCTGCTGCTGCGCGAGCAGTACTTCCGCTTCGACCCGTCGCCCGACACGGTCACCGCGGGCACCCAGGCCCGCGCAGACTTCCTGGAGGCGGCCAGCCGGGCCACCTTCGAGGCCCTGACCACCCGCACGACGACGCCATCGCCCACCGAGCTGGTCGACGCCTTCGGACCGGTCACCCGCCAGCGACGCCTCGCCGCCTACAGCGCCCAGCCGGACGAGCAGGAGTTCTTCCGCGGGATCGGGCTCGACGGCGCCTTCCCCCGCGCCAAGGGCGGCGACCTCTTGGCGGTCACGCACGCCAATGGCGGCTCCAACAAGCTGGATGCCTACCTGCACCGGTCGATCGGCTACCAGGCCGCCTACGACCCGGGGACGGGCGCGGTCGAGGCCACCGCCACGGTGAGGCTCGAGAACACGCCGCCCGACGGTCCGCTGCCGCTGGAGGTGGGCGGGCCCGGTGACACGGTCCCGCCCGGCACCAACCGGAGCCTCGTCACGCTGTACTCGCCGTTGGACCTGGTGCGCGTGGACCAGGACGGGACCGAGGCCGCCGTGGGCCGGGCCGACCAGTTCGGCCTGCACGCGTACACGGTGGTGGCCGACATCCCGCGGGGTGGCGCCATGACGTTCAGGTTCGAGCTGGCGGGCGCGGTCGACCCGGGCACCTACCACCTGCAGGTCGTGCGCCCACCGCTGGCCAACCCGGACGCACTGTCCGTAGCCGTGAAGCCCTCCGGCGACGAGGCCCGTGTGGACCGCGTACTGGGGTTCACGATGGACGCCGACGGCGCGTTCGCCGACCAGCCCAGCGTGGAGGACGATCGCGCGTTCACCGTAATCTTCGCCGCCTCTTGACCTCATAAAGTGACGAACTATGGACGTTGAGCGTTAATTGCGTCACACTGAATGAAACATCCGCCCGCGCGGGAGGGCCGCCGTGGCACGCCTGAGACACGTTTTCCTCGCTGCGCTGATGGCTGGAACCATCGGCGGAGTAGCCCTTGCCGGAGATGTGGGGGCCCAGACCTATCCGCCGGCGGCCATCACCGCCGTACCGAGCGTGCTGACCGTCGGCCAGCCGTTCACCATCACCGGGGTGAACTTCCCGGCGAACGTGACGGTGACGTTGACGTTCAACAGCCAGCCGGTCGGCCTGGGCACCGCGGTGGCGAATGCCGCCGGGAGCTTCACGGCCAATGTCACGACGCCGTCGGTGCCACTCGGCACCCACACGATCATCGCCACCGGTGGCGGCGCCGAGGCGAGCACCACAGTCCAGGTGGTGGCGACGCAGGCCGGCGCCGCGGGGACAACTCCGCTTCCCCGCACGGGCACGTCGTCGACCGTCCCCCTGGCCCGCATCGGCATCGCCCTGCTGGCCGCCGGTGGCCTGGTCCTCGCCATGACTCACCGGGCCCGCCGCACCGCCCACTCCTGACTCCCGAGGTCAGGTGGGTCGCAGGCGGTATGCTCGTATGCATGCGCACGACCATCAATCTGCCTGATGCGCTGGCGGAGGCGGCCAAGGCACGCGCGGCCGCGGAAGGTCGTACCTTCACCAGCCTGGTCGAGGAGGGGTTGCGCGCGGTTCTGCAACCCCCGAGCGCGGACGTGCCGCCCGAGCCGCTGCCCGCCTACGGCGACCCCGACGGTCGGTTCCTCGTCGATCTGCGCGACCGCGACGCGGTGTGGGCGGCACTCGACGCCGACGGCGTGCGGTGATCCTCCCCGACGTGAACGTCCTGGTCTACGCGTATCGCCGGGAGGCTGATCAGCACGACGTGTATGCGGATTGGTTGAGCGAATTGGTCCGCGGGGCCGACGAACTGGCGCTCGTGGACCATTGCCTCGCCGGCATGGTGCGAATCGTCACCAACCCGCGGATCATGGCTGATCCGGCCCCGACCCGGGAGGCGATGCACTACGTCGCCGCCATCCGGGCCGCGGTGCGAGGCCGGGACCTGTCGTCGACGTCGGCCAGCTGGGCGACGATGGCCCGGCTGGTCCAGCAGGATCGCGGGGTGCGCGGCAACCTCGTGCCCGACGCGTATCTGGCGGCGATGGCGATCTCGCACGGCTGCCGCCTGGCGACCGCGGATCGAGGGTTCGCCCGGTTCGACGGGCTGGACCACTTCGATCCGGCTGCCGCCTGAATCAGGCGGTCAGCTCGGCGTACAGGGCGCGGATGTCGCGCAGGAGGCGCCCGGCGCCGTAGGTGTCGCGTACGTGGACACGGCCCGTGCTGGCCAGGCGGGCGGACAGCGCGGGGTCGGTCAGGAGCGTGGTGATCGCCGCGGCCAGGGCCTGCGGGTCGTCCGGGGGTACGAGCAGGCCGGTGCGGTCGGGCATCACGACGCTGGGGACGCCGCCCACCGCGGTGGCGGCGACCGGGCGGGCTGCGGCGAGGGCTTCGATGAGGGCGACCGGGGTGCCCTCGTTGCGGCTGGAGAGCGCGACCACGTCGCAGTCGGCGACCGCGGCGGGGACGTCGTCGGTCCAGCCGGTGAAGTGGACCCGGTCGGCGAGCCCGGCCGCGGCGGCATGGGCCTGCAGGCGGGGGCGCTCCTCGCCGTCGCCCACGACCACCAGGTGAGCCGGGGCCGGCACTTCGGAGAACGCGTCGATCAGCACGTCCACGGCCTTGATCGGGACCAGGCGGCCGATGATGCCCACCAGCGGGACACCGTCGGGGACACCGGTGGCGCGGCGCAGCGAGCCGGTCGGGCCGGAGACGGCCAGGAACCGGTCAAGCTCCAGCCCCACCGGGATCAGGCGGAACTGGGACGGCCGGCCGATGCCGAGGTCGAGCAGCTCGTCGCGCACCTCGGTGCTGACGGCCACGAGCACGTCGGTGCGGCGCGCCAGCCAGCGCTCGGTGGTCGTGAAGGCGCGCTGCACGCCAGGCCGGAAGTAGCCGTCGAGCACGTGGCCGTGGAACGTGTGGACCGTGCGGGGGCGCGGCCCGCGCAGTGAGCGCACGGCCAGGCGGCCGACCGAGCCGGCCTTGGCCATGTGGGTGTGGACGATGGCGGGACGCGCCGCGGCCACCGCGGCGCGGACCGCCCGGAACGCGGCCACGTCCTCCCTCGGGCTCACCGGCCGCACCAGCGGGACGACCTGGACCGGCACCGAGGGGTCGCTCAGCTCGCCCTCGTCGGGAGCGGGCCGGCCCGCCAGCAGTGTCGTCGGGTACTCGCCGGCCAGCTCGCGGCACAGCAGCAGCGCCTGGCGGGCGGGCCCGCCGACGTTGAGCCGGGTGATGACCCGCACGACCTGTCTGCCCGGGGCCGCGCCGGCGTGCACGGGGACAGTTTGCCGCCCGCGCCGGCGCCGCTCTGGTGACGCCGGCCGACGGACCACGCCGGCGCCGACCTCGCAGGTGGTCAGCCCTCGGGGGCGGGCGCCCAGATGTCGGGGGTGGCGAACGTCCAGGGCTCGGGGGGCCGGTGGGGGACACAGGTCCAGGCCTCGCCCGTGCCGCCGCCCCGGACCACCGTGACCAGGGCGTCAGCGATGTCGGACGGCGGGATGAGGGGGAGGCCCATCTCGGTCAGCCGGTCCCGGGCCTCGCCGATGAGCGGGGTGTCGACCACCGCCGGGCACAGGCAGTTGATGGTGATGCCGTAGGTGCCGAGCGCCATGGCCGAGGAGCGGACGAAGCCCACCACCGCGTGCTTGGTCAGCGTGTAGATCGGGTCCGGCGCGAACGAGATGATCCCGGCCAAGGACGCCGTGGCCACGATGGCGCCGCCACCCGCCGCCTTCATGGCCCGGGCCGTGGCCCGGGTGCCGTAGACCACGCCGTCCAGGTTGGCCCCCATCACCCGCCGGTACTGCGCTTCGGTCAGTGCGGTGGGGTCGCCCTCGCCGGTGCTCACGCCCGCGTTGAGGTGGACGATGCCGAGCCCGCCCTCCTGGGCGACGATGCCGTCGACCAGCGAGTCCCACGCGGCCGCGTCGCCCACGTCCAAGGTCACGGCCCGGCCGCCGATCTCACCGGCCACCGCCGCGGCGGCGTCGCCGACGATGTCGGCCACCACCACCCGGGCGCCCTCGGCCGCCAGCCGGCGGGACACCGCGGCGCCGATCCCCGAGCCCCCGCCGGTCACCAGGGCGACCCGGCCGTCGAACGATCCGTTGGTCGCCATCAGCCGATGTTGAGGATCTGCTCGCCGGCGGCGGCCTCGTCGCCGAAGCGCTTCAGCCACGCCTTGCCCTCGGCGTTGTCGCCGACCATCTTGACCGGCAGCGCCGGGAACGAGAAGCCGTCGGGCAGCGGGGGCCCGGCCTCGCCCTTGCGGGACAGCGCCGCCTCGACCACCGGCGCCAGGCGCTCGGACTTGGCCGCCACCAGCGCCTCGTCGCGCTCGGCGAACTCGGGCAGGACCTCGGTGCCGAACTTCTCCAGCGACTCGCAGATGTGCTCGTGGCGGTTCTTGCCCGCCTGCATGATGAAGATCACCTGGTCGACCCCGGCCTCCTCGAAGCGCCGCAGGTACTCCCGGATCTGCTGCGGCGTGCCGGTGGCGCCCCGCAGGCCGGTGCGGTCGCCCGCGGCGATCTTGGCGCCGAGCCGCTCGGACTCCAGCGCTGCCTCGATCTCGGGGGAGTAGCCCCGCTCGCCGCGGCGCTCCACGAACTCGGCCCACACGTCCGTCGTGCCCGGCTGGTGCTCGCCGAAGATGTAGTAGTGGCCGAGGGAGTAGCCGAAGAAGTTGCCGCCCTCCAGGCCCCGGCGCAGCGCCTCTTCCTCGTCGTCGGCGCACATCATCTGGGTCACGCAGGCGATGTTGGTGTTCACCGACTGCCCGACGGGGACGCACTTGTCGGCCAGGGTCTGCTCGTAGTCGGCCACCCAGTGGCGGGCGTCCTCGGGGTCGATGAAGGCGAACGTGAGGGCGCCGATGCCCTTCTCCGCCGCCAGCAGGATCGTGTCACGCCGCGAGCAGGCCACCCATAGCGGCGGGTGTGGCTTCTGCACCGGCTTGGGCACGACGTTGCGGGGCGGCATGGTGACGAACTGGCCGTCGACGCCGGTGAAGGGCGTCTCGGTCATGCAGCGGATCGCCACCTCCAGGCCCTCCAGCCACGCGTCCCGCTTGGTGGCCGGGTCGACGCCGAAGCCGCCCAGCTCGGCCTCCGAGGACGACTCGCCCGAGCCGAACTCGACCCGGCCGCCCGACACGAGGTCGAGCATCGCCACCCGCTCGGCGGTGCGGGCCGGGTGGTTGTAGCCGGGAGCGGTCTGGATGATGCCGTGGCCGAGGCGGATGTTCCGGGTGCGCTGCGACGCCGCAGCCAGGAAGACCTCGGGCGCGCTGGAGTGCGAGTACTCCTCCAGGAAGTGGTGTTCGACCTCCCACACCACGTCGAAGCCGAGGCGGTCGGCCAGCTCGACCTGTTCGAGAGCGTCCTGGATGAGCTTCAGCTCGCTGCCCTCGTCCCAGGGGCGGGGCAGCTGGTGCTCGTAGAAGATGCCGAACTTCACGCTGCGGCCTCCACCGGGCCGAGGGCGTGGAACTGGGCCAGCAGGTCGCTGCCGTTGGGCCGTTTGTTGCACCAGTGCTCGATCTCGCCCAGGATCGCCGCCCGGTTCGCCTGGCGGCCTGCGCCCAGCGACGCGGCCAGGGCCGCGTCCCACAGCGCGCCGATCATCTCGGCCCCGTCGTGCTTGCGGCCGGACGTGCCGACCCACGTCCGGTCGCGCATCTCGGTGAGAGCGGTGGCCAGGTAGCCCACGTGCGGGGTCTCGTCCTGGCGGATGCAGGCGACGAGGTCGGCGGCGGCGCCGTCCCCCGCCACGAGGTCGCGGTCGGAGAGCAGCGACTCGGCCCAGGCGAAGGTGTGGAACGCCTGCACCTCGATGAGCAGCACCCGGATCATGAACATGGCGATGATCTCCAGGTCCACGTCCACGTCGTCGGGCAGGAGGCGGTTGCCCTCGGCCGCGCCCGGGCGGCGGGCGCCGAAGCCCATGCGGGCCAGGATCGCCTCGACGTCGATGTGGTCGACGCCGCCCTCGAAGGCGATGTCGCGGGCCGCGAACCACATGTCCCGGTGGCCGGCCTCGGCCTCCCAGCCCGCCTCGTCCCGGCCGTGGGCCTCGAACAGGCCCCGGCCCAGGTGGTCGACGGCGGTGCCCTTCACGTCCTCGGAGAACCAGCGCTGCGGGTTGCCGGGGTCCAGGCCCCGGATGGCCGCGCCGTAACCCTCGACCGTGCCGATGCGGGTGAGCGTGCCGATCAGCGGCTCGGGCACGCCCGCGTCCACGAGGAACCGGCCCTGGGCCACGTTGGGGAAGTGCTCGGGCCAGGTGGCCAGCGGCACATCGAGGATCTCGGTGCCGAACAGGCAGCGGTGCTGGTCCTGCCAGGCCGTGATGGCCGGGCCCCGGAACCGCGTCCGCGGCGAGACGTAGCGGCCCTCGTCGTCGAAGCCGCCGTGGCAGCGCACGCCGCCGGCGATCAGCGGCTCGACCACCGGGTGGTCGGCCAGCAACTCCTCGGCCGTGAACTCGACCTGCTCGGAACCCACTGATCCAGGCACTCGCCCCTCCCGACACACAGGGTGTTACTAACTAGTGTACACGCGATCGTTTACACTGGGAACCGTGCCCTTGCTGAGCCGAACCGAGCGCCAGGCGTCGATCCTGCGGGGTGCGTCCCAGGCGTTCGCGCGCAACGGCTTCGCCGGGACGTCCATGGACGACGTGGCGGCCGCGTGCGGGGTCACCAAGCTCATCCTGTACCGGCACTTCGACACCAAGGAGGGCCTGTACCGGGCCGTGCTCCAGCGGGTGTTCGAGCGCCACGGCCAGGAGCTCGCCACCCGGCTGGAGCGGGGCGAGGCCCGAGGCCTGGGCATGCGCACGCTGCTCAGCGTGGCCCGCGAGGACGAGGCCGGCTTCACGCTCCTGTGGCGCCAGGCGGCGCGTGAGCCCCAGTTCGCCGACTACGCGCACGAGCTGCGGGACGTGGCGGCCGCCGCCACCGCCCAGCTGCTGCACCTGCACCTGGGCGATCCGGCGCTCGACCGCTGGGCCGCCCAGTCCACCATCGGCTGGCTGGTGGACGCCGTGTTCGTGTGGCTGGAGGTGGGCGACCCCGCCCGCGACGACGAGGTCGTCGAGCAGGCCGCCATCGGTCTGCGCGCCCTGCGCGACGCCTGGATGCAGGTTCCCGCCCACTGACAGGATCTTGGCCTCGCGCCTGCCAATCCGTAGCCTTACGGCACCGTTGACCTGTCACTATGCGCGGCTCGCGGCGACGAATTGGACGAACTGCTAGCTCGGCGCCGACCTGTCGGCCATCGCCGGCCTGCAGATGCGGGTCTTCGCCAACTCGGTGCGGGAGATCAAGACCACGGCCAACGTGATCGCCGAGACGAGCGGCGGGCGCAGCGACAACGTCGTGATGGTGGGCGCCCACCTCGGTGTTCGCCGGTCCCGGCATCAACGACAACGGCTCGGGCAGCGCGGCGATCCTCGAGGTCGCCGAGCAGATGGCCAACGTGCAGCCGAACAACAAGGTTCGCTTCGCCTGGTGGAGCGCGGAGGAGTCGGGCCTGGTCGGCTCGACCAACTACGTGGCGAGCCTGAGTGAGGCGGAGCTGGGCGACATCGCCCTGTACCTCAACTTCGACATGGTCGGGTCGCGCAACTACGTGCGCTTCGTGTACGACGGCGATGGCTCGACCTTCGGCACGGCCGGGCCCGACGGGTCGGCGGCCATCGAGGCCTCGTTCAACCAGTTCTACGCCGACCGGACCCTGCCGTTCGAGGCGACGGCCTTCGACGGGCGGTCGGACTACGGCCCGTTCATCGCCGCGGGGATCCCCGCCGGCGGCCTGTTCACCGGGGCCGAGGTCCCCAAGACGGCGGAGCAGGTGCTGCTCTACGGCGGCACCGCCGACGTCCCCTACGACCACTGCTACCGCCAGGCGTGTGACACGTTCGACAACGTCGACCTGGGCGTGCTCGACCTCAACAGCGACTCCATCGCCAACGCGGTCATCAAGTACGCCAAGTCCACCGAGTCGGTTAACGGCGTGCACGGCAACGGCCACCACCAGGCGACGGCGCCGGCCGCCGCCGCGGCCGAAGCCACCAGCTGACCTGAGCCCGACAGGCCCGGCCCTGGCGTCAGCCGGGGCCGGGCAGGGCCATGTGCAGCCGCAGGACCGTGCCCGAGCCGGTCGAGCGGATCTGCACCAGGTCGCACAGGTGGTTGATCAGCCAGACGCCGCGTGAGTTCGTGGGCGTGGGCTCGGGGCGGCGCCGTCCCACCAGCGGGTCGCGGATGCGGCCTGCGTCGGCCACCTCGCACACGACGTGGTCGTCCTCGGCCCACACCTGCAGCGTGCCGTGCCCGTGGGCGTGGCGGATGCTGTTGGCGGCCGCCTCGTTGACCGCCAGCACGAGGTCGTTCGCCCGCTCCGGCGAGAGCCCGAGCGCTTCCGCCTCGACCCGGACGAAGCCACGCACCGTGCGCAGGTCGTGCAGCGTGAACGCGAGCGACCGGGAGCCGTGCGTCGGCGGCAACGGCAGTGGGTCCGTGAAGGCGGCACTGAGGCACCCCTCCAGCGCGTACTGCGCGGCGATGCGGTCGGGCCGGCCGGCGGCGAACGGGTGCCGTGACAGCGCCTGATCGATGACCTCGGGCGGCAGCGCCAGCGTGTCGTAGGGGCACACCAGGAAGAAGTCGGGGTTGTCGCTGAAGGCCAGGTTGAGCAGCGCCTCGTGGTTCTGGAACTCGATCAGCGCCGGCGGGCTGAGCGCGCTCCACACCGGCTCGCCCAGGCCGCGGGCGGCCTGCCCGCGGGCCGCGTGCACGTCCACGAAGTCGCGCCACACCGGCATGATCGTGCCCGGGTTCCGCCCGACCTGAGCCATGTCGACCCACCGGACCGGCTCGGCCTCGGGCCCGAGCACGGCGCGCAGCATGTCGAGCTTGTGGGCGGCCACCGCCACCAGCACCGCCTCGCCGGCGCGCACCCCGTCGCGCACGAAGTCGAGGGTCGCGCCCACGAACTCGGCATCGCCGGCGTAGAGCCGCACCTCGTGCCGGAAGCCCGGTCGGACAGTGACAAGCTCGCTCACGTCCACTGCTCCTCGACCATGCGCATGCCCGGGTGGAGGTCGAACGCGCACAGCTCCCACAGCCGGCGGAACATGGGCGACGCCCCGGTGACCAGCAGGATCCCGTCCACCGCCGCGACCTGGTCGGCCCGGGCGGCGAGGACGGCGAGGCCCCGCGCGTCGACGAAGCCGAGCCGGGACAGGTCGAGCATCGCCTCACCCGCTCCCGGCTCATGATGGGCGAAGGCCCGATCCAGGAGGTCGGCGGCGGACGCGTCGACCTCCCCGCTGAGGGCGAGTCCGCCGTCGATCGCGAACAGCGAGAAGGGTGCCGGCTCGCCGCAGCCCCCGGTGGCCGGGTGAATGCAGGCGATCCGGGCGACGGCCTCATCGCCCACGACGGAGCGGTTCACGCCGCACAGCGCGGCCAGCGACAGCGACTGGCAGAGCCGGTCGCTCAGGCACTCCCACCCGGCCTGCGCGTCCCAGTCGCCACCGGGGGCGACGCCGGTGCTGTCGACTGCGAAGCGCGCCCCGGTGTACCCGTCGTCCAGGGCGTGGTAGACGGCCATGCGGATGAGGGTCGTGCGCTGGTCGTTGCCGGCGGTCGCGATGACGCCGGCATCGAAGATCTGCAGCGCACCCTTCTCGACCAGCGAGTCACGGTCGGCAAGGCCGGCCAGGTCGGCCTTCCGGTCGTCCGGCGAGCCCGCCGCGCCGTAGTAGACGCGCTCGTGGCGGGCGAGGCCGTCCGCGACGAACGTGGTCGCGGCCGCGGCCCACTCGGCGTCGTCGTCGAACACCCATGCGAGGTGATCGTGCACGTCGCAGCCACCGGGTGACTCGCGCCGGCCCCCCGTCCTCATGGACGCAAGCTAGCCCGTGAGGTCGACTCCCGTCGTGGTGGTGATGTGGGCGGCGTCGACCTCGCCGCTGCCGGTGTTGGGCGTCCCGTTGGGCTCGAACATGAGGATGCGGGTGCCGGGCACGGCCTGGGGGAAGTGCTCGACGCCCCGGGGCACCACGTGGACGTCGCCCGGGCCCAGCACGACGGACCCGTCGCGCAGGTTGATCGTGAACTGGCCCTCCAGCACGAGGAAGAACTCGTCGGTGTCGTCGTGGACGTGCCAGGTGTGGTCGCCGTCCGCCCGGGCGATGCGAACGTCGTAGTCGTTGACCTTGGCCACGATGTGGGGCATCCACACCTCGTCGAAGGAGGCAAAGGCGTCGTCGAGGTTGAGCATGGCCCCGACGGTACGGCTGCACCTTCGGCCCTCCCACGGAATATCCGCGCGGTCAAAGCGCCACCGGTCGCCCACTAGCGTTGGGACGCCGTGCAGATCGTGTACTTCGACGGCCAGTCCCGTCACGAGCTGGATGTCAGGGTCAACAACCCGTCGGCCACGGTCGACGACCTCGCGCGCGCCCTCGATCCCCGCGGGGCCGAGCGGACGGTGCTGATCGGCGACCACGTCGCCGATCCCGACTTCGAGCTGACCGAGGCGGGCCTGCACGAGGGGGCGATCGTCCGCTTCGGGCTGCCCCGCACCGGCGACCGCGTGCCGGTCCCGCCCCCGCCCGTGCTCACCAGCACGTCGGTGCCGGCACGCGAGCTGGTGGTCGTCAACGGGCTCGACGCCGGGCGGCGCTTCCCGCTGGACCCCGGTACGCAGGTGCTGGGCCGGGCCCCGGGGTGCGACATCCTCCTGCGGGACGACACGCTGTCCCGCCGCCACGCGGGTGTGACCGTCTCCCCCGACGGCGACATCACCATCGAGGACTACGAGTCCCACAACGGCACCTGGGTGGCCGGTGAGGGCGTGATCGAGCCGACCCCGATCGACGTCGGCACCCCGTTGCGGCTCGGCGCGCTCGACATGGTCGTGCGCCCGCTGCGGGACGAGGACCGGCCGGTCGCCGTCGACCCCCTGCGCCACACCACTGTGGCCGGCACCATCCCGTTCAACCGCCCGCCCCGCCCGGCCCCACCACCGCCGCTGCCCGAGCTCAGGGCTCCCCAGCCGCCGCGCGAGGGGGCGGGCAAGGCGCCGTTCTCGCTCATCGGGGTGGTGGCGCCGCTGGCCATGTCCGGCGGCATGTACGCCATGACGCACAGCCCGATGACGCTCATGTTCGCGGGCCTGACCCCGATCATGGCCATCGGCAACACCATCGACAGCCGGCGCAAGGGCAAGAAGACCCAGCGCAGCGAGGCCGACCGCTTCGCCAAGGAGCTGGTCGAGTTCCGCGAGCAGCTGGCGGGCACGGTGGACGAGGAGCGGTCCCGGCGGGAGGCGGCGCTGCCCGACCCGGCCGAGATCATGCGGCGGGTGACGCTGCCCAGCACCACGCTGTGGGAGCGGCGCCTGTCCCACGGCGACTTCCTCAGCCTGCGAGCCGGGGTGGGCGACGTGCCCTGGCGCCCGCCCGTGGCCGGCGTCGAGGGCCTGGGGGACCTGCCCGAGGAGATGACCGAGGTCCTCGACGACGTGGCCTCCCTCAAGGCCAGCCCCGTGCCCGTGGACCTGTCCGAGGGCGGCGTGGTCGGCATCGTCGGCGACCGCCGCGCGGCCCTCGCCCTGGCCCGCTCGCTGGTGTGCCAGGCCGCCACCCTCCACGGCCCGGCCGACCTGCCCATGATGGTGCTGGCACGCCCCGAGAACGCGGCGGCGTGGGACTGGGTCAAGTGGCTGCCCCACACCCGCGATCTCACCGGGTCGGGGCGCCTGCTGTCGTACGACCCGGCGCTGTCGACCCAGATGGTCGAGGCCCGCATCAAGGCCAACGCCCCCAAGGACGGGACGGGGCTGCGCTCCGTCCGCAAGGAGGGCCGGCCCACCGGCCCGCCCCTCCTGGTGGTGGTGGACGACGAGTCGCTGACCGAGGGGCGCAAGGCGCCGACCCGCTCGCTGCTGCGGGGCGAGGCGGGGGCGGTCGCGGGCATCGTCATCGCCTCGACCGCCGACCGGCTGCCCGCCGTCTGCACCACGGTGCTCGACATGACCGACCCCGACGGTGGGGCCGACCTCACGCTGCCCCAGCGGGGCGAGCGCATCGGCGGCTTCCTGCCCGCGGGCATGGCCGACGACGTCGCCCGCGACTGCGCCCGGGCGCTGGCCCGCTTCGAGGACCCCGAGCTCGACCTGGTGGGCGCGGGCCTGCCCGCGTCGATCCGGCTGCTGCCCTTGCTGGAGCTGGAGGAGTGCACCCCGGAGGCGGTGCTGGCCCGCTGGAAGGCCGGCGGCGTCGACCCCCGGCCCGCGGGGCCGGTCGGCATGTCCGAGAACGGCGTGTTCTCCGTCGACTTCGTCGCCGACGGGCCTCATGCCCTGGTGGGCGGCACCACCGGTGCCGGCAAGTCCGAGCTGCTGCGCACCCTGGTGGCCAGCCTGGCCGCCAGCGTCGATCCCGACCACCTCACCTTCGTCCTCGTCGACTTCAAGGGGGGCAGCGCTTTCGACGAGTGCTCCAAGCTGCCCCACACGGTGGGCATGGTCACCGACCTGGACGAGTCCCTGGCCGAGCGGGCGCTGCGCTGCCTGGAGGCCGAGCTCAAGTACCGGGAGCGGGTGCTGCGCGACGCCGCCGCGGTCGACCTGCCCGACTACCTGCGCAACGCCAAGGGCAGCGAGCCGCTGCCCCGGCTCATCGTGATCATCGACGAGTTCGCCACCCTCAAGGCCGAGCTGCCCGAGTTCATCGACGCCCTGGTGGGCGTGGCCCAGCGGGGCCGCAGCCTCGGGGTCCACATGCTGCTCGCCACCCAGCGTCCCCAGGGCGCCATCAACGACAACATCAAGGCCAACACCAACCTGCGCATCGCCCTGCGGGTCCAGGAGGGCAGCGACTCGCGCGACGTCATCGACGTGACCGACGCCGCGTCGATCCCCCGCAACGCTCCGGGCCGTGCCTATGTCCGCCTGGGCCCCAACGAGGTCGTCGCCATCCAGTCCGCCCTCTCCACCGGCTCTCGCGACGGTGCGTCGCAGGCGCACGTGGACGTGGCCCGCTTCGTGTACGGGCCCGCGCCCCGCCACGAGGCACCCCCGGTCGACGCGGAGCCGGACCAGGCCGCGGCCGGCGGCCCGCCCGAGACCGATCTGGGGCTGCTGGTGTCGACCATCCGCGACGCCTTCGCCCGCACCGGGCGGCCGGCGCCCCGGCGCCCGTGGCCCGACCCGCTGCCCGGCGAGGTCGAGCTGGAGACGCTGATCGACGTGGCCATCCAGCGGGGCGAGGCCCAGCTGGGCCCGGGCAACACCGGTTATGTCCCCTTGGCGCTGGCCGACGACCCCGAGGCCCAGGCCCAGTACCCGGTGGGCTGGTTCCGGCACGAGGGCAACCTGATCGTCTACGGCATCGGCGGCAGCGGCACCACCACGACGCTCGCCAGCCTGGCCCTGTCGCTGGCCCGCACCCAGTCGGCCGACGACCTGCACATCTACGCCATCGACTACGGGGCCGGGGAGCTGGCGGCGCTCAGCCCGCTGCCGCATGTGGGCGCCGTCATCCTGGCGGCGGAGCGCGAGCGCCAGGCCCGGCTCATGCGCTTCCTGCGCTCCGAGCTCGACCGCCGCCGCGACCTCGGCGCCGCCGCGGTGCGGGCCGAGCCGGTCATCGTCACCCTGGTCGACGGCTGGAGCTCGTTCATGGCCGAGTACAACGACCTGGCGGGCACCGCGCTGTGGGAGGCGTTCACCCGGGTCTTCGCCGACGGCCCCGAGGTCGGGCTGTACACGGTGGTGGCCGCCGACCGCACGTCCGCCGTGTCCCACGCGCTGACGTCGCTCGTGCGCCAGCGGCTGGCCCTGCGCCTGGGGGACAAGGGCGACTACTCGAACTTCGGCGTGCGCATGGCGGCGGTGCCCGAGATGGTGCCGGGCCGCTGCATCGTCGCCGGCACCCGCCAGATCGTCCACATCGCCCGCCCCTCCGCGGGCGTGGCGGTGGCGGCCGAGTCGCTGGCCGCGGCCCTGCCCCCGGCCCGCCGGCTCCCGCCCGGCATGGACGTGCTGGCCACGACCGTGCGGCTGGCCGACCTGGGCGCTTCGGCGCAGCTCGAGTCCCGCCCGTGGCGGATCCCGGTGGGCGTGGCCGAGTCCGCCCGCCACACCGCCCACCTGGTCGCCTACCAGGGCGAGCACGTGCTCATCGTGGGCCCGGCCCGCTCGGGCAAGAGCACCGCCTTGCTGACGGTGGCGGCTTCGGTCCGGGCCGTGCGCGGCGACGTGCGGGTGGTGGCGGTGGCCGGGCCTCGCTCGCCCCTGGGCGGCGACCCGCTGGTGAGCGCGTCGATCCATCCCAGCGAGATCGGCGAGGGTCTCATGCCGCTCGTGGAGCCGGGGGAGGGCCTCGTGCTCGTGCTGGTCGACGACGCCGAGTCGATCGACGACGTGGGCGGCGTGCTCGACAAGCTCTCGACCTCGGACCGGCCCGACCTTCTGTTCGTGGCCGCGGGCCGCAACGACGGCGTCCGGACCGGCTACTCGCACTGGACCCGGCCGCTGCGCCGCTCGAAGCTCGGCATCATGCTGCGGCCCGACGTCGACCTCGACGGGGACATCTTCGGCACCCGGCTACCGCGGCGCTCGCCCGTCGCGATGGTGGCGGGCCGGGGCTACCTGGCCGCCAGCGGGGACGTCGAACTGGTTCAGGTGGCGCTGCCGCGCTGAGCCCGGGGGGCGACGTCAACTCGGAAGTACGCCTCGCTATTGTCGCCGCGAGCGGGCGGCTGAGGGAATGTCGGCCTGGGGGCCGGCTGCTCATCACCCAAAAGGAGCACCACACAATGGTCACAGGCAACGTCCGGTCAAGCGAACTTTCGGTTACCACCGCCGCCACCATGGCGAGCACCGTGGAAGGGTCGCTCAACCAGGCCATCACCGACTTCATCGCTCAGGGCGACACGCTGCAGCCCGACAACTTCGACGGGCCTTCGGCCCACCTCTTCTACGAAGAGTGGCCGCGGTACAAGACCACGCTGACCACCGCCGTGCAGCAGCTCGCCGACCTGGCTGCCGACCTCAAGCTGATCAACGCCGAGATCCAGGCCGCCGGCGGCAACGTCTGAGCCTATGACGACGTCGGCGGCGCAGGTCTTACGCTGGTCTGCGCCGCCGTAACGTTTTGGCCAATTCCGGGCCATGTTCCGTTCGCATTTGTGGTCTATTAGCGTTTCCGTCCATGGCCGATATCGAGATTGTCCGGCCGATCGCGGGTGCGGAGCATGGCCGCCCGCTCGTCGATGAGGTCGGGGCTGTCCGTGGCGCGGGCCCAGCCGTCGACGAAGGGGCCGAGCAGCTCGGTGCGGGGGTCGCCGATCCAGCTCACGTCGTCAAACAGGCCGGCGTTCAGCCGCCGGCTGGCGTAGAGGTCGAACACGCCGAGCAGGGTGTGGGTCCCCTCCACCCCCAGGCTGTCGTAGAAGCCCGCGGCGAAGTCCTCGTTCCACATGCGGTCGCCGGTGCCCGTCAGCTCCGTGTACAGCGCCCGGAACCGCTCGTCGTCGTTCGTGCAGGTTCTGGACGAAGTTGCCGGCCCAGCCGGCGTCGAAGCCGGCGGGCTTGAACGCCCCGGCACCGGCGGGGAAGTCGTCCATGGCGGTGTTCAGGTCGGTGGCGAGCGTGGCCAGTTCGCGGTCGGCGGCGGTCAGGTCGTCGGGGTAGCGCCGGAG
>JBKPRS010000273.1:0-7562 GCA_046734695.1 Actinomycetota bacterium | reverse complement strand
CACCAGGGCCGAGGCCCGGGACGGCCAGGCGGGCCGGGCGGAGCGGGCCGGGCGGGCCGGGCGGCGGTGGCGGCGGTGGCGGCGGTGGCAGCGGTGATGGCGATCCTCGCCCGCCAGCAGTGCCGCGAGGGCGCGCGACGGGGCCGGGGGCGGGCCTTCGGTCGCGATCCGCAGGTCGTCGACCAGGATGGTCAGCGCACGGTGGTCGTCGCCCGGGTCCCGTCCCTGGAGCAGTGCGTCGAGCGCGAAGTCCGCGTCGCGGTCGGCGAGCATGTCCTCACTGCGATCGTCGGGGTCGGTCACAGGGGCACACCCTCACGTTCGAGCCGGCGGGTGACAGCCGCCAGCCCGCGGCGCTGAAGGGCCTTGATCGCGCCTCGGGAGCGTCCGAGGATCTGCGCGATCTCGTCGACCGTCAACCGTCCCACCAGGCGGAGGAGCAGCACGTCGCGCTGCGCCGGGGGCAGGGTGACGCACAGCTCCCGCACCCGGTGGGTGGCCAGCAGGCGCTCCACGTCGGCCTCGACGTCGGTGGGGTCGGCGGGATCGGGCGCGTCGTCCAGGGACTGAACCTGCGGGCGCCGCCCGACCGCCCGCCGCTCGTCGGTGAGGCGGCGGTAGGCGATCGTGAAGACCCACGACCGGAAGTGGGCCTCGTCGCCCCGGAACGTGCCCAGGTTGCGCAGCACGCCCAGGAAGACCTCGCTGGTGAGGTCGTCCGGCTCCGACGCGTGCTGGATGCGGAGGAAGCCGGCCACGGCCGGGGCGAGCGTGGCGTACAGCTGCTCCAGCGCCCACGGCTCGCGGGCGCGCGCTGCCGCCAGGACGGCCTCGAAGCTCCCTTCCCCGGTGGCGCGGTGGTGCGGCACGATCGCGCTCGCCCTCCGTCGATGTGGTGTCCCCTCTTGCTCCCGATGCTAGCGAGCAGAGGCCACCGTGAGTGCGTGTGCTGGCACATCACGTCAGGGAACGCCGTCGGCCTCGTGGTCACGCAGCACGTAGCCGACACCGCGGACCGTGTGGAGCAGCCGGCCCGCGTCGGGGCCGAGGCGGTGGCGCAGCAGGCTGATCCGGGCCGTGACCAGGCTCTCGTCGTGGGGCTCGTGGCCCCACACCAGCGAGAGGAGGCTGGCGTTGGTCATCACCTGTCCGGCGTGGCGCGCCAGCACCGCCAGCAGCCGGAAGTCGGTGGGGCCGATGTCGATCGGGACGCCGTCGAACTCGACCACGTGGGTCCGCTCGTCGACGACCAGTGGCCCGACGTGGCTCACCGCGTGCCCCAGCCGGCCGCTGCGCCGCAGGGCGGCCCGCATCCGGGCCAGCAGCTCCTCGAGCTCATAGGGCTTGATGACGTAGTCGTCAGCCCCCGCGTCGAACGCCAGCAGCCGGCTGGGGCTGCGGTCCTCGCGGGTGAGGAACACCAGAAGGGGATCGCTCTGCTCCCGCAGGCACCGGGCGAGCTTGGCCCCGATCAGGCCGCCGCGACCCACCATCTCCAGCACGACGAGGTCAGGCCGGAACGCCCGGGCCACCGCCGGCGCGTCCGCCGGATCCGTATGGCTGGTGTGGTAGCCGTGCTCGCCGAGGGCGTGGGCCAACGACTCACGCTCGTCGACACTCTCGTCGACCACCAGGATCCGCGCCGTTCCGTCCATCGGCTCTCCGCCCAAACGTCATCGCCGGAGCCGGGCCGATGGGTTCGGCTGAAACCGGCGCTCGTGCCGGTCGGGGACGGTGCCGCCCCGGGAGCGCTCAGGAACGAGGCCCGGCGACCAGCACGGAAGGGTCGGGCCACACCACGCGTATCCCGACCGCGCGCCCGCCGCCCGGGGTGTCGAAGGGCTCCTCGTCCCGGAGCAGCCCGCCCAGGCGGGTGTAGAACGCCTGGGCCGCCCGGTTCGGCTTCAGCACCCAGAGGTAGAGGCCCGTGACCGGCTCGCCCGCCAGCACCGCCTCGGCCGAGGACGCCATGAGCCGGGCGCCGATGCCCTGGCGCTTGATGTCGGCCCTGACGTGGAGGTTGTCCAGCAGGGCGCCCCACTCCGGGTCCTCGTGCAGGATCGTGTGGACCAGCCCGACGATCTGCCCGTCGCGGTCGATCGCCACCGCGGTCCGGTCCCCGGGGGCGGGCGAGGACAGGCGGGTGGTCCACTCGGCGAGGCGGTCGGCCTCGACATCACCGTCCAGGTACTCGTCGGGGTACGAGCCCCGGTAGTGCCGCCGCCAGCTGTCGGCGTGCAGGGCCGCGACGCCGGGCGCGTCGGCCGCGGTGGCCGGCCGGTAGTCGATCACTCGAGGCTCACGCGGGGGTCGGGTTCCCAGGGGACGGCGTCGGACGTCTCGACCGTCCAGCGCAGGATGCGGTCACGCAGATCGCGCTCGATGGGCGCCACCTCGGGCGAGCCGGCGAGGTTGCGCAGCTCGCCGGGATCCGCGGCCCGGTCGTACAGCTCGTCGCCTTCGTAGAGCCGGTACACGTAGGTCCAGCGCTCGGTGCGCAGCGCGACGGCCCGGCCCACGGTCTCGGGGGCCTCGTGCTGGAGCTGGGCCTTCAGGTCGTAGGGGTAGTCGGCCCGCTCCAGAAGGGGCTCCTCGGCTACGGTGAAGCCGCCCTCGGAGAACGCCGCGTCACGGGGCGGGCCCGTGAGCAGGCTGCGGCCGAAGTGGGTGTGGCGGGGCTCGGTCTCGGCCAGCTCCACCAGCGTGGCGAACAGGTCGATCAGCTCGACGAGGTCACTCCGCTGCTCGCCCTCGGGCACGCCCGGCCCGGCCAGCACCAGCGGGTTGCGGAGCAGGCAGTCGTGCAGGCCCGACGGCCACTTCTCCACCAGCCCGTAGTCGCCCAGGTACTCGCCATGATCGGTGCAGAACGCCGTCACCGTGCGCTCGGCCGCCCCGCTCCGCTCGATCGCCCGCAGCACCCGGCCCAGGTGGTCGTCCACGCGGGAGACCATGCCGTAGTACGTGGCCCGGATCTCGGCCCAGTTGGCGGCGTCGAGCCGGTCCAGGCCGTAGCGGCCCCGGATCTCGGCCATGTAGCGGGGGGCGCCGGCCTCGGGCAGGCCCAGCGGAGCGGGCATGGCGCGGCGGTCGTGCAGCGAGAACCACGGGTCCTCCACCTCGAAGGGCGGGTGGGGGAAGATCAGCGCGCAGACCAGCACCCACGGCTCGGGCAGGCCCGCGCCCAGCCATTTCTCCGCCGTCTCCACGCACGCCTCGTCCAGGTCGACCACCGCGCCGTCGGCGTCGCGGCGCCCGTGGTAGAAGGCCCGGGACAGCGGGTGCTCGCGGGGGTAGGGCGAGGACCCGTAGAGCATCGTGGGGGCGACCGCGAAGCCGTGGAGGTCGGTGCTCTCCTTGGTCACGCCGGGGGCGAACGTGTCTCCGCGGATGCCGGCCCAGGCCACGTAGTAGCCGGCATCCCGCAGGATGCGCAGCAGGTTCGGCTCCCACGGCTTGAGCAGGTTGTCGAGCGTGCGGTGCCCGGCCACGTGCGGGTACCAGCCGGTGAAGAACGAGACCCGGCTCTGCGAGCACACGCTGTGCTGCGAGTACGCCTCGGTCCAGCGGGTCCCCCGGGCGGCGAGGGCGTCGAGGTGCGGTGTGCTGGCCACCGGGTTGCCGAACGCCCCGAGCGCGTCGGCGCGCAGCTCGTCGGGCATGAACAGCAGGAGGTTGGGACGCGTCATGCAGGGTGCTCCACGACCCCCCAGTCTCGCAGGATGGCAGCGGTGTTCTCGTCAGCCGGGAGGAACGCCTCCAGCCGTAGCTCGGACAGCGTGACGTCGACGGCGGTGGCGAAGGACGTGAGCGTGGTGATCAGGCGGAGCTCGCCCCGGCTGGTCCGCAGTCGCAGCGGGACGGCGAACCCGACGTGGTCGGGCCCGGGCACCACCGGCGGGACGTAGCCCTCCAGCTCGGCGATGAGGGCGTCCAGGGCGGGCGCGGGGCTGCGCCGGGCGTGGGAGCGCAGGCTGTCGACGATGTGGCGGCCCCACTCGGCCAGGTTGGCCACCCGCGACCCCATGCCGTCGGGGTGCAGGGCCAGGCGCAGCACGTTGACCGGTGGCTCCAGCAGGGCCGGATCGGCGCCTTCGAGCAGCACCGCCTGCGCGGCGTTGGCCGCCACCAGCTCCCCGTAGGGCCGCACCACCACCGCGGGATAGGGCATGTGGCCGTCGAGGATGCGGTCCAGCGCGGCCCGGACCGCCGCCAGCTCGGGGGCGTCGAGGTCCGACTCCGCGAACACCGGGGCATAGCCCGCGGCCAGCAGCAGCGCGTTGCGCTCCCGCAGCGACAGCTCCATCGACTCGGCCAGGCGGATCACCAGGGGCCGTCCGGGCCGGGAACGTCCCTGCTCCAGGAAGCTGAGGTGGCGCTGGGTGGTACCGGCCCTCAGCGCCAGCTCGAGCTGGCTCCAGCGCCGGCTGTCGCGCCAGCGGCGCAGCTCGTGGGCGAAGCCTTCGGGCTCGACGACCAGGGCCATGGCCCCGTGCTACCCGCTGGGGCGCGGCTGTGCCATTCCCTCCAGGGAATTGCCGGACCACCGCCGCCGTCGCACGCTGTTCCCATGTCCCCCCATATCGACCTGACCGACCTGGCCGACCGCTACGCCGCCGTCTGGAACGAGCCCGACGCCGACCGCCGCCGCCAGCGCATCATCGAGCTGTGGGCACCCGCGGGCCGGCAGGTCCTCGTGGACCCGCCCGAGGAGGTGCGGGCCGCGGCCGACCACCACCAGTTCCTGGCGCCGCCGCTCACCGTGCACGGCTACGACGCGCTGGAGGCCCGGGTGACCCGGGCCTACGACAACTTCATCGCCGCCGGCGAGCACGCCTTCGTGGCCTCCGGGCCCGCCACGCCCCTGCTGGGCCACGTGGTCAGCCTCCCCTGGGAGATGGTCACCACCGCCGACGGCAGCCACGCGGGCGGCGGCGTCAACGTCGTGGAGCTCGACGACGACGGGCGCATCGTCGTCGACTACCAGTTCATCGAACGCTGAGCGGGTGGGGGCGGGTCTCGGCCCGTCCCCACCCGGGAACGCTCTGGTCGTGGCCAAGTACACGGTTAACGACGACGCTGTGGCCCGGGCCCGCAAGCTGATCGACGCCCGCCAGTACGTCCTGCGCAGCGAGTGGAGCGAGGTCCAGCCCCGGGCCGAGGACCAGAACGCCTTCCTGGAGCGCCACTCGTGGGAGGAGTACGCCGAGTGGCACCTCGGGCTGACCGAGGGGGCTCAGGACGGCACCAAGGCCCGCTACGCCTTCGTCTACGGCGACCTCCGCCGGCTCCACCGGATGGGCCTCATCTCCGCCCACTACCGGGCGGCCGAGTGGGGCCACAAGGACATCGAGCTGGCCGCCCACGACCTCCTGCAGTACCTGGACGCCCGCACCCGCTGAGCCTCACCAGGTCAGCGCGTGCAGGATCTGGTCGGCGGCGGCCTCCGGCTCGGTGGTGGCGGTGTCCACGCGGGCGTCGTACTCCGGGTGCTGGTGCACGACGTCGTACTGCGAGCGGGCCAGCCCCAGCACGCGGTCGCCCCGCTTCCGCTCGCGGGTCTCGACCACGTCCAGCACGCAGTCGACCCGCACCCAGCGCACGGCGAGGCCCGCGAGGTCGGTCTGCCAGCCGTGCCAGTCGTCCTCGCTGAGCAGCACCTCGTCCACGATGACGTCGATGCCGCTGCGGGCCACACCGGCCACCATGGCCCGGTAGGCGGCCAGCGCCCGGGTGCCGACCGGTCCGACCCGGCGCTCGATCGCGCCGTCGATCCGCTCGAAGACCATGCCGTCCTCGCCGTGGGCGCCGACGTGGGCGCCGATGGTGATCCAATCGGGCGGGAGCTTGATGAACAGGTCGTCCACGCCGATCACGATCCAGGGCTCCCCGGCCGCGGCGAAGCGGGCCTGTAGCAGCTCCGCCAAGGTCGTCTTGCCGGCGCTGGACGTGCCGTTGAGCACGATCACCCGCCCGCTCACGGGGCGGGATGGTACCGGGGTGGTCTAGTAGCCGCCGCCCGCGCCGCTGCCACCGCCGCCGGCGGCGAACAGCACGACGAGGAGAGCGACCACGGCGACCGCCACCACGACCCAGAGGATGGGGCTGCGCACGATACGTTCCACATCCGTGCGCTACCCGCCGGGCTGGTCGCCTAATCCTCGATGAAGCCCAGGGCGGCGTCCATGAACTTGAAGGACTTGGGCGTGGCGAAGTGGTCGGTCCGCGGCAGGACGACCAGGCGGGCGTCGGGCAGCGCCTCGACCAGCGGATCGGCCGGGCCGGCGAAGTCGTCGTCGCCCAGGACGACCAGGGTCGGGCAGGTCACCGCGGCCAGGTCCCCGGCCGTGAGAGCCCGGCCCCGGGCCTCCATCAGGGCCGCCAGGGCGATGGGATCGGAGTCCGGGTGGGCGGCCAGGCCCGCGAAGTAGCGGGCCACCGGGTTGGCCGTGTCGCCCTCGCCCCGCAGCGCCCGCACGATCGTGTCCGTGCCGTCGCTGCGGAACAGGTTGGCGCCCACGCCCGAGACCACAAGCCGGCGGAACCGCTCGGGGCGCTCGACGGCCATCTCCAGCAGGGTGCGGGCCCCGAGCGAGAACCCGATGGCATCGACCGGCCCGTCGGGCAGCACCTCGGCCACCCCGGCCCGCAAGTCGGTGTAGGCCGCGGGATCGTGGGGCTTGGGCGCGGTGCCATGGCCCAGCAGATCGGGGGCGAGGACGGTGCGCCCGGTGTCGCTCAGCAGGTCCAGCCAGCCGTTCTCGCCCCAGGTGCGGGCGGCGGACGTGGCGAAGCCGTGGAGCAGCAGCACGGGAGGAGCCTCGGTCATGGCGCTAAGTGTTAGTCGCCCGGCCCAGCCTCTCGCCTAGTTCGCGGACGGCCCGGGCGACCTCGGGTGGGCCGTCCAGGTCGAAGTCGGCGCCCAGGAGGGCCAGGTAGCCGGCCAGCACTTCGGGCGTCTCGGCTCCCGCCTCGAAGGCGCAGCGCTCGTCGTCGAGGGCCTCGACCAGGCCGGTCCCCGCCGGCAGCCGGGCCACCACCCAGGCGGCCGGGGCGTGCACGACGACCCGCGTGCGGATCCGCCACGGCGCCTGGGCCAGGCCGGCCTGCACGTAGGTGACCAGGTCGCCGCCGGGCGGGTCGCGGGGCGGGAAGCGGTCGCCGAGGGCGTTGGTGGGCAGGTCGATGCGGTCGGCCCGGAAGGTGCGCCAGCCGTCCCGGGCGACGTCCCAGGCGACCAGGTACCAGCGTCCCCGGGCCAGCACGAGGCGGTGCGGCTCGACCGTGCGGACGGTCGGCTCGCCCTCATGGTCGCGGTAGTCGAAGCGCAGCCGCCGGTGGTCCCGGCAGGCGCCGGCCACGAGGGTGAGGACCTCGGCGGCCAGGTTTGGCCCTCGGTCGCCCAGCGGCAAGGTGCCCGTCTCGATGGCCGCCGCCCGCTCCCGCAGGTGGGAGGGCAGCACCTGCTCCAGCTTGGCCAGCGCCCGCGGCGAGGCGTCGTCCAGCCCGCTGACGGCGGCGGCGGCCGCCAGCCGCAGGCCGAGGGTGACGGCCACGGCCTC
>JBKPRS010000272.1:0-12856 GCA_046734695.1 Actinomycetota bacterium | reverse complement strand
GCCCCCGGCGGACCAGCTCGGCGTCCAGCCGGCGGCGGACAGGCGGCGTCGGTGGCTCCCGCGCCCAGGCCGGCTCGCCTAGCCGCCCGCCGACAAGCCGCCCGCCGTGCAGGCGGGAGCCTGCTTCGCCGCGCACGCCTGGGCGGACCCAGTGGCGTCCCCGGCGGTCGTCCGGCCGGCCTTCGTCACCGAGCCGTCCTCTTGGCGGACCCAGTCGCGCAGGCCTTGGCGGACCCAGCCGCGGTCATCACGGAGCGGCCTTCTTGGCCGAGCCGGCCGCCTTCTTGACGGACCCAGCTGCGCGCTTCGCCGCGCCGCCCGCTGTCTTGGCTGACCCGGCCGCAGTCGTCACGGAGTTGCCTTCTTGGCCGAGCCAGCCGCCTTCTTGGCGGTCGTCCCACCGGCCTTCTTGGCGGAGCCGGTCGCTTTCTTGGCGGAGGAGCCGGCCTTCTTGGCCGTCGTCCCGCTCGCCTTCTTGGCCGTGCCGGTCGCCTTCTTGGCGGAGCTGCTCGCTTTCTTGGCGGTCGTCCCGCTGGCCTTCTTGGCGGAGCTGCTCGCCTTCTTGGCGGTCGTCCCGGTGGCCTTCTTGGCCGAGCCGGTCGCTTTCTTGGCGGACCTGCTCGCCTTCTTGGCGGAGCCGGTCGCTTTCTTGGCGGGGCTGCTCGCCTTCTTGGCCGACCCGGCCGCCTTCTTGGCGGTCGTCCCGGTGGCCTTCTTGGCGGAGCCGGCTGCGCTCTTCGTGGTGCTGCTGGCCCTGGCGGTCGGGGCAGCGGCCTTCCTGGCGGGTGCGGGCGCCTTGGCCGTGCCGGTGGCCTTCCTCGCGGCGGCGGTGGCCCGATCGGCCGCCATCTTGGCGGCCGCCGTGGCCGTCTCGGCCGCCTTCTTCGCCGCGGCCGCGGCCGTGGCCGCGGCCCTCTCGGCGGCGTTGGGGTCCGGCATCATCTGGCGGAAGGCGGTGGCCGCCACGTCGGCGAAGCGCGTCACGAGGCGCTCGATGTCATCGCGGGTGGCGAGGTCGAGGCCGGCGATCTGCTCGTCGATCTCCGTCTTCACGGCCTCGATCCAGCGTTCGCTGTTTCGCCGGCTGCGCTCCACGAGCTCGTCGATCGTGGCCTGCGCCTGCTCGGCCTGCACCTCCCCCTGCTTCACGAGGTCCCGGATGAGCGCCTCTGCCCGGGCCTGGGTCATGGCGGAGAATGTCATGCCCGCGTCGAGCAGCCGCCGCAGAAGGTCGTCGTCGGCCATGGAAGCGGAGGTTACGACCGAGTGTCCGCACTGGCAACGCGCCAGTGCCCGCAGTGGCTACGTTCATGACCGATGTTGCCGCTGCGGGACGACAACCCGACCCAGCACCGCCCGGTCGTGACGTGGCTGATCATCGGCATCTGCGTGGTCGCCTACTTCTTCTGGCAGCCGACCCCGTTCGACGAGACCGTGTCGGACACCCGGTTCACCGTCGAGCACGCGGCCATCCCGTGCGAGGTGATCCACGGCCGCCCGCTGTCGATCGACGAGGCGCGGGCCACGTTCAACTTCGGCAACACCGAAGCCTGTGGGATCGGCCAGCCCCGGCCGGCGGCGATCCCCGACAAGCTGGTGTACCCGGCCGTGCTGGTCTCGATCTTCCTGCACGGCAGCCTGATCCACCTGGCCGGGAACATGCTGTTCCTGTGGGTCTTCGGCAACAACGTCGAGGATCGCCTGGGCAAGCTGGCGTTCGCGCTCTTCTACCTCGGGGGCGGGATCATCGCCGCGATCGGTCACATCGCGGTGAACGCCGACTCCACCGTGCCCGTGATCGGCGCCTCGGGGGCGATCGCGGCGGTCATGGGTGCCTACCTGGTGTGGTGGCCGCACGCGCGCGTCCTCACGCTGGTGTTCATCGTCATCGTGCCCCTGCGGGCGATGTGGGTCCTGCTGGCGTGGTTCGTGCTCCAGTTCTTCACCAACCCCAACTCGGGCGTGGCGTGGATGGCGCACGTCACCGGCTTCGTCTACGGCGTGATCGTCGCCCTGCTGGTCTCCGCCCTCACCGGCCGCTACCGATCCCGGCCGGCACCCCAGCAGCGCTACTACTACTGAGGCACCAGGTCGGCCAGGCTGGCGGCCACCAGGTCGGGCGCCGGGTCGACCGGGAGGTCCGCCTCGTGGGTCACCCCGGTGAGCACGAGTGCGAAGCGGTAGCCCAGCCGGGCCGCGAGCCCGCCGTCGGTCGACGGGCGGTCGCCCACCACCGTGCCCTCCGGCCCGCCCACCGACAGGACGAGGTCGGCCATCGGCTGGTGCGGCTTGCCGGCGATGACCGGCTCGACGCCGGTGGCGTAGGCCACCGCGGCCACCAGCGCGCCCCCGCCGGGGATCGGCCCGTCGGGCGTGGGCAGCGTCGCGTCGTCGTTGGTGGCGATGAGCCGGGCGCCGCGGTCCACGGCCCGGGCCGCGATGCGCAGCCGCTCGTAGTCGAACTCGCGGTGGAAGCCCACGGCCACCGCGTCGGCGTCGCCGTCGCGCACCGGGACCGCGCCGCGGGCCGCCATAGCCTCCGCCACGCCCGGCCCGCCGCAGATCAGGACGCGCTCCCCCGGCTCCACCAGCCGGGCCGCGGCCATGGCCGAGGTGAGCACGTCGCCGTGGGCGGGGATCCCGTGGTCCTCCAACTGGGCCTCCTGCTCGGCGAGCAGCTTCCCGGAGAAGTTGGTGCAGAACACCACCCGCTCCCCCGCGGCCCGCAGCCGGGCCACGGCCTCCGCCGCGCCGGGGATGGGATCAGCGGACAGCCACACCACGCCGTCGAGGTCGAGCACCCAGGTCACGGCGTTGCATGCTGCCACCCCGGCGGCGCATGCCGGCAACTCCGGGGCGGTCTGCCAGGATGGGCGCGTGGCTCGCTTCCAGCCCTTCCCCGCCGTCCGCTACGACCGCGCCCGGGTCGACCTCGCCTCGGTCATCAGCCCGCCCTACGACGTCATCGACGACGCCCAGCGGGCCGAGCTGGCCGCCCGGGACCCCCACAACGCGGTGCGCATCGACCTCCCCGCCGGCGAGGACGGCCGCGACCGCTACGACGTCGCCCGCGAGCTGCTCGCTGCCTGGCGGGCCGACGGCACGCTGGTCGACGACGAGCGGCCCACGTTCACCGTCTACCGCATGGCCTACCGGGACGATGCCGGCGTGCCCCGGCACACCACCGGCGTGATCGGCGCGCTGGAGCTGAGCCCGCCGGGCACCGACATCCTCCCCCACGAGCACACCACGCCCAAGGCCCGCTCCGACCGGCTCGACCTGCTGCGGGCCACGCGGGCCAACCTGTCCGCCATCTGGGGCCTGTCACTGGCCAAGGGGCTCACCGACCTGCTGCCCACCGACGCCGAGCCCACCGCCAGCGTCGACGACGGCGAGGGCACGGTGCACAGCGTGTGGGTCGTCGACGACCCCGAGCGCTGCTCCGCCATCGCCGAGGCCGTCGCCGCCCAGCCGGTCGTCATCGCCGACGGGCACCACCGCTACGAGACCTCGCTCGCCTACCGCGGCGAGCGGGAGGCGGCCGATGGCGACGCGGGCGAGGCCGCGTCCACGCTCGCCTACCTGGTCGAACTGGTGGAGGACGAGCTGACGGTGCGGGCCATCCACCGCCTCGTGTCGGGGCTGCCCGAGGGCCTGGACCTGGTGGACGCCCTCGCCCCCTGGTTCGAGCCCATCGGACCGCCGCCACCCGACGCCCCGCTCACCACCGCCATGGACCAGGCCGGCGCCCTGTGCGTGATCGGGCCCGCCGGTGCCGCCCTGGTGCGGCCCCGCAGCGAGGCGCTGGCCGACGCCCGCGACCTCGATTCGGCCCGGCTGGACGTCGCCCTGGCGGAACTGCCGCCCCACGAGCTGCGCTTCCAGCACGGGGTCGACAACGTGCGGGCCGCGGTGGAGGCGGGCGACGCCCAGTTCGGCGTGCTGCTGCGCCCGGCGTCCGTGGCCCAGATCGAGGCGACCGCCCACGGGGGCGAGCGGATGCCGCCGAAGACAACGTTCTTCCACCCGAAGCTGAAGACGGGGCTGGCGTTCCGCGACCTAGGGTGACCGCCGTGGACACCGCCGCCGCTCTCGACTTCCTGCGCGCCAACCACCGGGCCGTGATGGCCACCACCAAGTCCGACGGCTCGACCCAGATGTCGCCCATCACCGTCGGTGTCGATGCCGAGGATCGGGTGGTCGTGTCGACCCGCGAGACGGCCTGGAAGGTGCGCCACCTGCGCGCCCTGCCCTACGCCGCCATCTGCGCGTTCACCGACGGCTTCTTCGGTGAGTGGCTCCAGGTCGAGGGGCCGGTGGACATCGTGTCGCTGCCCGAGGCCATGGAGCCCCTGGTCGACTACTACCGCAGCATCAGCGGCGAGCACCCGGACTGGGACGACTACCGCGCCGCCATGGAGCGGGACCAACGGGTCATCCTGCGCATGACCGTCGAGCGCGCCGGGCCCAACGTCTCGGGCTGACTCCGGACGGTCACGCTAACGCGGGGGCGACCTCGGCGGCGAGGAGCCGCAGGTGGTCCAGGTCGTGCACGTCGAGCACCTGGAGGTAGAGCCGCTGGGCGCCGGCTTCCACGAAGCCGCCCAGCCGGTCGGTCACCTCGGCCACCGTGCCCGCGGCCACGCCCGCGCGCAGCTCGGCCGGGTCGCGGCCGATGGCCGCGGCCCGGCGGGCGTAGGCCGCCTCGTCCTCGCCACAGACCACCGTGATCGCCGCCGACCAGACCAGCGAGGCCGGGTCGCGCCCCACGGCCTCGCAGGCGGCCCTCACGGCCTCCACCTGGCCCGTGAACACCTCGGGCTTGGGAGCGAACGGGACGTTGAACTCGTCGGCGTAGCGGGCCGCCAGGCGGGGCGTGCGGGCCTTGCCCCATCCCCCGACGATGATCGGCGGCCGCGGCGTCTGGACCGGCTTGGGCAGGGCCGGCGAGCCACCCAGCTGGTAGTGCCTGCCGTCGTACGAGAAACGCTCCCCGGCGGGCGTCTCCCACAGCCCGGTCACGATGGCCAGCTGCTCCTCCAGCCGCTCGAAGCGCTCACCGAGGGACGGGAACGGGATGCCGTAGGCGGCGTGCTCCTGCTCGTACCAGCCGCTCCCCAGCCCGAGCTCGACCCGCCCGCCCGACATGGCGTCCACCTGGGCCACCGAGATGGCGAGCGGGCCCGGATGGCGGAACGTCGCGGCGGTGACCATGGTCCCCAGGCGGATCCGCTGGGTCTCGCGGGCCAGCGCCCCCAGCGTCACCCAGGAGTCGGTCGGGCCGGGCTCGCCCAGGCCCGCGCCCATGGTCAGGTAGTGGTCCGAGCGGAAGAACGCGTCGAAGCCGAGCGCCTCGGCTTCCCGCGCCACCGCCAGCTGGTCGTCGTAGGTGGACCCGAACTGGGGCTCGATGAAGATGCGCAGCGCGACGGGCATCCGCCGACGCTATCCCCACCGGGCGGCGGCCCGGTCAGGCCCGTGCGCCCACCGGCGCGGTCGGAGTGAAGCGGACCGGCAGGCGCTTGATCCCGCCGACCAGGGGGATGCCCATCGACTCGAGCGGCACCGGGTCACCGGCGAGCTCGATGTCCGGCAGCCGGGTCAGCAGCTGGCGGAACGCGACCGCCAGCTCGCGCCGGGCCAGATGGGCCCCGAGGCAGAAATGCGGCCCCGGGCCGCCGAAGCCGACGTGGGGGTTGGGGTCGCGCCGCACGTCGAAGCTCTCGGGATCATCGAACTCGCGGGGATCGCGATTGGCGGCCCCGTAGAAGAGCACGACCTTGTCGCCCTCGTGGAACTCGCGGCCCGACACGGTCACGTCGCGTGTGGCGGTCCGGCGCATGAACGTCACCGGCGACGCCATCCGCACGATCTCCTCGACCGCGGACGCCGTGACCCCGTCCAGGTCGTCCTGCCAGAGCTTGCGCTGGTCGGGGTACTCGGACAGCAGCTGCATGCCGTGGCTGATGGCCGTGCGGGTCGTGTCGTTCCCGGCCACCGCCAGGAGGATGAAGAACGGGGCGATCTCCTGGGGGGCGAGCAGCTCCTCGCCGAGGTCGTTGTGGACCAGCTTGGAGGTGAGGTCGTCGGTCGGCTCGCGCCGGCGCGCGTCGGCGAGCTCGTTCATCAACTGGGTGAGCCGGATGCCGGCCTCGAACGTCGCGGTCATCGGGTCGCGGCCAGCGAAGAACTCGGGGTCGCCGCCGCCCAGGATGACGTTGGTCGCCTCCAGCACGGTGTCGAACTCGCTGCGGGGGATGCCCATCATGTCGCAGATGATGAGCAGCGGGAACGGGCGCGACAGCACGTCGACCAGGTCGACCTCGCCCTGCTCGCAGAAGGTGTCGATGACCTCCGTGCAGATCGTGGAGACCGAGTCGAGGACCTTGGCCAGCTGGCGGGGCGTGAACGAGCGGGACACGATGCCGCGCTGTCGGGCATGGCGCGGGTCGTCCATGTTGATGAACGAGCCGAAGAACTCCATCGCCGCCTCGGGCATGTCCGGGATCGACACCGCCCCCCGGCCCGAGCAGAAGTCGAGCGGGCGGCGGCTGATCTCGAGCACCTCGGCGTAGCGGGTGACGGCGTCGAACGTCTCCGTCTGCCCGGTCATGAAGTTGTCGAACGACAGCGGGATGAACGGCCCCTGCTCGCGGATCTCCGCGAACTGGGCCATGCGCTCCGCCAGCGGGAGCCGCCAGAACTGCACGTCGAGCAGCGGCGACGGCGGCGTGTCCATGTGTCCTCCCCGGGGTGGATCCGGTGGCCCCGGGGGCAGAGAGTAGCGAGCCGTGCTCGCGTCGGGCGCGGGTGGGGCTAGTTGACTTCCCAGACGGCGCCCGAGCGCAGCAGGGCCGCCAGGTCGCCCGGGCCCCGCTGGGCCTGGGCCGCGGCGATCTGGCTGCTGACGCCGTCGCCGTACTCGGGGCGCATGACGTCCCGGAACACGCCGATGGGTGTGGGCTCGTGGGGGCCGCGGGCCAAGCGGGACAGCATGAACGCCACGCTCGGGTCGTCGCGGGTCTCGTCGTGGACCAGCAGCGCGTCCTCGCCGACGTCGGCCACGTCCACCAGGTGGGCGCCCCGCTGCGAGTCGATGACCACGCCCTTGGACAGGTCCGCCCCGAAGCGGATCGGCTCGCCGTGGCGCAGCGGGATGAGCATGTCGTCGCGGTTGACCTTGGCGGTGATCTGCTCGAAGGCGCCGTCATTGAAGACGTTGCAGTTCTGGTAGATCTCCACGAGGGAGGCGCCGCGGTGCTCGAAGGCCCGGCGGATGACCTCCATCATGTGCTGGCGGTCCATGTCGTGGGTGCGGGCCACGAACGTGGCCTCGGCCCCGATGGCCACGCTCACCGGGTTGAACGGGTGGTCCAGGCTGCCGAACGGCGTGGACTTGGTGACCTTGCCCACCTCGCTGGTCGGCGAGTACTGGCCCTTGGTGAGCCCGTAGATCTGGTTGTTGAACAGCAGGATCGTGATGTTGACGTTGCGCCGCAGGGCGTGGATCAGGTGGTTGCCACCGATCGACAGGGCGTCGCCGTCACCCGACACCACCAACACGTGCAGGTCGGGCCGGGCCAGGGCCAGTCCCGTGGCGATGGCCGGTGCCCGGCCGTGGATGGTGTGCATCCCGTAGGTGTTCATGTAGTACGGGAAGCGGGCGGCGCAGCCGATGCCGGACACGAACACCGTGTCCTCGCGGCGGATGCCGAGGTCGGGCATGAGCAGCTGGACGGCGGTGAGGATCGAGTAGTCGCCGCAGCCGGGGCACCAGCGGACCTCCTGGTCGCTGGACCAGTCCTTCTTGGTGGTGACGGGAATGGCGGTGTCGGTCATGCCTGGTCCTTCAGCTGATCCACGATGGCCTGCTCCAGCTCGGAGGCCGTGAACGGCAGGCCCCGCACCTTGGACACGGTGCGGGCGTCGACGAGATAGCGGGCCCGCACCAGCTGGGCCAGCTGGCCCAGGTTCATCTCGGGCACCATCACGCGGGGGTAGCGCCGCAGCACGTCGCCCAGGTTGCGGGGGAACGGGTTGAGGTGGATCAGGTGGGCGTGCGCCACCTTGTGGCCCGCGGCCCGGGCCCGGCTGACGGCGCCGTCGATCGCGCCCCAGGTGGAGCCCCAGCCGAGCACGAGCAGCTCGGCGTCCTCGACGTCGCCGGTCACCTCCACTTCGGGGATGTGGTCGGCGATCCGGTCGATCTTGTCGGCCCGGATGTGGATCATCAGCTCGTGGTTGGCCGGGTCGTAGCTGACGTTGCCCGACCCTTCCTCCTTCTCGAGGCCGCCGATGCGGTGCATCAGCCCCGGCGTGCCCGGCAGGGCCCAGTCCCGGGCGAGCGTCTCGGGGTCGCGCACGTAGGGCCAGAACACGGCCTCGCCGTCCTCGCCCGTGTGGTTGGGCTCGGTGGCGAAGGTGATCGCCAGGTCGGGCAGGGTCTCCACGTCGGGCAGCTTCCACGGCTCGGTGCCGTTGGCCAGGTAGCCGTCGGAGAGGAGCACGACCGGGGTGCGGAACTTGAGCGCGATGCGGGCCGCCTCGATGGCCACCTCGAAGCAGTGGCTCGGGCTGCGCGGGGCGACGATCGGCAGGGGCGCCTCGCCGTGGCGTCCGTGCATGGCCATGAGCAGGTCGGCCTGCTCGGTCTTGGTGGGCAGGCCGGTCGACGGGCCGCCCCGCTGGATGTCGATGATCAGCAGCGGCAGCTCGAGGTTCACCGCCAGGCCCATGGTCTCGGCCTTGAGGGCCATGCCGGGCCCGCTGGTGGTGGTGACGCCCAGGTGCCCGCCGTAGGCGGCGCCCACGGCCGAGCCGATGCCGGCGATCTCGTCCTCGGCCTGCAGCGTGCGCACGCCGAAGTTCTTGTGCTTCGACAGCTCGTGCAGGATGTCCGACGCCGGCGTGATCGGGTACGAGCCCAGGAACAGGGGCATGTGCGACAGCTGGCTGGCCGCGACCAGGCCCCAGGCCAGCGCGGTGTTGCCGTTGATGTTGGTGTAGGTGCCTGCGGGCAGGACCGCCGGGTGGATCTCGTAGGGGTGGTCGAACAGCTCGGCCGTCTCGCCGAAGGCGTGGCCGGCCTTGAACGCCGCGGTGTTGGCCTCGGCCACGTCGGGCTTGGCCACGAAGCGGCGGGCGATCCACTCGAGCGTGGGCTCGACCGGGCGGGTGTACATCCACGAGATGAGGCCGAGCGCGAAGAAGTTCTTGGACCGCTCGGCGTCGCGGGGCTTGACCCCCAGCGGCGTGACCGCGCCCTTGGTCAGCGAGGTCATGGGGACCTCGTAGACGGTGAAGGCGTCGAGGCTGCCGTCATGGCGCGGGTCGGCCGCGTAGCCGGCCTTGGTGAGGTGGCGCTCGTCGAACGCGTCGGCGTTCAGGATGATCGTCGCCCGGGGCGCCACGCGGCCGATCTGGCTGCGCAGCGCGGCCGGGTTCATGGCCACGAGCACGTTGGGCGCGTCGCCCGGCGTCGTGATGTCGTGGTCCGAGATGTGGACCTGGAACGCGGAGACGCCCGCGAGCGTGCCCGCGGGGGCGCGGATCTCCGCGGGGAAGTCGGGCAACGTCGCGAGGTCGTTGCCGTAGAGCGCGCTCGTGGTCGTGAAGCGGTCCCCGGTGAGCTGCATGCCGTCGCCGGAGTCACCCGCAAAGCGGATGACCACACGGTCGACGACCTGGGGTGCCCGGGTCCGGTGAGTGGTGTCGGTCAACCGCGTCCCCCTTGACGTGATTGTGCTGTCTGACAGGCACGTTATCGCCTGGCACAGTCAGCCGAACGCACCCTCGCGGTGAGAGGTGTCACACCCACTGAGGGTGCGTCTTCTCCCTGGTCAGGCGATGGTGATCGAGCTGTCGAGATACACGTCCTGGATGGCGTTCAGAAGCTCCACGCCCTCGCTCATCGGGCGCTGGAACGCCTTGCGGCCCGAGATGAGACCGATGCCTGCGGCCCGCTTGTTGATGACCGCGGTGCGCACCGCCTCGGCCAGGTCGGAGGCGCCCTTGGACTCGCCGCCGCTGTTGATGAGCCCGATGCGTCCCATGTAGTTGTTCGCCACCTGCCAGCGGCACAGGTCGATCGGGTGGTCGCTGGTGAGGGTGTCGTACACGGCCTTGTTGGTCTTGCCGTAGCCCTGGAGCGCGTTGTAGCCGCCGTTGAGGGTCGGCAGCTTCTGCTTGATGATGTCGGCCTCGATGGTCACGCCGATGTGGTTGGCCTGGCCGGTGAGGTCGGCGGCGTTGTGCATGTCGCCCGCGTCGGTCTTGAAGGCCGAGTTGCGGAGGTAGCACCACAGCACGGTGAACATGCCGAGCTCGTGCGCCCGGTAGAAGGCCTCGCTGACCTCCTGGATCTGGCGGGTCGCCTCGTCCGAGCCGAAGTAGATCGTGGCGCCCACGGCCGCGGCACCGAGGTCGAACGCCTCCTCCACCGAGCCGAACATGATCTGGTCGAACTTGTTCGGGTAGGTGAGCAGCTCGTTGTGGTTCATCTTCACGATGAACGGGATCTTGTGGGCGTAGCGCCGGGACATGGCGCCCAGCACGCCGAACGTGGAGGCGACCGCGTTGCAGCCGCCCTCGATGGCCAGCTCGACGATGTTGGCCGGGTCGAAGTACTTGGGGTTCGGGGCGAAGCTGGCCGCGGCCGAGTGCTCGATGCCCTGGTCGACGGGCAGGATCGACACGTAGCCCGTGCCGGCCAGGCGCCCATGGTCGAGCAGGGACTGCAGGTTGCGCAGGACCTGGGGCGAGCGCTCGGTCAGGGAGAAGACGCGGTCGATGTAGTCCGGACCCGGCAGGTTCAGATCGTCACGCGGGATCCCCTTCGACTCGTGGTTGAGCAGGCTGTCTGCCTCGTCCCCCAGCAGGCTCTGGATGTCCACCACGTGCGTGCTCCCTCATGCGTCGGGCGGGTGTCACTGCGGCCTCAGGGTAGTGCTCCCCTGCTGTCGACGCCCCCTTCCGGATCGATAGTTGAAATTGACGTCATGTTTGAATTAGAACGTGTTACGAGGGGAAGACGCCGGGGGGCGCATGGCCGAGCACGATGTCGTGCTCGGCCATGCTTTGCTCTGAGGCCATGAGGAGCGACGAGGCGACCACTCCCCTTCCGTCGGTCGAGATCGCGCTGGTGCCCGCCACCGCGGCGTCGGACGGCGGCTTCGTGGCCGAGATCGCCGACCTGGTGAACCGGGTCTACGCCGCCGCCGAGGACGGGCTGTGGGTGGACACCGCCGCCCGGACGACCACTGCCGAGATCGCCGGGCTGATCGCGGCCGGGGAGATCGCCCTGGCCCGGGTCGACGGCGAGATCGTCGGCGGCGTCCGCGTCCAGGAGCTCGAAGGCGGCGAAGGCGAGCTGGGCATGCTGGTCGCCGACCCGGCCCGTCGGGGCCAAGGCATCGGCCGGGATCTGGTGCTCTTCGCCGAGGACCTCAGCCGCGGGCGCGGCTGCACGGTCATGCAGCTCGAGCTGTTGGTGCCCCGGGGCTGGAAGCACCCGAACAAGGAGCTCCTGCACGCCTGGTACACGCGCATCGGCTACCGACCGGTGCGGTCGAGCGCCATCGAGGAGAGCTACCCGCATCTGGCGCCGCTCCTGGCCGGCCCCTGCGACTTCGTCGTCTACCACAAGCGCCTCACCGGCCCCGGAGTACGGGCCGGCGGCCGAGCGCTCTAGCGCAGCGCGCGCAGGCGGGCCTGGATGTCGACGAAGTCGGGGTCGTTGGCGGCCACGAGGCCGAACAGCTCGCGGGCCCGGGGCAGGTCACCGGCCCGCTCGTAGAGGTCGGCCAGCGCGTAGGCGATGCGCAGGTGGTGGAGCTTGGGCCGCTTGGTCGGCTTGCTGGCCGTGGCCAGGAGCTCGATGGCCTCCTCCAGCCGGCCCTGGTCGGCGAGGGCGCCGGCGGCCACGATGCGGCCCTCGGCGACGAGCTCGGCGCTGGGGCTGGCCGCCCGCAGCTCCTCCCATAGCTCCTCGACCTCGTCGTACCGCCCGAGCGCGCGGTTGGCGTCGGCCAGCACGGGATGCTGCTCGGTCGAGCCGGTCTGGGTGCGGAACGCCTCCAGCTCGCGCCGGGCCTGGGCCCAGCGGCCGAGCCGGTAGAGCGTGAGCCCGTACAGCTCGCGCACGGACGACGCCCCCGGCGCCTGCCCGGCGAGCGGGCGCAGGATGCGGCGGGCGTCCTCGTACCGCTCACGCCGGAAGGCGTCGCTGGCCTCGTCCAGCCGTTGCTCGAACCGGGCCATGCGGTTGGCGGGCACGGTGCTGCGCAGGTCGTCCCGCTCCGCGCCGCCACTCGGCTCCTTCTGGCCCGCCTTGGGGCGCTTGGCCGGGGCCGGCGCCGAGCGAGGCGCCCGGCTGCGCCCGACCGCCTCCGCGGCCTCGTCCCGGAGCTCGCCTTCGTCGATCCACTCCTCCGGCTGCCAGGCGGCCTCGTCCTGGCCGGCTTCGGCCGGGGCGTCGGTCCGCGCCTTGTCGAAGTCCCGTCCCGCCGCCCGCCAGGCGTCGGACGCTGCGGTCGCCCGTCCCGCCCCCCGGCGAGCCAGGCCACCCCAGCGCTTCGGCCCCTTCATCTCACGGTCGTCGTAGCGGTCCTCGCGCTCGGCCCCGTAGCGCGGCGCGGCGGACCGACCCCGCGGTGGCTGCTCCCGGCGCTGGTCACCGCCCCGCGGGCGCCGGTCCGGGCCGGGACGGCCCCGGGTCCCCCGCGACTGCGGCGCCCGGTCGTCCTGCTGCTCGCGGCGCTCGTCGCCGTAGCGCGGCCGCGGATCCCGCCGCGCCCCGGGACGGCCCGACGAGGAACCGCCGGTCCCGGAACGCGCGGAGCTGCCGGGCTTGCCCGAT
>JBKPRS010000271.1:0-7362 GCA_046734695.1 Actinomycetota bacterium | reverse complement strand
CGCATCGTCGCTCCAGGCCATCACCGCCGCGGCCAACGCGGTGAAGGTGGGCGAGGGCGACATGTACATCGCCTGCGGGGTGGAGAAGTCGTCCCGCCCGCCCGCGCCCGAGGGCGCCGAGGGCGGCGGCGGTCGGGGTGGCGGTGGCCGAGGCCGGGGCATCGGTCCCGGTGGGCTCAACCCCAAGCTGCTCGGCCGCGACAGCGGCTTCCCGTTCGTCTACATCCCCATGGGCATGACGGCCGAGAACGTGGCGGAGCAGTACGGCGTGTCCCGGGAGGACATGGACGCTTTCGCCAAGCTGTCCCAGGACCGGGCGGTCGCGGCCCAGGAGTCGGGGCACTACGACGTCGAGATCTCCCCCATCACCAAGGACGACGGCACCGTCGTGTCGCGCGACGACTGCCCGCGGGCCGGCACGACGCTGGAGAAGCTGGCCGAGCTGCAGCCCTCGTTCAAGGAGGGCGGGACGGTCACCGCGGGCAACGCCTGCCCCCTCAACGACGGCGCGGCCGCGGTGCTCATCACCAGCCGCCAGAAGGCCGACGAGCTGGGCCTGGAGCCGCTGGCCCGCATCGTGGCCACCGCGTACTCGGGCAACAACCCCGAGATCATGGGCGTGGCCCCGATCGACGCGGTGCGCAAGGTGCTCAAGGCCACGGGCATGTCGATCGAGGACATCGACTTCGTCGAGCTCAACGAGGCGTTCGCCGCCCAGGTCCTGCCGGTGTGCGAGAACACCGGCATCGACATCGAGCGCCAGCTCAACCCGCACGGCGGCGCCATCGCGCTGGGCCATCCCTTCGGCATGACCGGGGCCCGCATCATGACCACGCTCATCAACGACCTGCGCACCGGCGACGGGCAGTGGGGCCTGGAGACCATGTGCGCCGCGGGCGGCATGGCCATGGCCACGGTCGTGGAGCGGTTGTCCTAGATGCCCCAGGACTACGCGGCCCGGGTGCGTGAGCTGTTCGAGCTGACGCCCACCGAGCCCGACACGTACCGCACGGTGCCGCGTCGGCGGCGCGGATCGGGGCCGCCTGGATGGGCCCGCGTCGGCCCGCCGCGGCTGTTCGGCGGGCAGGTGGCCAGCCAGGCCCTCGTCGCCGCCTGGCGGACGGTGAAGGCCGACCATGGCGTGAACTCCCTCCACGCCTACTTCCTCCGGCCCGGTCGCTACGACGAGCCGGTCGATTACGTCGTGGACCGCATCCGCGACGGGACCTCGTTCACCACCCGGCGGGTGGTGGCGGTCCAGGGGGGCGACGCCATCCTCAACCTCGACGCCTCCTTCCACCGGGACGAGCCCGGTGATGCCCACCAGCCCCCGTCACCCCTGGACCTGGCCGGCGCGCCCGAGGACGGCGTCGAGCCCGACGATCCGCCCTGGATGCGGGGCCGGCCCCTGGAGGCGCGCGCCGTCGCCGGGGCACCGCCAGGGGTCAGCATGCGGTGGGTGCGGGTGCCGGACCGCCTGCCCGACGACCCGATGCTGCACGCCGCCATGCTGGCGTTCCTGTCGGACATGGGCCCGGTGGGCGTGGTGGCCCAGTCGCTGGGAGTCGCCCGCCGGGACCGCATGATGGCCAGCCTGGACCACTGCATGTGGTTCCACCACCCGGCCCGGGCCGACGAGTGGCTGCTCTACGTCCTGGAGCCGGTGGCGGGCGCCCGCGCCCGCGGAGTGGCGCGGGGCTCGCTGTGGACCCGCGACGGCCGGCTGGCGGTGAGTCTCGTGCAAGAGGTCCTGGCCCGGCGCCGTAGGTAACCCGTGAGGACAACGTAAGGAGGCCCAACTAGGTTGGCGGACGTGTCGGAGTCCCGCAGCCTGACGCGCCACGGACAGGACCGGAAGGCGGAGCTCCTTCGTCACGCCGAGTACCTGTTCGCGAAGCGCGGCTACGAGAACACCCGCATGGTCGACATCGCCGACGCGGCCGGCGTGGCCAAGGGGCTCGTCTACTGGTACTTCGAGAACAAGGAGACCTTGTTCCGCGAGATCGTGGCGGACATGGGCCGGCGGCTGCGGCGGGCGCTCAGCCGGGCGGTCGACGGCGTCGACGATCCGCTGGGCCGGCTGTACGTGGCCACCGCCGAGTCGGTGCGGTTCATCGGGGAGAACCACCGGCTCTACGGCATCATCTCCAGCCAGCTGCGGGGCGACCAGCGGCTGCGCGACACCCGCTCGCACTCCCGCCGGCTGCTGGCCGACGACGCCATCACGCTGCTGGCCGAGGGCCAGGAGCTGGGCCAGGTCCGCACCGACGAGGACCCGGCCGTGCTGGCCCATGCCAACGCGGGCGTCGTCTACTACTTCGTGCTGCTCTACGCCGACGGCCTGACCGGCGACGGCCGCCGCCGTCTCGACCTCGAGGCTGCGGCCCACGGGGCTGCCCGCTACGTGCTGCGGGCCGTCGCCGCCGGCGACGAGGTGATCGAGGCGGTCCTGAGCCGTCACGCCCCCTCCCACGCCCAGACGATTTAGCTCCCACGGCTGTCAACCGATGCCGCGTGCTCGGCGTCGATGCGGTCAGGACAGCCTAAGGAGGTCGCATTCATGCGACGTATCTTCGTTCTGGCGGCAGCGACCTTGGCGGCGGTGGGCGTTCTGGCTCCGGCGCCGTCGGTGGGTGCCGCCGAGCCGTATTGCGGGATCACGTGGGGATCCCTCGACAAGACCGCGTCGTCGGGGGGCGGCGGCCTGATCACCAACCTCCGGGCCGGGCAGCACGAGTGCTGGGACCGGCTGGTGTTCGACCTGAACGGGCCGGCGGGGGCTGGCTATCACGTCGGCTACGTCCCGGTGGTGACCGAAGACGGCAGCGGTAATCCCGTCCCGCTGGCCGGCGGCGCGTTCCTCCAGATCACGGTCTTCGCCCCCGACTTCGACCCGAACACCGGCGTGCCGACCTACCAGCCGGCCGACCGGTTCCACGCGGTGAACGTCACCGGCTTCCAGACGTTCCGCCAGGTGTTCTACGGCGGTTCGTTCGAGGGCGTGACCACTGCGGGCCTCGGTGTCCGGGCCCGTCTGCCCTTCCGGGTGTTCGTCCTGGCCGGGCCGGGCAACGGCAGCCGCCTGGTGATCGACGTCGCCCACCGCTGGTCGTAGCGCTCGACAGCACACACACACGAAGACCGACCGGCCGGAGACGGCGGGCCCGCGAGCCTGACGCCTTCCGGCCGGTCGGCGCGTACGCCCTCCGTTGAGCTCCCCGGCTGTCAACCGATCGCGCGGGCTCGGCGTCGATTCGTGGAGGACAGCCTAAGGAGGTCGCAACAATGCGACGGATCTTCGTTCTGGCGGCAGCGACCTTGGCGGCGGTGGGCGTTCTGGCTCCGGCCCCGTCGGTGGGTGCCGCCGAGCCGTACTGCGGGATCACGTGGGGGTCCCTCGACAAGACCGACCCGACGATGTCCAGCGCGGCGATGACCAACCTCCGCGGCGGCCAGCACGAATGCTGGGACCGGCTGGTGTTCGACCTGACCGCTCCGGTCGTGCCCTTCCCGGGCCAGGCCGTCGGGTACAACGTCCGCTACGTGCCGGTCGTGACCGGAGACGCCACCGGCGATCCGATCCCGCTGGCCGGCGGCGCGTTCCTGCAGGTCACGATCCATGCCAACGCCTACGACGTCAACACGGGCATCCCGACCTACAACCCGCCGGACCGGGCCCACGCGGTGAACGTGAACGGGTTCCAGACGTTCCGCCAGGTGTACTTCGACGGGACGTTCGAGGGCTACACCACCGTGGGCCTGGGTGTGCGGGCGCGCCTGCCGTTCCGCGTGTTCCTCCTGGCGGGGCCGGGCAACGGCAGCCGGCTGGTGATCGACGTCGCTCACCGCTGGTCGTAGCGGACGACCCGTCTGTCATCCGGCGCCGTCAGTGGGCGCCGCCGAGCCGTACTGCGGGATCACGTGGCGGTCCCTCGACAAGTCCGGGACCGGATCGAGCACGGGGCCCGGCCTCGTCACCAACCTCCGGGCCGGGCAGCACGAGTGCTTCGACCGGCTGGTGTTCGACCTGGGCGCCCCGGGTGGGGCCCCCGCCTACAGCGTCGGCTACGTCCCGGTGGTGATCGCGGATGCCAGCGGTGAGCCGGTCCCGCTGGCGGGCGGCGCGTTCCTCCGGATCGTGGTGTCGGCCCACGATGCCGACCTCAACACGGGCGTGCCCAGCTACCAGCCCGCGGACCCCAACCACGCGGTGAACGTCACCGGCTTCCGGACGTTCCGCCAGGTGTACTACGGCGGGTCGTTCGAGGGCGTGAACACCTCGGGCCTCGGGGTGCGGGCCCGACTGCCGTTCCGGGTGTTCTTCCTGGCCGGGCCGGGCAACGGCAGCCGCCTGGTGATCGACGTCGCCCACCGCTGGTCGTAGCGCACAGGCGGGAAGGACTGACCGGCCGGATACTCGACCCGGCCGGTCAGCCGCGTTCGGCCGCTGACCTGGGGTCAAGGGCGCCGGGCGCGTACGGGCACCAGGCGGCCGTGACCTGGGGCATATTTTCGCTGACGGCGGCCTAGAGAAAAAGTTATTCTCGACCTTATGGCAGTCGAACGCTTCCCGATCGAGGCCGGGCACATCATGCTCTTCGCCCGGGCCATCGGCGACCCCAACCCCATCTACTACGACCCCTCCCAGGCCATCGCGCCGCCGACGTTCGTGCAGGCCAGCGCCCAGTTCGATCCCGACTACGGGTTACGTCCCAAGATCGGGCGACCGTGGTTCGGCTCCGGCAAGACGCCCTCGGGGCTGCAGCGCCCCGCACCCGCGGAGAAGGCCGAGGGCGGCTCGTCCGGCGGCGGCGGCGGTAGCGGTCGGGGTGGCGGTGGCTCCGGGCTCCACGCCGAGCAGCACTACGAGTACCACCGGCCGCTGAAGGTCGGGGACGTGCTCACGTCCACCACGACGCCGGGCAAGCGCTGGGAGAAGGAGGGCCGGCGGGCGGGCAAGCTCGTGTTCGCCGAGTCGGTGACCGAGTACCGCAACCAGGACGGCGAGCTGGTGGTCACGGCCCGCAGCGTGGCGGTGCGCACGGAGCGGGCGGTGCAGCAATGACCCTCAAGGCCAGCGAGCTCGAAAAGGGCCAGACCTTCGAGGCCGTCGTGGCCGAGAACCTGAGCCGCACCCAGATCGTCCAGTACGCGGGAGCGTCCGGCGACTACAACCCCCTCCACACCGACGAGGTGTTCGCCACCCAGGTGGCGGGCTACCCCAGCGTGTTCGCCCACGGCATGCTCACGATGGGCATGACCGGGCACATGCTCACCGACCTGGTAGGCGACGGCCGGCTGCTGCGCTTCGGCGGGCGCTTCACGTCCCAGGTGTTTCCGGGTGACGACCTCACGACCACGGCCACCGTCGAGGCGGTCAACGAGGGTGACGAGCCCTCGGTCGAGCTGACCGTGAGCACCACGAACCAGGACGGCGTCGTGGTCTTCTCCGGCTCGGCCGCGGCCAGGGTCGACCCGTGAGCGGCACGGAAGGGCCAAGCGGCGACGCGCCGCTCAGGAACAGGGTCGCACTGGTCACCGGGGCCAGCCGTGGCATCGGCGAGTCCATCGCCCAGCGCTTCGCGGCCGCGGGCGCGGCGGTCGCAGTGTCGGCCCGCACGGTGGAGGAGGGCGACCACCCGCTGCCCGGCAGCATCGGCACCACGGTGCGCGAGATCACCGACGCCGGGGGCACCGCCGTGGCCGTGGCCGCCGACCTGGCCAAGCCCGAGGACCGGCGCCGGCTCGTCGAGCAGGCGGTCAAGGAGCTGGGACCGATCGACGTGCTGGTGAACAACGCGGCGATCACCTACTTCGAGCCGGTCGAGGACTTCACCGAGCGCCACTACGAGCTCATGTTCGCGGTCCAGGTGCGGGCGCCGTTCGAGCTGGCCCAGATGCTGCTGCCCGGCATGAAGGAGCGGGGCGCCGGCTGGATCCTCAACATCTCCTCCGGCGCCGGCCGCCACCCGCAGGGCCCGCCCTACCCGTCGCGGCGCATGCGCGGCGGGACCGTGTACGGCATGTGCAAGGCCGCGCTGGAGCGCTTCACGACCGGCCTGGCCGCCGAGGTCCACGCCGACGGCATCGCGGTCAACGTGCTGTCGCCGTCGGGCCTGGTGAAGACGCCGGGCGTCGACATGCACGGCCTGACCCGGGGCGTGCCCGACGAGCTCATCGAGAAGCCGGATGAGTTCGCCGAGACCGCCCTGTGGCTCTGCACCGGCGACCCCGCCGAGCGGACCGGCCGCATCGACTACTCCCGCCAGCTGCAAGCGGAGATCGCGGGCCAGGCGAAGTGACCGCCGCCCCCGAGCGCGAGTCCGACGAGCTGCGGGCCCGGCTGATCCGGGCCGCGGCCGCCGTGTTCGCGCGGGAGGGCTACGCCGGCACCAAGATCATGGACATCGTGCGGGAGGCCGGGGTGTCGACCGGCACGGTGTACGGCCGCTTCCGGTCCAAGAACGAGCTGCTGCGCGAGGCCGTGGTGGGGGCCTCGGCCCGGGGCGGCGTCATGGCCAGCAACGCCGCCAGCCTGGGCGACCTCATCCGCCGCGGGGCGCGGCTGTCCGAGGAGCCGCTGTACAGCTTCGAGGCCCTGCGGCTGGAGGCGTACGTCACCGCCCGGCGCGACGACGAGGTGGCCGACGCCCTGGCCGACGCCTACGAGCGCTGGCGGGCGGGGGTCGAGCCGCTGGTGGCGGCGGCCGAGGCCGAGGGGTCGCTCAGCGACATCGACCCCGAGGCGGTCCTGTTCCTGTTCCGCATCCTGCACCTGGGGATGCTTCTGCACCGCGGGTCGGGGCTCGACGGCCCCGATCCCGCAGCCTGGCGCGCGCTGGTCGAGCGCATGGTGGCCGCGCTCGGCCGGCCCGAATCCGGATAGAGGGGGAATACGCACGATGGTGATGGAGATCGACCTGGGGCCGGCCGCGGAGAAGTTCCGCGACGAGCTGCGCCAGTGGCTCGAGGCCAACCGGCCGGAGGACCTCGACCCCGACGCGGGCGAGCGCGGCGCGGCCGCGGCGCCCACCGGCGCGGGCGCGTGGGCCCGCCTGCGGGCCTGGACCGACACGCTGGCCGAGGCCGGTTACATGTGCGTGAGCTGGCCCGAGGAGTTCGGCGGCCGGGGCCTGACCGGCATCGAGGTCGCGGTCATGAACGAGGAGTTCGCCCGGGCCAAGGTGCCGCGGGTGACCCGGGGCATGGGCGAGTGGCTGGTGGGCCCGTCGATCATCGTGCACGGCAGCGACGAGCAGAAGGCCAAGTTCCTGCCCCGCATCATCAGCGGCAAGGACCGCTACTGCCAGGGCTTCTCCGAGCCCGACGCGGGATCCGACCTGGCCGGCCTCAAGACCCGGG
>JBKPRS010000270.1:0-14475 GCA_046734695.1 Actinomycetota bacterium | reverse complement strand
CACCAGGATGGCCGCGGCTAGGACCGCCAGTACCAGGACCGCCGGCACCAGGACCGCCCGTGCTAGGACCGCCGGTACCAGGACCGGTACCAGGATGGCCGCGGCTAGGACCGCCAGTGCCAGGACCGCCGGCACCAGGACCGCCAGTGCCAGGACCGCCGGTGCCAGGATGGCCGGTGCTAGGACCGGTACCAGGACCGCCGGTGCCAGGACCGCCGACACTAGGACCGCCGGTGCTAGGACCGGTACTAGGACGGCCAGTGCTAGGCGAGAGCGCCCGGGGCTCGGCGGGAGGCGAGGCGGCGGCAGGGCGGCGAGGGCGGGTCACGAGCGTCTCCGGTCGAGCATCTCGCCGCGCTCGCCTACCAGGGCCGGGTTGACCTCGACCGCGGAGGATCGGAGCAGGACGGTGTCGCCGCGGGAGATCTCGTCGGTGGGGACCGGGCACAGGCCCACGTACAGGCGGCCCTTGCGGCCGCGGTACTCGACCCGGGCCCGGCGGGCCCACAGGGCGCGCCAGAGGTAGCGGGGCAGGGGCTCGCCGCCGGGGCGGGCGCTGACGGTCAGGGCGCCGGCCACGGCGCCGAGGGCGCAGGCGCCGGTCAGGAACGTCCACGAGCCCGCGAGCGCGGTGAGGGCCGCCCCGATGGGGGCGGCTACGAGGGCGCCCGCGATGAAGCCTGCGGCCTGGCGCACGGGGATGTTGATGGCCCCGCGGCGGATGCGCCACGCGGGCTTGCGGGTCGCCTCGCTGAAACAGACCATGGTCGGGCCGGTGCCGGGCACGGGTCCTCCCTTCACGGTCCTCCCGGATCAGCCGAGGTCAGCCGAGCAGCCCGAAGAACCAGTCGGCGACGGCCGTGACCCCGGTGTAGGCGAGGCTCGCGATCTCACCGATCAGGCTGGGGATGAACAGCAGCATGGCCAGCAGCGCACCGCGCACGGCGGTGAGGCCGGCCCGGCCGGTGCCCTCCTCCTTGGCCTGCCAGATCGCCCGCAGGATCACCCACAGGATCAGGACCACCCCGACGCCGGCCATGATCGCGGTCAGCCAGGGGTTGGACGCGAAGAAGTCGTTGAGCATGTCTCCTGGATTTCGGGCCCCGGGGTCGGCCGCGGCCGGCTCCTGCTGTGCCAGCAGGAGCGTGCTCGCTTGGATCAGGTTCACCGGCCATCTCCTCTGCTCCGGTGTGCTCCTAACGCCCGCGAGCATTCCGAGGCCGGATCAGGTGCGCGCGCCCTCGAAGCGGTAGCCCATCCCAGGCTCGGTGAGGAAGTAGCGGGGCTGGGAGGGGACCGGCTCCAGCTTGCGGCGGATGTGGGCCATGTGGACCCGCAAGTAGTTGGTCTCCTCGCCGTACTGGGGGCCCCACACGTCCTGGAGCAGCTGGCGCTGGGACACCAGCCGGCCAGCGTTGCGTACCAGCACCTCCACCAGGCCCCACTCGGTGGGCGTGAGGCGGACCTCGCCCGCCGCACCTCGCACCTTCTTGGCCGCCAGGTCGACGGTGAAGTCGTCGGTCTCCACCAGGGCGCTCTCGGGGGCGGGAGCGTTGCGGCGCAGCGCGGCCCGGAGCCGGGCCAGCAGCTCGTCCATGCCGAACGGCTTGGTGACGTAGTCGTCGGCCCCGGCGTCGAGGGCGGCCACCTTGTCGTGCTCGGCACCCCGGGCCGAGAGGATGATGATCGGCACCGCGGACCAGCCCCGCAGGCCCTCGACCACCTCGATGCCCGAGATCCCGGGCAGGCCCAGGTCCAGGATGACGGCGTCGGGCCGGTGGTGGGCGGCCAGGGCCAGGGCCTCCTCCCCGGTGGCAGCCAGGTCGACCGTGTAGTCGCGGGCGCGGAGGTTCGTGCCGAGGGCGCGCAGGATCGGTGGCTCGTCGTCCACGACGAGCACCCGTGAGTGCGAGTTGGCGCTCAACGGGCCACGGCCAGGTCGAGGACCATCGTCGTGCCGCCGCCGGGGGTGTCGTCGACCACCAGGTCGCCGCCCATGGCGCGGGTGAAGCCGCGGGCCACCGCCAGGCCCAGGCCCACGCCGGCGCCGCGGGAGCGGCTGCTGTCGCCCTGGCGCTGGAACGGTTGGAAGACCCGCTCCCGCTCGGCCGCGGGGATGCCCGGGCCACGGTCGACCACCCGGACCAGGACCCGGTCGCCGACCTCGCCCGCCTCCACCCGGACCGGTGCGTCCGGGGGCGAGTGCGCCACCGCGTTGTCCACCAGGTTGGCCACGACCCGCTCCAGCAGCGCGGGGTCGGCGTCGACCGGGGGCAACGACTCGGGGACGGCGACCACCACGATCTGGGCGCGGGGCCCGAGGCCGGCGACCGCGGCGGGCACCACCTCCTCAAGGCCCACGGGGCGGGACGCGGGCATGACAGCGCCCGCCTGGATGCGGCTCATGTCCAGCAGGTTGCCCACCAGGGCCGCCAGCCGGTCGGTCTCGTCCTCGATCGTGCGCAGGAACTCGTCCCGGTCGGTGTCGGACCAGTGGATGTCGGGCTGGCGCAGGCTGCTGGCCGACGCCTTGATCCCGGCCAGCGGGGTGCGCAGGTCGTGCGACACGGCCTGGAGCAGGGCGGAGCGCAGCTCGTCGGCCTCGGCCAGCGCCGCGGCCTGGGCCGCCTGCGCGCCGATCCGGCGCCGGTCGATGGCCGCGGCCAGCTGGAACACGAACGCGTTGAGCACCCGCAGGTCCTCGGCCGCCAGGCCGCCGCCCCGCAGCGCCAGGACCAGGCCGCCGCCCAGCGGACGGGTCTGGTCCGACTCGCCGGGCTCGTGCGGGGGCTCGGGTCCGGACGCGGCCTCGACCTGCCAGCCTCCTTCGCCGTGGCGCAGCAGGGACGCGCCCCGCAGCGCGAACGTGCGGCGCAGGTGGTCGACCAGCACCGGCAGCGGGTCGGGCTCCATCACGCTGCCGGCCAGGCCGGCCAGTGTCTCGGCCTCGGCCGCGGCCCGCGCCGCCTCGGCCGAGCGGCGGGCGGCCGCCGCCACCAGGGCGCTGACCACGATGGCCACGGCCAGGAACACCATGAGGGCGAAGATGTTCTGGGGCTGATTGATGGTCCAGGTGTGGATGGGCGGCGTGAACAGCCGGTTGACCAGCAGGAACCCGACCACCGCGGTCACGAGCGCCGGGGCCAGGCCGCCCACGGTGGCCACCAGCACCACCAGGAGCAGGTAGAGCAGCAGGACGCTCGGCAGGCTCACGTGCTGGCGGGTGTGGCTCAGCACGGTGCTGAGCACGATCAGGCCGACCACGCCCAGCAGCCAGCCCAGCAGCCGCCGCCGGGGCTCCAGCGCTGCGGGGTGGCGGCGCACCGGGGGCACGCCGCGCTGGGCCGCGTCGTCGTCGTGGTCGGGCGAGATGACCAGCACGTCGATCGCCCCCGACAGCCGCACCGCCCGGTTGATGATCGAGCCCCGGGTCAGCTCGGCCAGCCGGGACCGGCGGCTCGCGCCCAGCACCAGCTGGGTGGCGTTCTCGGCCCGGGCGAAGTCGACCAGCGCGGCGGCGACGTCGTTGCCCGCGGTCTCGTGGTAGGTCCCGCCGACCTCCTCCACCAGCCGGCGCTGCTCGTCCACCTCGTCGCTGGGGCCGGCGAGGCCGTCCTCCGTGCGCACGTGCACGCCCACCAGGTCGCTGCGCGTGCGTTGGGCCAGCCGGGCGGCCCGGCGGATCAGCTGGCCCGCGCTGGGCGCGCCGGTGACCGCCACCACCACCCGCTCGCGGGTCTCCCACGGCTCGGTGATGCCGTGGCGATCCCGGTAGGCCTCCAGCTCGTCGTCCACCCGGTCGGCCATCCACAGGATGGCCAGCTCCCGCAGCGCCGCCAGGTTGCCCGGGCGGAAGTAGTTGGCCAGGGCGGCGTCGACGCTCTCGGCCGGGTAGACGTTGCCGTGAGCCATGCGCCGCCGCAGGGCCTCGGGGGTCATGTCCACGAGCTCGATCTGGTCGGCCGCCCGGACCACCTCGTCGGGGACGGTCTCACGCTGGCGGACGCCGGTGATGCGCTCGACCACGTCGGTGACCGACTCCAGGTGCTGGATGTTGAGCGTGGTGACGACGTCGATGCCCGCGTCGAGCAGGGCGCGCACGTCCGCGTACCGCTTGGCGTGCCGGGACCCGGGGACGTTGGTGTGGGCCAGCTCGTCCACCAGGGCCACCTCGGGCCGCCGGGCCAGCACCGCGTCGAGGTCCATCTCCGCCAGCAGCGCTCCCCGGTACTCGACTGTGCGGCGGGGCACGACCGGCAGGTCGCCCTGCTCCTCGGCGACCGGCGCCCGGTCGTGGGTCTCGACGAACCCGATCACCACGTCGGTCCCCCGCTCGCGGCGCCGGCGCCCCTCGTTGAGCATGGCGAAGGTCTTGCCGACGCCGGGGGCCGCGCCGAGGTAGATGCGCAGGCTGCCGGACGGAGGATCGGTGTCGCTCACCGGGCTCCATCATCGCCCGCCGCGTGAAGGACGCGCTAAGAACCTGCTCAGGCGCACTAAGAGCCAGTGAAGGCCGTAGGAACGGCCCGCCGGCCGGCGGTACGACGGGCACATGCCCGAAACGCCCACCCGCCACTGGGACGACACAGTCCACCCGCCGGCCGACCTCACCCCGATCGGGTCGGTCCGCTACCGGGAGCGCGCCGCGGTCCGCGGCACGGTGGCGGCCGCCCGGGACACGCGGTGGAGCGGTGGACCGGTGCTCGAGGTCGACATCGAGGACCCGACCGGGTCGCTGATGGTCGCCTTCTTCGGCCGGCACCACATCGCCGGCGTCGAGGCCGGGCACCGGGTGACCGTGGAGGGCGTTCCCGTCCACCGCTATGGCCGTCCGGTGCTCATGAACCCACTGCTGTGGGTCGAGCCGTGAGCGCCACACGGCTGGTCGTCGTGCCCGTCGGCTTGCTCGACGGGCGCGCGACCGCGGCACTGGACACCGCCCGGCGGACGCCCGCGGGCCGGCACGTGGCGCTGCACGTGGCCGCCGACGAGCGCAGCGCCCACGCCCTCGGCCTGGCCTGGATGGCGGCCGAGCACCCCGAGCCGCTGGTGATCGTGGACCACCCCGACGTCGCCACCGGGGTGGCCGCCTACGTCCGGGGCGAGCTGGGTCGCGACACCAGTGAGGTCGTCGTCGTGGCGGGCCGGATGCTGCCCGCCACCTCCTGGCACCGGCTCCGCCACGACGGCACCGCCGACCACATCGCGGCCCGGCTCGACGGGGACCCCCGGGTCGTCACCGTCCTCGTCCCCGTCCCCGCCCATCTCGCCAGGAGCAGCAAGTGAAGGATCTGATCTTCGTCCTCCTCACCATCGGCTTCTTCGCGGTCGCCGCGCTGTACGTCCGGGCCTGCGCCCGGATCGTCGGAGCCGAGGAGAGCGGGGCCGAGACCCCCGCGGCCGCGGCCGAGAGCTCGGCCGACGTGACGGCGTGACAGCCGACAACATCGTCGGGCTGGTGCTGGCGCTGCTGATCGGCGCCTACCTGGTCGTCGCCCTGCTGTTCCCGGAGCGGCTGTGATGACCGCCGCCAACTGGGCCCAGCTCGGGGTCCTGATCGTCCTGGTGCTGGCGGCCACGCCGGTGCTCGGCCGCTACATGGCCAGGGTGTTCGGCAGCGACGGCGAGAAGGCGCCCGGTGACCGGGTGTTCCTGCCCGTCGAGCGCCTCGTCTACCGGGCCACCGGCGTCGACCCGGCCCGGGAGCAGCGCTGGCAGACCTACGCCTTCGGCGTCCTCGGCTTCTCGCTGTTCTCGGTGCTGTTCCTCTACCTGCTCCAGCGGGTCCAGGACTGGCTGCCGCTCAACCCGACCGACGTGGCCAACGTGCCCGAAGCGCTGTCGTTCAACACCGCCACCAGCTTCGTCACCAACACCAACTGGCAGAACTACGCCCCCGAGAACACGGCCTCGCACCTGCTCCAGATGTCGGGCCTGGCCGTGCAGAACTTCGCGTCCGCGGCGGTGGGCCTGGCGGTGGCGATCGCCCTCATCCGGGGCCTCACGCGCCGCCGGTCGGCCACGGTGGGCAACTTCTGGGTGGACCTGACCCGGGGCACGACCCGCGTCCTGATCCCGATCGCGTTCGTGTTCGCCCTTGTGTTCGTGAGCCAGGGGGTTATCCAGAACTTCCAGGGCTTCACCCACGCCTCCACCCTGGAGGGCGCGGTCCAGGCCATCGCGGGCGGCCCGTTCGCCAGCCAGGAGGCCATCAAGCTGCTGGGGACCAACGGCGGCGGGCCGCTCAACGCCAACGCCGCCCACCCGTTCGAGAACCCGAACGGGCTGGTGAACCTCCTGCAGATGTTCGCCATCCTGGTGATCCCGTTCGCTCTGACGCACATGTTCGGTCACTTCGCCAAGAACCAGAAGCAGGGCTGGGCCGTGTTCGCCGCCATGTTCGGCCTGTGGCTGGCCAGCGCGCTCATCGCCACGGCGTTCGAGACGGGTGGCAACCCCCAACTGGACCAGGCCGGGGTCACCCAGCAGGTCACCGCCACCCAGTCCGGCGGCAACATGGAGGGCAAGGAGGTGCGGTTCGGCGCCGCCGGCTGCGGGGTTTACGCGGCCACCACCACCGGCACCTCGACCGGCTCGGTCAACTGCTTCCACGACAGCATGACCCCAGGCGGCGGCGCCGTCCCCCTGGTCAACATCATGCTGGGCGAGGTCAGCCCGGGCGGGGTGGGCGCCGGCCTCTACGGGATGCTGGTGTTCGCCATCCTGTCGGTGTTCATCGCCGGGCTGATGGTGGGGCGCACCCCGGAGTACCTGGGCAAGAAGATCCAGGCGCCGGAGATGAAGCTCATCGTCCTCTACATCCTGGCCGTCCCGGTGCTGGTGCTCTCCTTCACCGGGGCGTCGGTGCTGCTGGACACCGCGAAGTCCTCGATCCTCAACCCCGGCCCCCACGGGCTGACCGAGGTCGTCTACGCCTTCACCTCGGCGTCCAACAACAACGGCTCGGCCTTCGGCGGCCTCACAGGGAACACCGACTGGTACAACACCACGCTCGGCCTGTCGATGCTGGCCGGCCGCTTCCTGCTCATCGTCCCGCTGCTGGCCATAGCCGGGAGCCTGGCCCGCAAGCAGACGGTGCCCGCCTCCGCCGGGACCTTCCCCACCGACACGCCCCTGTTCGCCGCGCTGCTGACCGGCGTAGTGGTCATCGTCGTCGGCCTCACCTACTTCCCCGTCCTCGCTCTCGGCCCGGTGGTCGAGCAGCTCGGCCTGTAGAGGAGCGAGATGTCGGCCGCTACCCGTCGCTCGTTGTTCGACCCGGCGATCGTCCGCCAGGCCGCGCTCGACAGCGTCGTCAAGCTCGACCCCCGCAACATGCTGCGCAACCCGGTGATGTTCACCGTCGAGATCGGCAGCGTGCTGGTCACCATCCTGTGGCTGCGGGACACCACGCTGTTCGCCGGGCTGGTGGCGGCGTGGCTGTGGTTCACGGTGCTGTTCGCCAACTTCGCCGAGGCCATGGCCGAGGGCCGGGGCAAGGCCCAGGCCGCCACCCTGCGCCAGGCGCGCAGCGACACCACGGCCCATCGCCGCCGTCCCGACGGGACCATCGAGCCGGTCCCGTCCTCGCAACTGGACGTAGGCGACGAGTGCGTCGTGACCGCGGGCGAGATGATTCCCTCCGACGGCGAGATCATCGAGGGCATCGCCTCGGTGGACGAGTCGGCCATCACCGGCGAGTCGGCGCCGGTCATCCGGGAGTCCGGCGGCGACCGGTCGGCCGTCACCGGCGGCACCCGGGTGCTCTCGGACGAGATCGTGGTGCGCATCACCGCCCGGGCCGGCGAGACGTTCCTGGACCGGATGATCGCCCTGGTCGAGGGAGCCAGCCGCCAGAAGACGCCCAACGAGATCGCGCTGAACATCCTGCTCGCCGGGCTCACGCTGATCTTCCTGCTGGCCACCGTCACGCTGCAGCCCTTCGCCATCTACTCCGGCGCCGAGCAGGACATCGTGATCCTGGTCGCCCTGCTGGTCTGCCTGATCCCCACCACCATCGGCGCCCTGCTGTCGGCCATCGGCATCGCCGGGATGGACCGGCTGGTGCAGCGCAACGTGCTGGCCATGTCCGGCCGGGCGGTCGAGGCCGCGGGCGATTGCGCCACGCTGCTGCTGGACAAGACCGGCACGATCACACTCGGCAACCGCCAGGCGGCCGAGCTCCTGCCCCTCACCGGGGTGGACGAGCAGGAGCTGGCCGAGGCCGCGCAGCTGGCCAGCCTGGCCGACGAGACGCCCGAGGGCCGGTCCATCGTGGTGCTGGCCAAGGAGCGCTACGGCCTGCGCGAGCGGGCCCTGCAGGGCGCCACGCTGGTCCCTTTCACCGCCCAGACCCGCATGAGCGGCGTGGACCTCGAGGGCCGGGCTGTGCGCAAGGGCGCGGCCGACTCGATCCGGCGCTGGGTCGTCGAGCAGGGCGGCGACGTCCCCGACGAGCTGACGGCCGTGATCGAGGGCGTGGCCATGGGCGGCGGCACCCCGCTGGCCGTGGCAACCGGCCCCCGCGTGCTCGGCGTGATCCACCTCAAGGACGTGGTCAAGCAGGGCATGGCGGAGCGCTTCGAGGAGCTGCGCCGCATGGGGATCCGCACAGTGATGATCACGGGCGACAACCCCCTCACCGCCCGGGCCATCGCCACCGAGGCCGGCGTCGACGACTTCCTGGCCGAGGCCACGCCCGAGGACAAGATGCTGCTCATCAAGCGGGAGCAGGAGGGCGGCCGGCTGGTGGCGATGACCGGCGACGGCACCAACGACGCCCCGGCCCTGGCCCAGGCGGACGTGGGCGTGGCCATGAACACCGGCACCCAGGCCGCCAAGGAAGCCGGGAACATGGTCGACCTCGACTCCAACCCGACGAAGCTCATCGAGATCGTCGAGATCGGCAAGCAGCTGCTCATAACGCGCGGCTCGCTGACCACGTTCTCCATCGCCAACGACGTGGCCAAGTACTTCGCCATCATCCCGGCGATGTTCGTGGGGGTCTTCCCCCAGCTCGACCGCATCAACGTGATGCACCTGGCGTCGCCCCGGTCCGCCATCCTCTCCGCCGTCATCTTCAACGCGCTGATCATCGTCGGGCTGATCCCCCTGGCGCTGCGGGGCGTGAAGTTCGTGGCGGCCGGGGCCGCGGCGGTGCTGCGCCGCAACCTCCTCATCTACGGCCTGGGCGGGATCGTCGCCCCCTTCGTCGGGATCAAGGCCATCGACCTCGTCATCACCGCTCTGGGGGTGAACTAGATGCGCGCCCAACTGCTCGCCGGCGTGCGGGCCCTACTCGTCCTCACGCTGCTCTGCGGTGTGGCCTTCCCGCTGGCCGTCACCGCCATCGCGCAGGTGGCCTTCCACGACAAGGCCGACGGCTCCCTGGTCCACCGGGACGGCGCGGTGGTCGGCTCGTCGTTGATCGGCCAGACCTTCACCGGGAACGAGTACTTCCACGGCCGGCCCTCGGCCGCGGGCGCGGCGGCGGCCGGCGCCGAAGGGGCCGACCCCGACGACCTCACCCAGGTGGCATCGGGCGCATCCAACCTCGGGCCCACCAACCCCGAGCTGGCGGACACCGTGGCCGAGCGGGTGGATGCCTACCGGGCCGAGAACGACCTCGCCCGCGACGTCAAGGTGCCGGTCGACGCCGTCACGGCGTCGGGCTCCGGCCTCGACCCGCAGATCTCGGTGGCCAACGCCCGGCTGCAGGCGCCCCGGGTGGCCGAGGCCCGGGGCATGGGCACCGACGACGTGCTCAGCCTGGTCGACAAGCACACGAGCCACCGGAGCCTCGGCTTCCTCGGTGAGGACGGCGTGAACGTGCTCGCGCTCAACCTCGACCTCGACCGGACCGGCGGGACGTGACCGGGCGGGGAACCCTGCGGGTCTACCTCGGCGCCGCCCCCGGCGTCGGCAAGACCTTCGCGATGCTGTCCGAGGCGCAGCGGGCCCGGGAACGGGGCGCGGACATCGTGATCGGCTTCGTGGAGACGCACGGGCGCCCCAGGACCGCGGAGCAGATCGCCGGGCTGGAGGTCGTCCCCAGGCGCTCGATCGAGTACCGGGCCACGGTGTTCGAGGAGATGGACGTGGACGCCGTCCTGGCCCGGCGGCCCGAGCGCGCCCTGGTGGACGAGCTGGCCCACACCAACGTGCCGGGGTCCCGCAACCCCAAGCGCTGGCAGGACGTCGAGGAGCTGCTCGACGCCGGCATCGACGTCATCACCACCGTCAACATCCAGCACCTCGAATCGCTCAACGACGTGGTGACCCAGATCACCGGCGTCACCCAGCGCGAGACGATCCCGGACGCGGTGGTGCGCGCCGCCGAGCAGGTGGAGCTGGTCGACCAGACCCCGGAGGCGCTGCGGCGCCGCATGGCGCACGGCAACATCTACGGCCCGGAGAAGATCGACGCCGCGCTGGCCAACTACTTCCGGGTCGGCAACCTCACCGCGCTGCGGGAGCTGGCGCTGTTGTGGCTGGCCGACCGGGTGGACGACGAGCTGGAGGACTACCGGGCCCGCCACGGCATCTCGCGGCCATGGGAGACGCGTGAGCGGGTCGTCGTCGCCCTGACCGGGGCGCCGGGACGCGAGCATCTGATCCGCCGGGCTTCCCGCATCGCCCAGCGGGCGCACGGCGAGCTGCTGGGCGTGCACGTGCAGCGCGACGACGGCCTGTCCGGGCCGGCCAACGAGCACATCGACCGCCACCGCGCCCTGCTGACCGAGCTCGGCGGCAGCTACCGCGCCATCACCGGGACCGACATCGCCGCCGCGCTGGTGGCCTTCGCCCGCCGGGAGAACGCCACCCAGATCGTGCTGGGCGCCACCTCCCGCAGCCGCTGGCAGGAGCTGACCCAGGGCTCGATCATCAACCGCGTCATCCGGCTGTCGGGGCCCATCGACGTCCACGTGATCTCCCAGGAGGCCGATCCCGACGGGCCCGGGCTGGCGCGGCCCCGCCTCCCGTCGCGGTCCCTGCTCGCCCCGCTGCCGCCGCGGCGGCGCACGATCGCCTTCCTCCTGGCCACGGCCGGGCTGCCGCTGATGACCGCAGCCCTCACGACGGTGCGGGACTCGGTGGGCCTCCCGAGCGTGCTGCTCCTCTACCTCATCGCCGTGCTCGGCATCGGGGCGGTCGGGGGCGCGCTGCCCGCGCTGGTGGCGGCCGTGACCGCGTTCCTGCTGGCCAACTTCTACTTCACCCCGCCGCTGTACCGCTTCACCGTGGGCGAGCGGGAGAACCTGCTGGCCCTCGTGGTGTTCATCCTCGCCGCGTCACTGGTCAGCCACCTGGTCGACATGGCGGCGCGCCGCAAGGAGGAGCTGACCCGCGTGCGGGTCGAGGCCGAGGCCATGGCCCGCATGGCGGGCTCGCTCACCCGGGAGGACGTCTTGCCCCGCCTGGTCGAGCAGGTGCGGACCACGTTCGGCGCCCCCGGCGTCGCCGTGCTCCAACTCCGGGACGGCGCCTGGCGGGTCGAGGCGTCCGCGGGCGACCCGGTTCCCGCCGACCCGGAGGACGCCGACGTGGCCGAGCCGCTCGGCCCGGGCCGGGTGCTGGTGGTCCACGGGACCAGCCCGGAGCCCGAGGACGACCGCCTGCTGCACGCACTGGCGGCCCAGGCCGCCTTCGTGCTCGAAGCCAGGCGGCTGCAGAACGAGGCGGCGCGGGCCACCGAGCTGGCCCAGGCCAACGACCTGCGGGCCGGGCTGCTCCAGGCGGTCTCCCACGACCTGCGCACGCCGCTGGCCTCGATCAAGGCGTCGATCACGAGCCTGCGCCAGACCGACGTGGCCTGGGGCCCGGTGCAGCAGGCCGAGTTCTTCGCCACCATCGAGGACGAGACCGACCGGCTCACCGGCCTGGTCGAGGCACTGCTCGACATGAGCCGCCTGCAGGCCGGCGTGCTCGCCCCGGTTGTGCGCGAGACCAGCCTGGAGGAGGTGCTGCCCGGCGCGCTCGCCGACCTCGGCCCCCGGGCCAGGAGCGTCGTGGTCGACGTGCCCCCGGAGCTCCCGACGGTCGACGCCGACCCTCAGCTCCTGGTCCGGGTCGTGGCCAACCTGGTCGACAACGCGCTCACGTACTCCGAAGGAGCCGGGCCCCCGCAGCTCCACGCGGGTGCGGTCGCCGACCAGGTGCTGGTGCGGGTGGTGGACCAGGGGCCGGGCATCGACCCCAAGGCCCGCGAGGACGTGTTCCGGCCGTTCCAGCGCGTCGTCGATCACGGCACAGGGGTCGGCCTGGGCCTGGCCATCGCCCGCGGCTTCACCGAGGCCATGGGGGGCGAGCTCTCCATCGAGGACACGCCCGGAGGCGGCACGACCATGGTCGTGACCCTCCGCCAGCACCAGGAGGTGATGGCATCGTGACCGCAGTCCTCGTGGTCGACGACGAGGCGCCGATCCAGCGGGCGCTGTCGGCCAACCTCAAGGTGCGCGACTACGACGTCCTCCTGGCCTCCACCGGCGAGCAGGCGCTGCAGCTGGCCGCCAGCCACCACCCCGACGTGGTGATCCTGGACCTGGGACTGCCCGGCATCGACGGCATCGAGGTCGTGCGGGGCCTGCGGGGCTGGACCAGCGTGCCGATCATCATCCTGTCGGCCCGGGGCAGCGAGGCGGACAAGGTGATCGCCCTCGACGCCGGGGCCGACGACTACGTGTCCAAGCCCTTCGGCATGGCCGAGCTGATCGCCCGCCTGGGGGCGGCCCTGCGCCGCGCCGCGCCCTCGGCCGAGTCCCCGCTGGTCGTGACCGACGACTTCCGCATCGACCTGGCCGCCCGGCGGGTCTCGGGCCGTGACGGCAGGCCGATCCGGCTCACGCCGACCGAGTGGGGCGTGCTGGAGGTGCTGGTCCGCAACGCCGGGCGCCTGGTCACCCACCGGCACCTGCTGCGGGAGGTCTGGGGTCCCGCCTACGGCGAGGAGAGCAACTACCTGCGGGTCCACATGGCCAACCTGCGGCGCAAGCTGGAGCCCAACCCCGCCCAGCCCCGCTACCTGCTGACCGAGCCGGGCATGGGCTACCGCTTCACGGCCTGATGATGTGTTCGCTCTCGCCCCTCGCCCCCAGGTCGGTGAAGGCGACAGCCCAATATTCGATCTGCATGGCCGGGCCGAAGTTGTTGCCGGCGGGGCAGAAGTCGTAGGCGCCGAAGAAGGCCACGCCGTCCCCGTCCGGGCCGAACCCGACATCCCCCGGTCCGGCCTCGATGAGGGGAGTGGCTCCCCGCCGATCGACCTCGAAGGGTGTCTCCGCCCCGGTGTTCTGGTCGACGCAGGTCCCCTTGAACCAGCCGAAGAGCTGGATCTTCACGATGGGGTCACCAAAGGGGGTCGACGCCCGGGCTCCCAACCCCGCGGCGGGTGTGCTGTCCAGGATCGCCTCCACATCGGGAGTTGCGATCTCGACGATGAGGACGTCCACCGGCACCGACGCCGAGCTCTGGAGGCCCCCCTGCCGGTCGGACACGACCGTGAGCGTGATCGTGTGCTGTCCGCCCCCGAGCTTGACGGTCCAGACCGGCCCGCTGGAGGTGGTGCCGTCCGACTCGTCGCGCCACAGGTAGCGGTCGAAGTCGCCTCGGCTGCCACCACCGTCGAACGTGACCTCGGTCCGATCGTCCGTCTCCCAGACACCACCGACGAGGCTGGCGCCCGAGGTCACCTGCACCACCGCGGTCGGCGGCGTCAGCTGGTCCACCGAGATGACCAGCGGGGCGGGGTTCACGGGGCCACGCCGGTTGCGGACGGTCAGGGTGATGGTGTGGCTGCCCTCGGCGGTGAAGCGGTGGCTGGCCGAGAACCGGGTGCCGCCACCGCCGATGGGTGTCGGCGTGCAGTCGGTCCGGCCGCCGCCGTCGAAGAGGTAGAAGCACTCGGTCCAGGGGTTGGCGGTGAGGTCGGCCCGGAACGTGATGGTCTGCGTGGTGTCGTACGGTCCCGCCTGGGTGGCGGTGATGGGGCCGACGACCGGTAGCTCGGGCAGCGGCTCGTTGACGGTGATGTCCTGGCTGTGCTGCCGGCGCTCGTTGCCGCGCTGCACCTCGAGGGTGACCGTGTAGGTGCCGGCGGTGTCCCAGAACTGCTGGGGCGGCGTGCGCTGGGTGGAGGTGTCGGGGGTGCGGGCACCCTCGAACGACCAGGAGTAGCGGGTGGCGCCGGTCGACAGGTTGGTGAAGTCGACCGGCTGGCCGGTGACGGCGGTGGTGGTCGAGGCCCTGAAGTCGGCCACCAGATCCTCGGTCGGGTCCAGGACCTTGAAGCTGTGGACCATCGACTCGGTCCGAGGCGGCTCCGAGCCTGAGCGCAGCGTGCCCTGGACGGTGACCAGGTACTCGCCCGGATCGGCGAAGGAGTGGTCGAGCGGGTTGCCGCTGTCCTCGCCGGCCGGCGCGTCGTTGCGGGAGAACTGCCACGACACGTCGCTCAGCCGGTCGTCCGGGCCGGTCGCG
>JBKPRS010000269.1:0-4773 GCA_046734695.1 Actinomycetota bacterium | reverse complement strand
GGTCGACCGCATCGACCGCCTGCTGCACGGCCGTGATGACCCTGGCCGCCTCCCGCACGATGGCGGCCGACACCAACGCGTCCTTGGACGGGTAGCGCTTGTACAGGGTGGGCCGCGACAGCCCGGCCCGCTTGGCCACATCGGCCACCGACAGTCGGGTGATCCCGTGGATCGACGCGGCCTCCACCGCCGCATCCAGGATCCGCTCCCCAAGCTCGTCCACGTTTACACGTTAACCACATGTGTAAATCTGTCAAGGTCGAGTGGGCGGGCGGGGGTCAAGGCACCGGCCGGCCCCGCCGGATGGCGGCAGCGAGGGCGGTGACGAGCGCGTCGACCGCGGCGGGGACGTCGGGAGTGGAGATGGCACCGAAGCCGACGACCCATCCACAGCGGGGGCTGGTGAACCGGTAGCTGCCGCCGAGCGGTGGGACGCGCAGGCCGTTGGCCCTGGTGTTGGCGCGGAGCTCGTCGTCGGTGATCTGGTCGTCGATCAGCACCGTGATGTGGAGCCCGGCGTCCGAGGGGAGCACTCGGCCTCGACCGGCGAGCCTGTCGGCGAGCGCGGCCAGCATCAGGTGCCGTCGTTCCCGGTAGGTGCGCTGGGCCCGGCGCAGGTGCCGTTGCAGGTGGCCTTCGTCGATGAAGGTGGCCATGGCGGCCTGCATCGGCGAGGGCGGGCACCAGTCGATGGCCTGGCGGAGAGCGTGGAGGGCAGGCGCGATCGTCCGGGGCACGGCGGCGAAGCCGATGCGCAGGGAGGGCGCGAGGGTCTTCGAGAACGTGCCGATGTAGACGACCCGACCGTGCTCGTCGAGGCGCTGGAGCGGCTCGAGGGGCCGGGCGCTGTAGCGGAACTCGCTGTCGTAGTCGTCTTCGACGATCGCGGCGTCGTGGACGTTGGCCCAGCGCAGGAGCTCGATGCGGCGAGGCCGCGACAACGTCATGCCCAACGGGTACTGGTGTGACGGGGTGACGTAGACGAGTCGCGCCGACGGCGGGATGGCGTCGACGACGATGCCCTGGTCGTCGACCGGCACGCCGACGACGTTGGCGCCGTTGACGCGCAGCAGCTCGCTGACGGGCGGGTAGCCGGGTTCCTCGACGGCCACGGTGGCTCCCGGCTCCACGAGCACGCGAGCTACCAGGTCGATGGCGTGCTGGGCTCCCGAGGTGACGACGATGTCCGAGGGTTCGACGCTGATGCCGCGGGAGTGCAGCACCCAGCGGGCCAGGGCCGTGCGCAGCTCGAGCGTGCCTTCCGGGTCTCCGTAGGTCGGCGGCGCCTCCCGCAGGGCTCGCATCATGCAGAGCCGCCACATGTCGGTGGGGAACAGCGTGGGGTCGACCCGGCCCGGTCGCAGGTCGTAGCGAGCGTCGACGGTGGGATCGGGCGAGTACATCTCGACCTGCGCGGCCCGGGGCGTCGGGGCGAGAGCGCTCGCGGCGACGGGGACCGCGGCGCGCGTGGACATGGCGCACACGACGCTGCCGCCACCGGCGCGGCCTCGGGTCAGGCCTTCTGCGCTGAGCCGGGTGTAGGCGTCGGTCACCGTGAACCGCGACACCCCGAGCTCGTGGGCCAGCGTCCGGCTGGGGGTCAGGCGGTCCCCGGTGACCATGCGCCCGTCGCTGATCGCATCGCGCAGCTGCGCGTAGATCTGGGTGGCGATGCCCCGATCGTCGGTGGGATCGATGAACAGCTCCACGGGCACTGCCTATCAGACTTGGTCTGGTCGGTTGGGCCGATCTTGGATCTGGTGACCGATCCAACTGCTTCTTATGGTCGTGCCGACACGGAGGCAGACATGACAACCACGAGAGCCCTGATCTCGGCGATGCAGGTGACCCTGGACGGCTACATCCTCGGCCCCGAGGAGGACTCCGACTGGGTCGACTCCTGGTCCGACGCCCTCGAGCTGCTCCCACCGGTCGACACCTTCGTCCTCGGCGGCGGGATGTTCCCGCAGTACGGGCAGTTCTGGACCACCGTCCTCGACGACCCCGGCGCGGCCACGGAGATGCTCGGCCGAGATCTGTACCCCCGCGAGATCAGCTACGCGAAGTTCGCCGCCGAGACGCCCCATCTGGTCGTCTCCTCGACCCTCACGGAGGCCGACACCCACTGGCCGACGACGTCGATCGTGGGCCTCGACGAGGTCCGTGCGCTGAAGGATCAGCCGGGTGAGGCCGTGTACGTGGTGGGAGGCCCGAAGCTGATGACCAGCCTCCTCCACGAGGGCGTGCTCGACGAGCTCCGCCTGATCGTGCACCCCGTGGCGGTGCGTAGCGGAACGGCCCTGTTCGAGAGCATCACCGAGCGCCAGCAGTTCGAGCTCGTGGCCGCCGAGCCCCGGGCCGCGGGCCGCGTGGTCCTGACCTACCGACCCGGGAGCGTCAGCGGACCATGAGCGAACATGTCCGGTAGGACGACGATCGTCGTGGGCGCCGGGCTGCAACCATTGGGTGAGCGATGACTGACGACTACAACCAGCAGATCATCGAGGAGTTCCGGGCCAACGGCGGCCACGTGGGCGGCCCGTGGCAGGGATGGCCGCTGATCCTCGTCCACCACATCGGCGCCAAGTCCGGGACCGAGCGGGTCACCCCTCTGGGCTGCTTCCCCCAGGACGACGGCCGCTACGTCCTCGTCGCCTCCAACGGCGGCTCGCCCAACCACCCGGCCTGGTACCACAACCTCATGGCCCACCCCCGGATCGAGGTGGAGGTGGGCAGCGAGACGTTCCCGGTCCTGGCGGAAGAGCTGACAGGCCCCACCCGCGCCGAGCTGTGGCCCCGGCTGGCCGCCCAAGCCCCCCAGATCGACGAACACCAGGCCAAGGTCACCCGCCAGATCCCGGTGATCATGCTGACCCGCCACGAGTGACCCGACGGCGCGCGCCAGTCAGACGATGCGGGCGCCGGAGTCGTTCACGACCGCCTTGTCGGTGACGTCGAAGCGCTCGAGGTAGCGGCCGGTGGCGAGCCGGCTCTGGGCGGTGAGCGCCGACGCCGCGCTGTAGGCCAGCCCGGTCACCGGCAGCAGCGCCCACTGGAGGACCATCGCCGTCCACCTCCGCCGGGGGTGGCGGGCGGGCCGGGGCGGCAGGAGCCGCAGGCTGAGACCGACGCCGAGCGCCAGGCCGGCGAGCGCGACGCCCTTCAGGGCGATGACGGCCGCCAGCCCGCCGCCGGACACGGCCCGGTCGGCGTGGACGGCCAGGGCCAGCACCTGACCCCCGAGCAGCAGCAGCGGCCCGGTGGCCCACATCACGTGGCCCGCCAGCAGGCGGGCGAGCTTGCCGGCCAGGTCGCGGCGGGGCACCGCGTTGGGTGTGCACCAACCCCGGTCGATGACGTACGCGACGTCCGAGGCACCCCACGCCCACCGGCGCAGCTGCACGAACTGGGCCCGCAGCGTCCGCCCCAGCGAGGCCGACAGCACCGCGTCCTGGTAGATCGGCACCGGCAGCGGCACCACCCGGTAGCGGCCGTCGAAGTGGAAGTAGCTGCGCCAGAAGTGGTGGCCGTCCTCGACCACCGTGCGGACGCTCCAGAAGTCCATGGCCACGAGCGCGGCCAGGCCCTGGGAGTGGGCCGAGAAGTTGCGGATCAGGCGGGGCCGGCGGCTGAGCACCACGTTCCACAGGGAGCTGGTGGCGGCCACCACCCGGCACGGGGCGGGGGCGTCCCAGGCGTTGGAGACGTACAGCGCCACCGGCTGGAACGAGGCGCGGTCGGGGTCGGGGACGGTGCACCAGGCGTAGGTGAGCGCGGCCAGATAGCAGGGGTCGGGCCGGGTGTCGGCGTCGAGCGTGGTGACCACGACCCGGCGGGCATCGATGCCGGCGGCCTCGACGTAGGCGGCGAGCGCCCGCCCCGCCGAGGTGATGTTGGCGCCCTTGCCGGGGAACTCACCGGGCCGGTCGTCGTGACGCACGGCCAGCGCGTGGCCGAAGGCGGGACCATGTTCGGCGAGGAGGCGCCGAGCCCGGCCCTCGGCCTCGGGGCCGCCCCGGGCCTCGTACGCGACGACGAGGATCGTGCGGGCGGGGTCGACCGCGGCGGCTCGGACGGCCCGCACGGTCGGCTCCAGCACGGCCAGGCTCTCGGTCCAGGTGGCGATGATCAGCGCGTGGACCACATCGGCCGCCCGCACCGGGGGCGAGCCCGGAGCGCGGGACGCGAGGTGGGCGCGGTGCCAGGCGGGGTCGCCGGGGCGGGCGACGGCGGCCGGGTCGTCGAGGTCGGCGAGCAGCCGCCCCCAGGGCAGGGCCTGCCGGCGCCGCATCTCCCGGTAGCCGCGCACGGCGGCGACGTTGGAGGCGACGACGGCGCCCGCTCCCGCGCCCACGAGCGCCAACCCGGCGGCGGCTACGGCCCCGGGGCTCACCAGCGGTAGTAGCACCAGCGGTACCGCCAGCACCAGCCAGCTGAGCAGGCCGGGCAGCGCCTCGCAGGCCCGGTAGCGGCGGCTGCGCGCCGCCGGCGAGGGAATCTCGACGTCCCTCACGACAGCGGTCCGCTGCGGCGCCATCCGCCATCGAGGTCGACGACACGGAACCCCGGCGGCGGCGGGCCCTCGCCGAAGGCGATCGCGGCACCGGGCGCAGCGGTGACCCGTACCGCGGCGTTACGGTCGGGCGGCGCCGCCGCCTTGGTCAAGGTGTAGGCCACCGTGTCGCCCCCGCTCTGGTGCACCGCCGTGCGCCATGGACCCCAGGTGAGCGTCACCATGCGACCGTCCCCGTCAGACGGGTCGACCGTGACCCA
>JBKPRS010000268.1:0-13445 GCA_046734695.1 Actinomycetota bacterium | reverse complement strand
GTCGCCGCCCTGTGCGGCGGCCTGCCCCTGGCGCTGCGGGTGGCGGGCGCCCGGCTGGTGGCGCGCCCCCACTGGCGGGTCGAGCACCTGGCCCGCCGCCTGCGGGACGAGCGCGGCCGGCTGGCCGAGCTGGCGGTTGGCGACCTCGACGTGCGGGGGTCCTTCATGCTCAGTTACCGGGGTCTGGACAAGGACCTCCAGCGGGCCTTCCGGCGCTCGGGCCTGGCGCCCGGGGTCGACTTCCCGGCCTGGCTGCTGGCGGCGCTGCTCGACAGCGACGTCGACGTGGCCGAGGAGCTGGCCGAGCGGCTGGTCGAGGCCCAGCTCCTGGAGGTGGCGGGCGAGGACCAGACGGGCGAGCTCCGCTACCGGCTGCACGACCTGGTGCGGGTGTTCGCCCGCGAGCGCCTGGAGGAGGCCGAGACCGAGGCGGACCGGCACGAGGCGCTCGCCCGGGCGCTCGGGGCGCTGCTGGGCCTGGCCAAGCGGGGCCTCTACCTGCTGTCGCCCTACAGCCGGCGGGACGAGACCCCCGGACTGGCGCAGCTGTGGCCGGTCGATCCCGCCCTCGCCGAGCGCCTGCAGGCCCACCCGTACGACTGGTTCTCCGCCGAGTACCCGGGGCTCGTCGCGGGGATCCGCCTGGCGCACGGCGAGCAGCTGTGGGAGTGCACCTGGGAGCTGGCCGACGCCCTGCACTACTTCTTCCGCGTGCGTGCCCTGTGGGCCGACTGGCAGCAGACCCACGAGCTGGCGCTGGACGCGGCCGAGCGGGCGGGCAACCAGCGGGGCATGGCCTGGACCCTGCGGAACCTGGGCAACGCCCACCGGGACCAGCAGCACCTCGCCGAGGCGGAGTCCTGCTTCCAGCGCGCCCTGGCGCTGTTCCGGGAGCTCGGCAACCGGCTGGGCTCGGCCGCCGCGTTGAACTGCCTGGGTGAGCTGGCCATGGACCGGGGTCAGCTGGCCGCGGCCGTCGACTGCTTCGGTCGCTGCCTGCCGTTGTGGGCCGAGGTGGACGACCGGACCGGCGTGGCCTACGTGAACCACCACCTCGGCGTCGTGCACCGCCGGCAGGGCCTGCTCGCCGAGTCGGAGGAGCGGTTGAGCCGGTCACGGGCCATGTTCCACGAGATGGACGACGTGCTGGGCGAGGCGTTCGCCCACCTCGGGCTGGGCGACCTGCGCGCCGACGAGGAGCGCTGGGCCGAGGCCGGCGCGGCGATAGAGCAGGCCGTGCCCACGTTCGTGGAGCTGGGCGACCGGGTGAGCGAGGCGCTTGCCCTGGTCAGCCGGGCCCGGGTCCATCTGGCGCAGGCCCGGGAAGCCGACGCGGCCGCCGATCTGGCCCGCGCCATCGCCGCCTTCCGCGAGGTCGGCCACCACCGCGGCGAGGCATCCGCCCTGACGGGGTACGGCGACGTCTACCTGGCGACCGGCGAGCACACCGCCGCGGCCGCGGCCTTCGAGGAGAGCGCGGTCGCGTTCGCCGGCCTGGAGGACGGGCTCGGTGAGGCCGTCGCCCGCTTCGGGCAGGCCCGGGTGCTCCTGGCCCAGGCTGACCGTGACCGGGCCGGGCCCGTGCTCCGGGCCGCGTCCGAGCGTTTCGCGGCGCTGGGGGCGGCGGGCTGGCAGGCCCGGGCCGAGGCCCTCCTCACCTGACGCTCACAGGCCGTCGCCCGCCCACGGGTTGAGCAGGTGGAGGGCGAGGGCGGCCAGCACGAGCCGCTCCGGCACGACCGCCACGGTGGCCGCGATGGCCGGCGCGAACGCCCACTGGTAGAGCCGGACGGTGTTCACCGCCACGAGCACCTGCCCGTAGGCCAGCGCCGCGGTCACGGCCAGGATCGGCCAGGCCAGGGGGACGCCGGCGGCCGGGGCCAGCAGGCACATCCCCCAAGGGGCGAGCATCAGGCCGGGCGCGAACCAGCGGCCCTTGTGGTCCCGGCGACTGGCGAGGATCGGGTGGTCGAGGATCCAGTCGTCGCCCTCCACGTCGTCGCCCCAGCGGGTGGTGGCCGCCCGCACCATTGGCGCCACCAGGCCGACCAGCGCAGCAGGATGCCAGGCGTAGCAGGCGGCGAAGAGCGGGGCCGACTCCTTGATGCTGCCGGCCACCAGCGAGGCGGCGACGGCCGGGAGCCACAGCCGGTGCTGGGCGAACACCGCGCTGGCCAGGGCCCAGGCCATGGCCGCGGGATCGACGAGGACAGGCCAGCGGAGGTAGAGGCGCCACACGCCGGGCAGCCCGCACACCATCAGGCCTCCGGCCACGCACACCACGGCGGCCGTGCCCTCGGCCGAGAGCCGGTAGGCCACCAGCGGCGGCAGGGCGCCGAGGTGCAGCGCGGTGCACCAGCGCCAGCGGCGCAGCGACGTCGAGCAGAGCGCGGGCAGCAGCCAGCGCAGGGCGAACGGGAACGGGACCGGTCGCCCGGCCGCCATGGCCAGGTAACGCCGCCCGTCCGGGCTCAGCTCGGGGTGCGGCTCGCGCCGGCGCCCCAGGGCCCGCAGCACCACCCCGCCGCCCGCCGCGGCCGCCACGACGGCGAGAGTCTCCCCCACTCCTTCACTGTCCCCGATACCAGGACCGGGCCGCCACCGGCCCGATCTCGGCGCGAGCGACCTACGCTGCGGCATGCCCGGGTCGCCCCTGCTCCTCGCGGTCGCCCTCGACGGTGGCGGGCATCACCCGGGGGCCGAAGCCACGGACCCCTTCGACGCCGGGTACTGGTCCGGCCTGACCACCCTGGCCGACCGGGGTGGGATCGACCTCGTCACCATCGAGGACACCTTCGGCCCGCCCCGGCGCCGCGACCCGGTGACCGCCCGGCCCGATGCTGCCCTGGTGGCGGCGCGGGTGGCCCCGCTCACCCGCACCGTCGGGCTGCTGCCGGTCATCACCACCACCCACACCGAGCCGTTCCACGTGGCCTCGATCACCGCCACGCTCGACCACGTCAGCCGCGGCCGGGCCGGCTGGCAGCCGCGGGTGTCCGTGCGGCCCGAGGAGGCCGACCTGGTGGGGGCCCGCCCGGCGCCGAGCGCGGACGAGGCGTTCGCCGAGGCCGGCGAGGTGGTCGACGTGGTGCGGCGCCTGTGGGACTCCTGGGAGGACGACGCCATCGTCAAGGACGTGGCCACCGGCCGCTACGTGGACCGCGACAAGCTCCACTACGTCGACTTCGACGCCAGGTCCTTCACGGTGAAGGGTCCTTCGATCGTGCCCCGGCCGCCGCAGGGCCAGCCGGTGGTGGCGGTCCTGGCCCACGTACCCCTGGCCGACGAGTTGGCGGCCCGGGCCGGCGACATCGTGTTCGTGACGCCCGCTGCGGGCGGGGAAGCGGCCCGGTTGGCCGAGATCCGAGCCGCGGAGCAGCGCGTGGGTCGCGACGGTGAGCCGCTGCGGGTGGTCGCCGACCTGGTCGTGTTCCTCGCCGGGACCGCGAGCGCGGCCGCCGCGCGGCGGGACCGGCTGGACGAGCGGCTGGGCCGCGAGTGGCGCACCGACGCCGACGTGTTCACGGGGACCGCCGCTGAGCTGGCCGACCGGCTGGTGGCAGGCCCGGAGGCGGGCCTGGACGGGTGGCGCCTGCGACCCGGTGAGATGGTCTCGGACCTGGCCGCCATCGTCGACGACGTCGTCCCGGCCCTGCGGCGGGAGCCCGCCGAGCCCGGGACCCTGCGGTCACGGCTGGGGCTGCCTCGGCCCGCCAGCCGTTACGCCCGGAGCGCGCCATGAACGACGGCCGTCCCCGCAAGCAGGTCATCCTGGCCGCGCACTTCCCCGGCGTGAACAACACCACGGTGTGGGCCGATCCGGCCGCGGGGAGCCAGATCGACTTCGACTCGTTCGAGCACCTGGCCCGGGCGGCGGAGCGGGGCTGCTTCGACTTCTTCTTCCTGGCCGAGGGCCTGCGCCTGCGGGAGCAGGGCGGCCACATCTACGACCTCGACGTCGTGGGCCGGCCCGACACGATGACTGTGCTGGCGGCCCTGGCCGCGGTCAGCACCCACCTGGGCCTGGCCGGCACGCTCAACGCCACGTTCCACGAGCCGTACGAGCTGGCCCGCCAGCTGGCCACGCTCGACCACCTGTCCGGCGGGCGGGCGGCCTGGAACGTGGTGACGTCGTCCGACGCCTTCACCGGCGAGAACTTCCGCCGGGGCGGCTACCTCGACCACGCCGACCGCTACGAGCGGGCCGGTGAGGTGATCCGGGCCGCGGTGCGCATGTGGGACGCCGGCGGTGGCGAGTTCGAGCATCCCGGGCGCCACGTCGACATCCGGGGCCGCTTCGCCGTCCCGCGCAGCCCCCAGCGCCACCCCGTCATCCTCCAGGCGGGCGACAGCGACCCCGGACGCGAGCTGGCGGCCGCGACCGCCGACGCCATCTTCTCCCGGCATTCCCGACCCGACGCCGCCCGGGCGTTCTTCGCCGACGTCAAGGGTCGCCTGGCCCGCTACGGCCGGGAGCCCGACGAGCTCAAGATCATCCCGGCGACGACCTTCGCCCTGGGCGACACGGCCGAGGAGGCGAACGAGCGGGCGCGGCACATCCGCCGCCAGCAGGTCAGCCCCCAGACCGCCATCCTGCTGCTGGAGCAGGTCTGGAACCGCGACCTCTCCGCCTACGACCCCGACGGGCCGCTGCCCGACATCGAGCCCGATGTGGCGTCGCCCTCGATCATCCAGGGCCGGGCCCGCATGTACTCGGACCCGATCGCCACCGCGGCCGACTGGCGCCGGCGGGCCGAGGCCCGCAACCTGTCCATCCGCGACCTGGTCATCGAGGTCACCGGGCGCCAGACCTTCATCGGCACGCCCACCCAGGTGGCGGACGCAGTGGACGACTTCGTGCAGTCGGACGCGGCCGACGGTGTGATCCTCATCCCCCACCTCACGCCCACGGGCATCGACGACTTCGTGGACCAGGTCGTGCCGCTGCTCCAGGAGCGGGGCGCGGTGCGCAGCGAGTACCAGACCCGCACGCTGCGCGAGCACCTGGGCCTGCCGCCCACCAACCCCGCGGCCCGGGACACGGCCGGGAGCGCACGGGCATGACGCGACCGGACCTGTCAGTGCTCGACCTCGTGCCGCTGGCCAGCGGCTCGACCGCTCGCCAGGCGCTGGACAACAGCGTCGATCTGGCCCGTCGCTGCGAGGCCGCGGGCTACCGCCGCTACTGGGTGGCCGAGCACCACCTCAACCCGGGAGTGGCCGGGACCACGCCCGCGCTGGTGATCGGGCTGGTGGCCGCGGCCACCGAGCGGATCCGGGTCGGGTCGGGAGCGGTGCTCATGGGCCACCACACCCCGCTGTCGGTGGTCGAGCAGTTCGGCCTGCTCGACGCCCTCCACCCCGGGCGGATCGACCTCGGCCTGGGCCGCTCCGGGTCCCGCCGCCGGCCGCCCGGCTCGCGCCGCAACGGCGACGATCCCGCCCCCAGCGAGGCCCGGGTGTCGCCCGAGGGGCTGCTCATCCCGCCGCTGTTCAACATGGGCCCCCTGTTCCGGTCGCCGTTCTTCCGGATGCAGGCCCGCCTGCTCCAGCAGCCCGGAGCGGAGACGCCCGAGTACGCCGACCAGATCGACGACGTCCTCGCCCTCCTGGCCGGGGCCTACCACGGCCCCGACGGCACCGAGGCCCACGTCGTGCCGGGCGAGGGCGCCGCGGTCGAGGTGTGGATCATGGGGTCGAGCGGGGGCGCCAGCGCCGAGGTGGCGGGCGCGCGGGGCCTGCCGTTCGCGTCCAACTACCACATCGCCCCCAGCGAGGTGCTGGAGGCGGTGGACGCCTACCGGTCCGCGTTCCGGCCGTCAGAGTGGCTGGACCGGCCCCACGTGGCGGTGTCGGCCGACGTGGTGGTGGCGCCGAGCGACGACGAGGCCCGGGAGCTGGCCAGCGGCTACGGGCTGTGGGTCCGCAGCATCCGCACCGCGTCGGGCGCCATCCCGTTCCCGAGCCCCGAGGAGGCGCGCCGCCACGCCTGGACCGACGAGGACCGCGCCCTGGTCCGGGACCGGGTCGACACCCAGTTCACCGGCTCACCGGCCACGGTCGCCGAGCGGCTCGACGTGCTGGCCCGAGCGACGGGGGCAGACGAGGTGGTGGTGACCACCATCACCCACGACCACGCCGACCGGGTCCGGTCCTACGAGCTCCTGGCCCGAGAGTGGGCCTAGCGGGTCAGGGCCGGCCTGCGGCCACCAGCGCGGCCTCGTCCAGCGCCTTGACCAGGCGCTCGCGCACGGCGTCGCTCACCTTGCCGTCGACGATCTCGCCGGACGTGGCGTAGACGACGGTGGGCACGGTCCAGCCCTCCAGGCTGGCCACGAGGGCGCGGCCGCTGGTGTCGAGCGACAGGTAGTGCTCGGGGACCGCGGCGGTGGCGACGAGGACGACGGCCACGCCCGCCAGCCCACCCGTCGGGAAGCGGTCGAGGAACGCCTTGAGCGCCCCGGCGACCGTGGCGCGGTACACGGGGCTGGCCAGCACCAGGATCGACGCCGCAGACGCGGCCGCCACCGCGGCCTCGACCTCGGGGTCGGCGTCCCGGCCCAGCAGGCCGCCGGCCGAAAGCTCGGACAGCTCCACCAGCGTGCCCCCGCCGCCGGCGTCGAGCGCGGCCAGGGCCACCGCCCGCGTGCGGGAGGAGGCGGACTCACCGGCGTGGACCACGACGAGGCTCATGGCCTTAGCTTCACTAGCCTGAGCGCACCATGCAAAGAGCGAGGCTGCGATCCCGGCGGGCGCCCACTCTGCACGACCGGCGGGAGGCCGAGGCCACCAAGCCGACCGGTCCGTACGCGACCATCACCGCGCTGCAGCAGTCGGCCGGCAACCGCGTCACGCGGGCGGCCATCGCCGGCAAGGGCACCCCCGTGGCCGACGGGATCCTGCTCGGCCACTCCGGCGACCTGCAGCGGGCGGGCGGAGGCGGCCCGGCGGCCGGCAAGGCCCCGGTCTCGCAGGCGGTCGACATCACCACCGTCGCCGGGCCCAAGGACCTGGGATCCGGGGGCTTCCAGTGGAGCGTGTGGTTCAGCATCGGCGCCGCGGCCGGCGCCGCCGGCTGGGTCGTCCAGGAGATCAACGCCACCCTCGACGGCCCCGGGGCGAGCACGAAGACGTACCACTTCTGGGAGGCCTGGGAGGTCGAGGCGGGCAAGAAGGTCACGGTCTGGCAGGACAAGGGCCTCGACAAGAACGACGACGAGTACTACGTCCCGCCCGCCCACACGAAGAAGAAGGGCACCAACAAGGTGGTGGGGGCGGTCAAGTTCTACGAGGGTGCGTTGCCGGCGGACTTCAAGAAGAACAACCCGTCCACCCTGGCGGGCATCCTCCACTCGACCACCACCCAGCCCCCGTTCTGGGACGGCAGCGGCACCGCCCACAACATCACCGCCACCTGGGACGACACCGGCGCCGCCAAGGTTTCCAACGTCGAGGCCCAGGCCGGCGCCACCCGCCTCAAGGGCACACCGTGAACCTCGCAGGCCGGCTACCCGACTGGAGCGATCCCGGGACGCCGGGGCCTGCGTATGCGGCTCTGGCGCCGTTGGGGGCGGAGTTCGTGGGGCTGGACGAGCTCGACCGGCAGACGGCCGTGCGGTCGTACTCGGACGAGTTCTGCTTCCCGCAGTTCGACCTGGCCCGGGCGTCGGGGCTGTACGTGTTCCTGCGGGTGGTGTTCGACCTGCCGACCGAGCAGCCCCGCGACGACGCGCTCGTGTTCGGCGGATGGCTGCACCCGTCGGTGGGGGTGGAGACCGAGCGCTTCGACCTGGCCTGGCCGGTGCACGCCCGGGGTGAGGCCGTCCTGGCGGTCGAGCCGTTCGCGGGGTACTTCGGCAAGGGCTACGACGCCATCGGCGAGTACGACTGGCTGGCAGGCGCCTTCGCGCTACGGAGCCGGGACGACCTGGCGTCGACGTACATCCTGGCGCCCGAGACCTGACGGCCCGGCTCAGGCCACGATCACCACGTCGTCGCCGACCGCCACGTGGCCGGGCCGGACCGTCGTGGCGTAGACGCCGAGGCGGGTCTGGCGGCGACGGGCGATCGTGCCGAGCACGACCGGGTCTCCTTCGCCGGTCGCCGGATCGACGTTGACGACGATGCAGCGCTGGTCGCGGCCGTCCACCCGGACGAGGGCGTCGCCCATGCGCAGGGTGCAGCCGGTCCAGCCGTCCTCGGGAAAGTCGCCGGAGTCGGGGGCGTCGATCAGCACGTTCGGCCGGAACCGCCTCACGTCGAGCGACCGCCCGGCGAGGCGTCCCAGGCCGACGATCGTCTGGGTCGTGATGAGCGAGAGGGCCAGGGTGTCGAAGGTCCCGCGGTCGAGCTTCAGCACCCGGACGCCGGTGCCCAGCTCGGCGGCCAGCGCCGGGTCGGTCACGTCGTACTCGGCCCCGCTGGGCGTCGTGACCACGACCGGCGACCGGTCCGGTTGCTCGGGCCGATCGAACCGGGGCCGGTAGCGGACCATGTCGGCGCGGTCCCGGATGGTGAGCCACGGGAACCCGCTCCCCTGGCTGGCGTCCCGGATGAACGCCCAGCGGCGGTCACCGCTGACACCGTGCCAGGACAGGTCCGCGCCCGGCACCTGCTCCGGGGCCATCGACTTGACCGGGTAGCGCCACACGCCGGCCACGCGGCCGACCTCGGCACCGACCCGAACGGGCGATCCGCCCATGGGCTGCCTCCTCGAGAGAGGGCGCCCTTGGACCGAGAGTCCGGGCCGAGCGTGGCGGGATCACCCCGTCGCAGCGCCCCTCGGCCGCGGCCGATCGTCACAGCCCAACAGCGCAGCTGTCAACGCGCTTCGCCCGAACGGCCTCTAGCCCCGGCCCACCTGGTACTCGGGCCGGTCGAGCAGCAGGTCGACGACCACCGCGGTCCAGCCGGTCTGGTGCATCGCGCCCAGGCCGCAGCCGATGTCTCCGTGGAAGTACTCGAAGAACAGCAGGTTGTCCTTCCAGGCGGGGTCGGTCTGCAGCCGCTCGACCCCGCCGAACACCGGGCGGCGCCCGTCCGGTCCCGGGAGCCAGATCGACAGCAGGCGATCGGACAGGTCGGCGGCCACCTCGCCCAGCGTGCGCCGGGTGCCCGACCCGGTCGGGTACTCGACCGTGAACTCCTCGCCCAGGAACTCGTGGTACTGGGTGAGCGAGCGCACCACCAGGTAGTTGACCGGGAACCAGACCGGCCCCCGCCAGTTGGAGTTGCCGCCGTACATGTTCGTGCGGGACTCGGCCGGCTCGTACTCGATCGCCGCCCCCGGAACCCCGGGGACCTCGTAGGGCTGCGAGTGACGCTTGGACACCGAGCGCAGGCCGTGGGGCGACAGGAAGGCATCCTCGGCGAAGAAGCTGGCCAGCGTGGTGGTGAGCTGCTCGGGCGACACCAGCGACACCAGCAGCCGCTGCTCCGCGCCCACCGTGCGCAAGCGGGCGGTGAGGCGGTCGGGCGGGCGGTCCTCGTCCTCCCAGCGCCGGGCGAAGCGCTTGGACAGGCGCTGCACCCGGTCGGTGTGCCGCAGCGGGAGCTGGGCCACCGGCAGGATCGGGATGGCGCCCACCAACGTCTGGACCCGCAGCGGCGTGGCCACGTCGCCGATGACGAGCCGGTCGTAGAAGAAGCCGTCGGCCGGGTCGTAGAGGCCGGACGCGTCCAGGGCGTCGGCGATCAGGACGAACTGCTCCAGGAACTTGACGACCATGTCGTCGTACACGTCGTCGTCCTGGGCGAGGCGCACGGCCAGGATGAGCATGGCCAGCGAGTAGTAGGCCATCCAGGCGGTGCCGTCGGCCTGGTCGAGGCGCATGCCGGGGCCGAGGTGGGAGCGGTCGAGCGGGCTGATGTTGTCGAGGCCCAGGAACCCCCCACCGAACAGGTTGTTGCCGTCGGCGTCCTGACGGTTGAGCCACCAGGTGAAGTTGAGCAGCAGCTTCTGGAACACCCGCTCCAGGAACCGGGTGTCGCGGGCGCCGTCGACCATGAACACCCGGATGGCGGCCAGGGCGTGCACCGGCGGGTTGACGTCGTCGAAGCTCCACTCGTAGGACGGCAGCGCCCCGTTGGGGTGCAGGAACCACTCCCGCAGCAGCACCAGGACCTGGTACTTGGCGAAGGCGGGATCGAGGTGGGCCCACGCGACCGCGTGGAAGGCGAGGTCCCAGGCCGCGAACCACGGGTACTCCCAGGGGTCGGGCATGGCGAGCACGTCGAACGAGTCCAGGTGCCACCAGCTCGCGTTGCGCCCGGTGACGTGGCCGGGCGGGGGCGGCGGCAGGGCCGGATCGCCCTCCAGCCAGCGCTTCACCTGGTACGGGTACATCTGCTTGCTCCACACCAGCCCGGCCGACGCCTGGCGCAGCACCCGGGCCGCCTCGGGATCGAGCGGCGCGGCGGGCAGCGAGGCGTAGAACTCGTCGGCCTCCGCGGTCCGGCGGGACACGGTCTCGTCGAAGTCCGCTCCCGCCCAGCCGCCTGCGGGCGCGGCCGGAGCGGGCCGGTGGAGCCGCAGGCGCAGCTCGGCCCGGCCCCGGCCCGGCACGTCGAGGCGGTACCACCAGGCGGCCTTGGTCCCGGTCTCCGCCGGGTTGACCGTGGGGGTGCCCTCGACCACGTGGTCGTTGATCCCGTCCTTGGGCCAGTCGCTGACCGGCTCCGCGCCGTAGAGCCGCATCGTGTTGGTCTCGTTGTCGCAGAACAGGGCCGTGGGCGGGACCCCACCGGGCCCGGGCGCAGCCTCCAACCGGTAGCCGCCCAGGCCGGGGTGGTCGACCACCACCGCGTCACCGTCGAGGGACAGCGACGGGATGCGGTCGTCGCCGGTCCAGGCCCAGGTGTTGCGGAACCACAGCGTGGGCAGCACGTGCAGCGGCGCGGGATCGGGCCCCATGTTCTCGACCGTGACCCGCATGAGCACATCGGTGGGTGATGCCTTGGCGTAGGTGACCTCCACCACGAAGTAGCGGTCCTCGTCGAACGCGCCGGTGTCGAGCAGCTCGAACTCGGGCTCGTCCCGGCCGCGCCGGGCGTTCTCCTCCACCAGCCGCTGGTAGGGGTAGGCGGCCTGGGGATAGTGGTAGCGCCAGCGCAGCAGGGCGTGGCTGGGCAGGCCGTCCAGGTACCACCAGTACTCCTTGACGTCCTCGGCGTGGTTGCCCTGGGGCCCGGTGAGGCCGAACATCCGCTCCTTCAGGATCGGGTCGGCGCCGTTCCACAGGGCCAGCGCCAGGCACAGCTGGTGGCGGATGTCGGAGATGCCCGCCATGCCGTCCTCGTTCCAGCGGTAGGCGCGGGAGCGGGCGTGCTCGTGGGGGAAGTAGTTCCACGCGTTGCCGTCGTCGCTGTAGTCCTCGCGCACCGTGCCCCAGGCCCGCTCGGACAGGTACGGCCCCCACTCGTACCAGGGGTTGGCGGTGAACAGGTCATCCTCAGCCCGGCCGGTGGCCTCGGCCAGGCGGGCGTGCTCGGCGGTCGTCATCCGGCTTCCTCTACCACGAGCAGATGCCACCCGCCGGGGGCCAGCTCGACGTACAGGCCGTCGACCAGGTCGTCCCCCCGCCGGTCGAACGTGACGCCCTGGGTCGGGTCGACCAGCCGGCAGTCGCGGCCTCGCAGGTCGTCCCAAGCGGTGCGGACCGCTCCGGCGGCACGCTCCGGGCCCAGGTTGACCACCACGAGCCGGCGCCCCGTCTCCCCGTCCCACGACCAGGCCACCAGGTCCCGGTAACCGTCGTTCCCGGGCCAGCCTGACACCTCGCACAGCCGCCAGTCCCCGTCCCCGAGCGTCGGGTCGCCCACCACCGCCAGCAGCCGGCGCCCGAACGCGGCCAGGTCGTCGTCGGGCACCTCGGCCGGGGCGCGGCCCAGGAACACCGGTAGGTGGACCCGGGCCCCGGTGAGCTGGCCGTCGTGGACCAGGCGGGCGCCGGTCTGGGTCAGCGTGGCCACCATGGCGGCCCGCAGCCGGTCGGGCGGGAACGTCGCCGCGGCCCGGGGCTCGTCGTGGTTCTCCACGAACCGCAGCAGGCGGCGCTGGTAGCCGGCCTCGGCGGTGAGGTGGAGGCGGACCGGATCGGCGTCCCCCGCCACCAACCGGTCGTAGAGCCGCTTGTCGTAGCAATAGTCGAAGCCCTGCTGCATCAGGTCCCACTCCAGGTCCCAGTAGGCCTCGGCGACGAACGTGAAGCCGGGGCGGGACCGGTGCACCGCGGCGATCACCTCGTCCCAGTAGTCGAGCGCCGGCCGGGGCCCGGCCCGGTCGCTCCAGGTCTTGGCGAACACGTCGTTCATCATCAGCATCGCCATGTCGCAGCGCACGCCGTCGCACTGCGCGGCGATGGCCCCGAGGGTGTCCACCGCGGCCTGGCGCAACGCGGGCGCGAACGCGTTGAGCTGCACGACGTCGGGCCAGGCGGGGAAGTAGGGATCACGGCCCCGGGCCAGCACCCGCCCGCCGACCTCCACGAACGAGGCGGGATCGGCGCGGAGGTCGCCGGCGCTGCCCGCCACGAACAGCTCGGGACGCTGCCGGGCCCAGGGATGGTCGGGCGCCACGTGGTTGGGCACGAAGTCGAGCACCAGTCCGACGCCCCGGGCGGCAAGCGCCTCCCGGGCCGCGGCCAGGCCCGCGGGCCCGCCGAGGTGGTCGTCCACCACGTAGCGCCGGATGCAGTAGGGCGAGCCCACCACGTCCGCCTCCGTGTAGTCGGGCAGCGCGGCGCGGAAGGAGGCCACCAGGTCAGGGGTGGCGAGGGCGATGGCGATCCCCGTCGGGCTGCGCTGCCACACGCCCATGAGCCACACCGCGTCGATCCCCAGCCCGGCCAGGTCGTCCCACACGGCATCGGGGACCGAGCCCAGGTTCACGGGTCGGCCTGCGGCGGCGCCGACGCCCGCCAGCCACGCCCAGGTGTTCACCTCGTACACGAGTGGGTGCGCGATCGACCCGAAGCGCAGGTTCACCGACCCAGTCTCGTGCCACCCCGAGGGGGGCGGCATCCCCCAAGGCGGATGAGCGACGGGCCGCTCATGGCAAGATCGCGTTCAGCAGACGCAGCAGGAGGTGGTGCCCATGCTCGCGATCGACGCCGGACCGGTCGACGTCCCCATCCTGGACGACACGATCGGCGCCAACCTGGCCCGCACCGTGGCCGCCCACGGCGACCGCGAGGCGCTCGTGTCGGTGCACCAGTCGATCCGCTGGACCTACCGGGAGCTGGCCGAAAGGGTCGAGACGCTGGCCCGCGGGCTGCTGAGCCTGGGCCTGGAGGCCGGCGACCGGATGGGGCTGTGGAGCCCCAACTACGCCGAATGGACGCTGCTGCAGTACGCCACCGCCGAGATCGGCGTGATCCTGGTCAACGTCAACCCCGCCTACCGGCCCTTCGAGCTGGCCTACGTGCTCGACCAGTCCGGCTGCAAGG
>JBKPRS010000267.1:0-10278 GCA_046734695.1 Actinomycetota bacterium | reverse complement strand
CGGCGCGACGTGGCGGGCCTGAAGGTCGGCACCCGGGTCGAGGTCACCGGCACCGCCGGCGTCCACCAGAACCGCCTGGCCATCCTCAACCCCACCTACCGGATCGTCACCTCACACTGAGGCGCGGGCGGTGTCGGCCGGTCCCTGGTACACCGCGTAGGCGATGTAGGGGCGGAAGCCCATCTCCACGTTGATGGCCAGCATGTGGGGGTTGGACTCGGCGTTGTAGGTCTGGACCGCCTCAATGGCTGGGGCGTGGTCGCGGGCGCGGCGGAGGTTGGACGCCTTGAGCCAGCGGCCGAGGCGGTGGCCGCGGTGGGCGGCGACGACGCCGGTGTCGCCCTGCTCGGCCACCTGGGGCCGGTCGCGCATCACGACGATCTGGCTGGCGCCGGCGGGCTCGCCGTCGGGGGCCAGGGCCAGGGTGGTGACGATGTCGCCGCCCTTGGCGGTCCAGAAGCGCTCCCGCTGGAGCAGTCGCTCGACCGTGAGCGGCTGGGTCTCCCAGTCGATGTCGTCGAGCGGGGCGTCGACCATGGCGTCGAGCGCCCGGGCCAGCGGCTCGGCCCACTCGTCCGGGCACACGCCGACCCAGCCCTCCAGCCGGTAGCCGGCGGCGTGGGAGGGCCCCTCGTCCAGCCACGCCTGCTGCTGGGCGTCGTCGAGGTCGGCGACGAGCAGGCGGCTGCAGCGCTCGTCCTGGCGGTGGGACAGGCCCAATGCCCGGCAGAACGCGGCGCCCGTCTCGTCGCGGGCCGCACCCAGCACCGACGTGCCGCCCGCCTGGATCAGCGCGTCGAGGGCCACCCGGGCGAGCGCCCGGCCGACGCCCCGGCGACGATGCGCGGGCAGGGTCATGACGAACAGCTCGAGCGTCGCCTCGTTGGTGCCGTCACGCTCCTGCTCGATCCAGGCCGCGCCGACCGGTTCACCGTCCTGGGTCGCCAGCCAGGACCGGTGGAACAGGTCGGGTGGGGTCTCGAACAGCTCGACCGCGATCTCGGACGAGGGCGTGACGGGATCGCCGGGGTCGCGCTCGGCATCCTCGGCCTGCCAGACGCCCACGAGCGCGTCGAAATCGGGAGAGCCGGGACCCGTGACCTCGGTTACACGCGTCTCGGTGGCAGTCGCCGCCATGCCCACCGGGATAGCTCCCGGCCTCGCCGGGGGGCGAACGATTATTCCCCGGGGCAGACTGCAAAGCGTGACCGATGCGCTCACCGCCGACCTGGTCGCCGACCTGGTCGCCGCCCTGTCGCCCGACCGGGTGCGGACCGGGGCGGTCGAGCTGGGGCTCTACGGGCGCGACGCCTCGGTGCTGGCGGGCGAGGCCGCGGTGGCGTGCTTCCCGCTCGACGGGGACGAGGTCGCCGCCGCGGTGCGGATCGCCCGGCGCCACGGCCGGCCGTTCGTGGCCCGGGGCTCGGGGACCGGACTGGCCGGCGGGGCGGTCCCCGTGGGCGGTCCCGTCGTCATCGTCACCACCAAGATGGACCGCATCCTGGAGGTCGACCCCGTCGAGCGGGTGGCCTGGGTCCAGCCGGGGGTGATCAACCTGGACCTGACCCGGGCCCTGGCGCCCCACGGGCTGCACTTCGCGCCGGACCCGTCCAGCCAGCAGGCCTGCACCATCGGCGGCAACGTCGCCAACAACTCGGGCGGCCCCCACTGCCTCGCCTACGGGGTGACCAGCGCCCACGTCCTGGCCGTCGAGGTGGTGCTGCCCGACGGCACGACCACCGTCCTGGGCGGCCTGGACGCCGAGCCGGCCGGCCTCGACCTGCGCGGCGTGTTCGTGGGCAGCGAGGGCACGCTCGGCATCGCCACCCGCATCGCCGTGCGGCTCACGCCGAACCCGCCCGCCGTCGCCACGCTGCTGCTCGACTTCACCACCGTGGCCGACGCGGCCGAGACGGTGAGCGGCATCATCGCCGGCGGCCTGCTGCCCGCGGCGCTGGAGATGATGGACCAGCGCATCACCGAGGCGGCCGAGGCGTTCGCCCACGCCGGCTACCCCACCGACGCCGCCGCCGTGCTGCTCGTGGAGCTGGACGGCCTGCCCGCGGGCGTCGCCGCCGCCGTCGAGCGGGTGGGCGAGATCGGCCGGGCCCACGGGGCGCGCACCGTGCGGGTGGCGGCCGACGACGCCGAGCGGGCGCTGCTGTGGAAGGGCCGCAAGTCGGCGTTCGGGGCGGTGGCCCGGGTCGCGCCCAACTACTACCTGCACGACACAGTGGTCCCCCGCACCAAGCTGGTCGAGGTCCTGGCCCAGGTGTACGTCATCGCTGAGCGTCACGACCTCGGGGTCATGAACGTCTTCCACGCGGGTGACGGCAACCTGCACCCGCTGCTCCTGTTCGACGCCCGCCAGCCCGGGGTCATGGACCGGGTCCACGCGGCAGGCGAGGAGATCGTCCGGGTCTCGATCGAGGCGGGTGGGGTGCTGTCGGGCGAGCACGGCATCGGGCTGGAGAAGCGGGACCTCATGCCGCTGCTCTTCGGACCGGACGACCTCGACGCCCAGGCCCGCCTGCGAGAGGCTTTCGACCCCGACAACGTGGCCAACCCCACCAAGGTCCTCCCCGCCGGCTCTCGCTGCGGCGACCTCCAGGCTGTCCCCGAGGGCGTGTGGGTGTGACCACCGCTCGGTTCGCCGGCGAGGTCGGCCCGGCCGAGGCGGGACCGGTGGTGGCCGTCGGCGGCCGCACCCAGTGGGACGTGGGCACGGTGGACCCCGACGCCCTCGCCGCGGCCCGCCCGGTGAGCGCGCCGTCCGGCGTGATGGCGCTCGAGGCGGCGGACATGACCGTTCGGGCCGGGGCGGGCACCCTGGTGTCCGACCTCGACGCGGCGCTGGCCGAGGTGGGCCAGGCGGTGGCCCTGCCGGACTGGCCGGGCGCCACCGTGGGTGGGGTCCTGGCGGTGGGCCACAGCGGGCGCCGCCGGCTGGGCTGGGGCCCGGTGCGGGACACGGTGCTGGAGGTCCGCTACGTGTCGGCCGACGGCACGGTGGTCAAGGCGGGCGGGCCCACGGTCAAGAACGTGTCGGGGTTCGACCTGTGCCGCCTGCTGGTGGGCTCGCTGGGCACCCTGGGCCTGCTGGCCGAGGTTGTGCTGCGCACCCGGCCGCTCCCCCCGGTCTCGCGCTGGCTGGCGGGCGAGGCCGACCCGTTCGCCCTGCTCCCCTCGCTGTACCGGCCTTCGTCGCTGCTGTGGGACGGGACGACCACGTGGGTGCTGCTGGAGGGCCACCCCGACGACGTCGAGGCCCAGACCCGGGTGTACGACGGCCTGGCGCCGGTGGTGGCGGGACCGGACCTGCCGCCGCACCGCTGGTCCCTGCGGCCCTCGGCGCTGGCCGGGCTGCCGGGCGACGGGCACGGGCCGTTCGTGGCCGAGGTGGGCGTGGGCGTGGTCCACCGGGACGTCCCCGCCCTCACCCGTGAGGTGGACCCGCCCGTGGCCGCCCTGCACGCCCGGATCAAGGCGCTGTTCGACCCGACGGGCCGCCTGGCCCCGGGCCGGGACCCGCGGGCGGGAGCGGCCTGATGGACCTCGGGATCCAGGACGACGAGCTGGCCACCTGCGTGGCCTGCGGCCTGTGCCTGCCCCACTGCCCGACCTACCGGGTCACGGGCGAGGAGGCGCTGTCGCCCCGGGGCCGGGTCGCCGTCATGCGCCAGGTCCAGTGGGACGGCGCCGCCCCCGACGCCTCGTTCGCCCGCTCGCTGGAGACCTGCGTGCAGTGCCGCGGCTGCGAGACGGCGTGCCCGTCCGGCGTCCCGTTCGGCCACCTCATCGAGCCGGCCCGCGAGACGCTGGTCGAGGGCGAGCTCCGCCGCCGCCCCCCGTGGGCCCTGCGCCTGGCGGTACGGACGCTGCGCTGGCACCGCCTGATCCTGGCCGGCTCGTCGCTGCTCGCCGTCGCCCAGCGCCTGCGCCTGCTGCCCGCCCGCGTGTCCCGCCGCCTGGGCCTCCCCGTCCGGCTGCCGCTGCGCCGGCCCCGGCTCACGGCGTCGGGCGCCGACGTCTGGCTGTTCACCGGCTGCGTCATGGACGCCTGGCAGCGGGACGTCCACGCCGACGTCCAGCGGGTGGTCGAGGCGACCGGGACGAGCGTCGCCTTCCCGCCCTCCGGTGCCGCCTGCTGCGGCGCCCTGGCCCTCCACGCCGGGATGGGCACGGACGCCCGCGCCGCGGCCCGCCGGACGATGGCGGCCCTGCCGGGCGGCGTCCCGATCCTGGTGGACTCGGCGGGCTGTGGCGCGATGCTCAAGGACTACGGCCATCTCCTGGGCACGCCCGAGGCCGAGGCGTTCAGCGCCCGGGTCCGGGACATCCACGAGTGGCTGGCCGACCACATGCCCGACGTCGCAATCCCCGCGGCGCAACGGCCGGTGGTGGCCATCCAGGACCCGTGCCACCTGCGCCACGTCCAGCGCGCCCACGCCGCGGTCCGCACCGTCCTGTCCCCCATCGCCACCATCGCCGAGCTGGACGACGACGGCCTGTGCTGCGGCGCGGGCGGCGCCTACGCCGCGGTCCAGCCGGCCCTGGCGACGGCCATCCGCGATCGCAAGCTGGCGGCCATCGCCCGGGCCGGCAACCCGGTCGTCGCCTCCGCCAACCCCGGCTGCGCGCTACACCTCGCCGCCGCGGGCGTCGACGTCGTCCACCCCTGCACCCTCCTCGCCCGCGCCCTCGATCAGTAGCCCGCGGCCGGAGGTCAGGTCGTCGGGGACCTCGGGGAGGACGTCGGACAGGTAGGACGCCGCGGCTTCGGCCGTGCCGACGTCGCGGCCGGCCCGTTCGGACAGGAGCCAGCGGTGCTCCAGGACCTCGTGGAACACCTCCACCGGATCGAGCTTGCCCGCCAGGTCCGGCGGGATGGCGTGGACCACGGGATCGAACACCTCGGCCAGCCAGCGGTTGGCCGCCACTACCTCGGGGACCGGCGAGCCGGCCGTCGACTCCATCCACGCCCGGAACGAGGCCAGGTCGTTGAGCAGGCGGCGGGCCTGGTTCTCCTGGGCCACCAGGCCGGTGCGCCGGTGCAGGAGGGCGCGGTGGTGGCCGGGCTCCCGCACGCGGGTCGTGACCCGCAGCCGGGCGCCGCCGCCGGGCGAGTCCGCCACCAGCTCGACCTCGTCCACGTCGAAGCCCAGCTCGTTGAGCCGGACCATCCGCTCCGCCACCCGCGTGCGCTCCTCACCCGGGGCCACGTCCCACTCGCCCGTCAGCTCGTCCCACAGCGCGTGGTAGCGAGCCGTGAGGTCGGCGGGCACGGCCAGCGGGTCGACGTCGGTCGCCAGCAGGCCGCCGGCCTCCAGGTCGAGCAGCTCGCCCGCGATCTTCTCGCCGGCCACCTCCAGGTCCATCTCCCGCTGCCCGTCGCTGAGCGAAGGGTGCAGCTCGGACGTCTCGACGTCGACGATGTAGGCGGCCAGCGCCCCGGCATCCAGGCGGAACAGCGTGTTGGACAGCGAGCAGTCCCCCCAGAAGAACCCGCACAGGTGCAGCCGCACCAGCAGCTCGACCAGCGCATCGATCAGCCGGGCGCGGGGATGCAGCCCGCGCGGCTGGCTGAACAGCGCCCGGTAGGTGGTCGAGAACTCCAGGTACCGGGTGACGAGCGCGGCCTCCATGTCCGGGCCCCGGGCGACGGCGATGCCCAGCACCTCCACCGCGGGGATGCCGAGGTCGGCGAGCCGCCGCAGCAGCCGGTACTCCCGCCGGGCCAGGTGCTCCGGCAGCTGCTTGACCACCCACAGGGTCCCGCCCTCGGACACGAACCGCACGACGTGGCGGTGCAGCCCGGCGTTGCGCGGCGTCACCAGCCGCGGGTCACTCCAGTCCTCCAGGGGCGTGGTCCACGGCAGTGTCAGCAGCCCCGCGCTCTCCGGGGCCGGTGGGGCGAAGACGAAGCGCATGGTGCAACCGGGACAGGCCCGCCGCCCGGAGGCTACGCCACCGAGCGGTCCTCAGCGGCCGGGTCACGCAGGTCGAACACCCGGTAGGCGTGGCCGATGACCTGCTGGGCCACGTTGCGGACCCGGATGCCGCCCGGGGTCACGCCCCGCTCGCTGCCCTTGTGGGCGTGGCCGTGGACGACCAGATCGGCGCCGGCCGTGTCGATGGCCTCGGCCAGCAGGTGGCTGCCGAGGAACGGGTAGATCTCCAGCCGCTCGCCCCGCAGGGTCGCCTCCACCGGCGAGTAGTGCAGCAGCGCCACCACCCGGTCGGCCTTGGTCGACACGCCCACGAGCGCGTCGTGCAGCCGGGCGGCCTCGGCCCGGGTCTCGGCGATGAACGCCTTCATGGCCCGCTCCCCGAAGTAGCTGGCGCACGCACCCGCGAACCCGCCGCCGAAGCCCTTGGTGCCGGCGATGCCCACCACCGCACCACCCACCTCGACGGTCGTCGACGTCCCGTCGAGGACCGTGACCCCGCCGCGTTCGAGCAGCCGGACGACCTCGCCCGCCTCGTCCGCGTGGAAGTCGTGGTTGCCCAGCACGGCCACCACCGGGATGGTCACCGCCGCCAGCTCGTCGACCACCAGCGCCGCCTCCGCCGCCGTGCCGCAACGCGTGAGATCGCCGGCCAGGAGCAGCACGTCGGCGCGCTCGTTGACGTGCTCCAGCCCGTGGGCGACGTAGCCCACCGAGTCCAGGCCCACGTGGATGTCGCCCACTGCGGCGATGCGGGTCACGCCAGCTCCTCCACCGCCCCGCCCTCGTCGGTCGACACCACGGCCAGCTCGTTGACCACGTCGTAGCCGGGCGCGACCTCGGCCACGACCTCGCCGATGGCCTGGCGCTGCCCGTCGGTGGACACCGTGCCGGTCAACACCACCCGCTGGTCGGGACCGGCCACGGCCACGTCCACCCCGAGCTCCCGGGACCGGTCGTCAGCGGCCAGGGCGTCCTGGATGTGGCCGATCAGATAGTCGGGCGGCAGCGGGGCGCGCTCGCTCACGAGGTCAGGCTCCCACCCAGCGCGGGCCGCGGGTGGACCACCCCGAACAGCTCCTCGATGATCTCGGCAGGCACGGCCAGGTCCGTCGACTCGGCGTACAGCAGCAGGCTCAGCAGGCGCCGGGGCCCGGCCAGGCGGGCCCGGCTCAGCAGGTAGGCCCAGTCGAGCTCGGTGCGGCCGATGACCGCCAGCGCGTCGTACCAGTGCCGCGGGCTGTGCTCGGCCGCGGCCAGTGCCTTGATGACCACCAGGTCCTCGGGCGACACCAGCGGCGCGGTCACGCCCAGGTACTCCCGCTCGCTGCCCCGGGCCAGCATCGCGTCGTCGAGGTAGAGGTCGCCGCTGGAGCGGAAGATCACGTCCACCAACACGCCGTACTTCCAGGCCTTGTACAGCCAGGACGGGTCCTCGACCGTGGTGTCGAACCCGGCGGCCGCCAGCGCCTCGAGGACGTGCGAGGCCGCATCCGGGCGCACGAACACGTCGATGTCGTCGGTCATGCGGGGCCGGGCGAACGTCGCCGCGCTCATCCCCCCGATGAGCAGGAAGGCGATCCCCGCCTCCCGCATCACCGAGATGACCTCTTCGAGCGCCTTGCGGATGTCGGCGTCGGACGGCTCCGACCCCGCCTCGTAGTGAGATCCCATGACCCACGAAGTGTTCCCCGGGTCCACCGGGGCCAACCCCGGCCGCCCCCGGCCTACCCGTAGGCGGCGAAGTACTCGCCGAGGTCGGTCACCATCTGGTCGAACGACGCCGCGGCGAACAGGACGGGTTGGTAGCGGGTGATGTCGTAGTCGAGCGTCCCCATCTGCTCCAGGTCCCAGGGGCGGATCTCGGCGGAGCGGAACTCCTCGATCTCGCCGTAGGACGACAGCAGCCCCGCGCCGTAGGCCCGCAGCTCGCCGTCCTCCCACACCACGCCGAACTCCAGCGTGAACCAGAACACCCGGGAGAACCGCTCCAGGGCCTCGTCGCGGTCCGCCGCCCGCAGCGACGCCTGGCCGGCCAGCTCGTAGAGGTCGGCGAACACCGGGTTCCCGAGCATGTTGGCGTGCCCGATGATCTCGTGCACGATGTCCGGCTCGGGCGTGTAGAAGGGCACCGAGTGGTGGCGGATGTACTGCGTCGACAGGAACGTCCGCTCGGCCAGGGCGCCGTAGAACTGCCGGGTGGGGACGAGGCCGGGGACGGGCTCGATGTGGAAGCCGGTGAGCCCGTGGACCCGCTCGTCCACCTCCCGCAGCTGGGGCACCCGCTCGGTGGGCAGGGTCACGGCCCGGGCGCCCTCGCGGTAGGCCCGGCAGGCGTAGCGCTCGTGCTTGCGGCGAAGCTCGTGGGACACGACCCGCCACACCTCGTCCTCTTCCGGCGTGTACTCGACGTCGGCGATGGGGTCGCCGCGGTGGTGGGCCCGGCCCACCTCGGCGATCACCGCGCGCCGCGCCCGGTAGGCGGGATCGGTGAATCCGGGGTGGTCCTCCGGCAGCTCGAACGCCGCCACTCGATCGGTCTGGGCGCGCGCCATGACGCCCATCGTCTACCCGCCCGCCAGGGTGTTCAAAGCAGTAAGAAAATGCCAGACATATCGGACTCGCGTCCGCTAGTATCTAGACAAATTGGCGGGAGCGAAGCAGGGGGTCCGCGCTATGTCTGATCGACTGCACAGTGCCTGAACACCGCGAGCTCGATGACGTCGACCGCGGCATCGTCGCCGCGCTGATGGAAGATGGCCGGCTCTCGGTCAACGAGCTGGCGCACCGGGTCGGCGTGTCCCGGGCCACAGCGTACGCCCGGCTCGACCGGTTGAGGGCCGATGGCGTGATCACCGGCTTCACGGCCATTGTCGACCCCGCCCGGGCCGGCCTCGGCGTCGCCGCGCTCATCCTGGTGAACGTGGAGCAGAACGAGTGGCGGTCCGCCCGCGACGAGCTGCTCCACCTGCCCGGGGTCGAGTACCTGGCCTTCACCAGCGGCGGGTTCGACATGGTGGCCCTGGTGCGGGTGCCGTCGATCGAGGCGCTGCGGGACGTGGTGCTCGACCACCTGCACGGGGCCACCCACGTCCGCTCGACCCAGACCGTGTTCGTGCTGGACGAGCAGCGCCGCCCCGTCCCGATGCCCTGAGCGCGCCCGGTCAGGCCGCGAAGTCCTGGGTCCAGGTCCAGGCGTTCCGGTTCACGCCGACGCCGATGAAGTTGAAAGCGCAGTTCACGATGTTCTCGCGGTGGCCGTCGGATCCCATCCAGTCCGCCATCACCTGGTCGGCCGAGCGTTGGCCCCTGGCGATGTTCTCGGCCGTCGCCCGGGTGACAATGCCGGTGGCCAGGATGCGCTGGCTGAACGTCACGCCATCGGGATTGGTGTGGTCGAAGAAGTTCCGGTTCGCCATGTCGTCGCTGTGGGCCTGAGCGGCGGCGGTGAGGCGGGGGTCGAGCTGGATCGGCCCGCACGGCGTGGCCGCGTGGGCGCGGGCGTCGTTGACCAGCGCCAGGACCTGTTCAGCCGGGGGCACCTGAGGCGGCGCCGGCGGGGCGGGCGCCGGCGCGGTGGTGGTCGTGGTCGTCGTGGTGGCGACCTCGGTGTCGGGCGTGGCGGGGCTGGTGGTGCCGGGCGCCCGGCCCGCGGGCGGGATGTCGGCGATCCCCGTGGGCGGCGGCGTCGTCAGGTTCATGTCCGCGTGACCGTGCCCAGCTCTGGACCTGCCGCCGTCCGCCCTGGTCGCCGATGCCGGCTGCGGGCTCTCGCCGGCGGTCTCGACCTGATCCTGCTTCGCCGGGTCGTTCGTCAGGCCGGTGGCCGCCGCGACGCCGAGCGGCACGGCGCAGACCAGCACGAGCGCGAGCAGGAGCAGCCCGGGCGACGGACGGCGATTCCCCGGCACGGCGCGAACGTTACCCACATGACCTCGGACACATGCCGCGGATCGTCATCGAAATGTCGCACACACCACTGGGGGACCTGGGGCATGATGCGGGAACTTTCGCCTGCCCTCCCCGGCGGCGAAGGCAATGCGGAGCCCATGGCGGGCCTGAACCAAGGTGGCGGGTGACGATGAACGAGATCCTTCTCATGGGATTGGTGGCGATCGCAGTGGTGGTCGTCATGGCCGGGTTGCTCGGCCTGCTGGTGGAGCGTGACGACCTGACGGTCTGATCCCCTGCGTTCCCCTACGCCGAGAGTACGCGACGCGCGGCCTCGGCGATGCCGTCCGGCTGGGGCAGGATGACCTGCTCCAGCTCAGGCGCATAGGCCACGTGGCATTCCTGCGCCCCGACGCGGCCGATGGGCGCGTCGAGCTGC
>JBKPRS010000266.1:0-7869 GCA_046734695.1 Actinomycetota bacterium | reverse complement strand
GGCCGGTCGCGGAGGGCCACGGCCACCGTCACGCCGGGGCCGCGGCGCACGATCGAGCGGGTCACGCCCGGCAGGCGGGGCGGGCTGCGGAATGAGGGGGCGCGCAGGCCCTGGGCGCGGGCGGCCTCGCCCAGCGAGCGGGCGAGGCGGGCGAAGCGCAGGGACGTCGGCTCCATCGATCCCATCTTCCCCGCGCCCTGTGACAGTCAACGGACGAGCGGACGGGACGTACCCCAAGCCCACGCGTGGGGATCTGGCGGCCGAGCGCCGGCACCACTGCTCGGCCGTCAGGAAACAGGGCCGACCGGGTGCCCGCGCGACGTACCCGGCCCAACTGACCGCTCAACGGACCTAGCATGCGAACCATGCCGGCCGAGAAGTCACCCGGCGCACGCCGGCCCCGCCGCACGCTCGTGGCCGTGCCCCGTCCCGACGGCGACGCCGCCGCCACGGCGCCCGACACGGCGCCACGGGCGCCAGGGGACACGGCCGCAGACGGGATCGGCGCCGATGCCCTGCGCCTGTCCGACGTGGACGAGTGGGGGCGGTCGCAGCACCTGCGGGACATCCTCGCCCGCCTCTACGACCCGCTCTACGAGCACTGGTTCCGCGTCGAGTGGGAGGGCTTCGACAAGCTTCCCCGCGAGGGCGGGGCGCTGATGGTCGCCAACCACGCCGGGGCCATCCCCGCGGATGCCCCCTCGATCATGCACGGCATCGAGCGCGACCTGGGCCGGGCCGTGTACGGGCTGGCCGACGACGTGTTCAAGCGCATCCCGCTCGTCAACCTGGGCTGGTCCCGCCTGGGCGGGGTCCAGGCCCACCCCGACAACGCCTACCGCCTGCTGCGCGAGCAGCAGCAGCTGGTCATGGTGTTCCCCGAGGGCTCGAAGGGCCCGGGCAAGCACTACAGCGAGCGCTACCAGCTGCGCCGCTTCGGCCGGGGCGGGTTCGTGCAGATCGCCATGCGGGCGGGCGTGCCGATCATCCCGCTCGCCATCGTCGGCAACGAGGAGACCATGCCGATCGTGGCCAAGATCCCCACGCTGGCCAAGGCGCTGGGCCTGCCGTACGCCCCCATCACGGCCAACATGCTGGTGCTGGGACCGCTGGGCGCCCTGATCCCGTTCCCGGCCAAGATGCGCATCCGGGTGCTCGACCCCGTGCACCTCGACGTGCCGCCGGACCAGCCCCGCTACTCCCGCAGCCGGATCATGGACACCTCCGAGGACATCCGCCACGCCATCCAGGAGGAGCTCTACGACATGCTCAGCCGCCGCCACAGCGTGTGGACCGGCTGATGGGCAGGCGCGTCCTCGTCACCGGGCTGGGGTCGTTCTGGGGCGGCCGCGTGGCCCAGGCCCTGGAGGCCGACCCCGAGGTCGACGTCATCATCGGCCTCGACACCCGCGAGCCGGGCGTGCAGCTCGACCGAACCGAGTACGTGCGGGTGGACGAGAGCTACTCGATCCTGTCCCGCATCGTGCAGGCCACCCAGGTGGACACCGTCGTGCACAGCTTCCTGGTGGTGGACTCCAACCAGGTGTCGCCCCGCCAGATGCACGAGACCAACGTCATCGGGACGATGAACCTGTTCGCGGCGGCCAGCCAGCCCGACAGCCGGGTGCGCAGCGTGGTGGTGAAGTCCTCGACCCTGGTCTACGGCTCGACCCACGCCGACCCGGTGTGGTTCAGCGAGGACACCCGGCGGCCCGCGTTCCCCCGCCTGCGGGTCGAGCGCTCGCTGTTGGAGGTCGAGGGCTACGTGCGGGACTACGCCGCGGACAACCCGCACGTGGCGGTGAGCCTGCTGCGGTTCTCCAACGTGTTGGGCGAGGACATCGTCACGCCCATCAGCAAGGCCCTGAGCCTGCCCCTGGTGCCGGCCGTGTTCGGCTACGACCCCCGGGTGCAGTTCGTGCACGAGGTGGACGTGGTGCGGGCCATCATGTTCGTCCTCGCCCACGACCTCGGCGGCATCTTCAACGTCGCCGGCGACGGCCTGCTGCCCTGGAGCGAGGTCGCCGCCATCTGCGGCAAGCGACTGGCCCCCCTGCCCCCGATCGGGCGCAAGACCGTGGCCTCCGCCCTCACCCGGCTGGGCGTCGACATGCCCCTGGAGCTCATCGAGCTGCTCACCTACGGCCGCGGCGCCGACAACCGGCGGCTCAAGCAGGCCGGGTTCAGCTACGAGCACAGCTCGGCCGGAGCAGTCCATGCCTTCGCCGAGGCCGCCCGCCTGCGCAGCACCGTGGGCCGGCCCCGCGCCTACCGCTACGAGCGCGACGTCGAGGCGTTCTTCCGCCACTCCCCTGCGGTCGTGCGGGACCGGGGCTCGGGCGCCTAGCCCCTCAGCGGCCGTTGGTGGACCAGTGCCACGGCTCCGAAGGCAGGTTGAACAGCCCGTAGTTGTCCGCGTGCGCCTCCAGGAAGTTCCAGCAGTCGTTGCCGGGCCGGATCGCGCCACCCCCGTTGCAGCTGAAGTCGACTGCCAGGCCCCGCTCGTGCATCGAGGACCCGGGGATGGCCGTCGGCGGGTTACAGGCCGACGGCGGCGCGTAGTAGATCGCGTAGTTGGACGGGCCGCAGTTCTGTCGCCGCAGGGCGATCTGGGCGTCGGGACTGCGATAGCCGCTGCTGGCGCACAGCGACACCCCGGCCGAGGCGGCCGCGTTGAGCAGGCCCTGGACGTTGCCGGCGATGGCCCCGGCCACCGTGATGGAGCCACCGAAGGGGCAGGTCACGGTGGCCAGGCCGCCCGGAGCCGGGAGGATGACCGCGGGAGCGGGATCAGCCGGGGCCGTGCCGCCGCCGCCTCCGCCCCCGCCGCCCGAGCGGGGTGAAGGGGCCGGGCGGTTGGCTGCCGCGGCCCTCGCGGCTGCGGCGGCGTCGGCCTGGCGTTGGCGTTCAGCGGCCTCCTGCAGGCCGCGTACCCAAGCAGCCACCGCTGCTTGCTCCCTGACGAGCTGATCTGCCAGCGCGGCGTCGAACGCCCGCAGCGACTCGGCCTCGGCCAGCTTGTCGTTGAGCCGCTGCTCGACCTCGGCCGCGAAGGCCTGCTGCTGGGCGAGGGCGTTCTGCAGCTCTGTGAGCTGGGCGTCGGCCTCGGCGCGCCGGTCGTCGGCGTCGGCCTTGGCGGCTTCCTTGTTCGCCTTGTCGACCTCGAGGTCCTCCTGGGCCTGTTCGAGCTGGTCCAGCAGGTCGGCGTCGGCGTTGGCCGAGATCTCGATGAGCGCCTGCTTGACGGCTACGTCGCTGAGCGAGTCGGCCTGGCGGAAGGCGTCCAGGCCGGTGTTGGCCGGCGGGTTCATGTAGGAGTCGGCCACCACGGCATCGGTGGCCGTGCTTAGCAGGTCGATGCGGTTCTGCTGATCCTGGACCGCGGTGGTGGCCTCGGCCAGCGCGGCGTCGGCCTCGTCGACGGCCCGCTCGGCCTCGTCCAGCTCGGCCTGCTGGGTGGCGACGTTGGCCTCCAGGGTGTCGAGGGCCGCCTGGAGCTGGGCGTCCTGGGCGGTGAGGGCGCTGACGTCCAGGTCGACCTGGCCCCGCTGCGCCCGCACCTCACCCAGCCGGCGCTCGGTCTCGATGGGGTTGGGGCCCGTCTGGGCGTTCGAGGTCGCAGGCGTCAGCAGCGCGACGGCGACGCCGACGGTGACCATGATCCGCGTGTGCAACCTGAACGAAGCCAAAGTGCCCGGAAAGGTAACGAACCGGTCTCTGGTTGTCATGCAGCCGCAACACGTTTCGTGCGTTTTCCCAGGTCAGGACGCGTGCGACGCTCGCTCGCAGCGGCTCGTTCGGCCTACGGATCGCGCGCTGGACGCGCGGTGGTCACTGACCGTTGACCGAGAAGTGCCAGGGCTCGCCGGGCAGGTTGTAGAGCCCGTAGTTGGACGAGTTGGCCTTCATCCAGCGGTAGGCGGCGCTGCTCGAGCTGATGGTGCGCCCGCCCGTCGTGAAGTCGATGGCCAGCCCCTGCTCGTGCATCGACTCGCCCGGCCGGGCGGTGGGCGGGCTGCAGGAGGACGAGGGCGCCTGGTAGATGGCGTAGTTGCTGGTGCCGCAATGCGCCCGACGCAGCGCGATCTGGTCGGCCGGATCGCGGTAGCCGTTGCCGCACATGCCGATGCCGGCGTCGTAGGCGTCGGCCAGGAGGCGCTCGACCTGGGGGGCGATGGCGCCGGCGATCTGGATCGTTCCGCCGACCGGGCAGTCCACGGTCACGACGCCGCCCTGCACCGGCTTGATGCCCGTGATGTTGCGGTTGGCGTCGGCCTGCTCAGCCAGCTCCGCGGCGCGGGCCCGGGCCTTCTCCGCCATGACCTCTTCGTCCAGGTTGTTGAGCGCCTCGGCGATCTCCGCCTCGCGGGCCCGGATCTGGTCGGCCAGCGCAGGGTCGGTCTCCGCCAGCATGTCGGCCTCGGACAGCCGGTGGTCGAGCCGGCGCTGGACCTCGATCGCGAACTGGGCCTCCTGGCCCACCGCCGACTGCACGTCCTCGTAGGCCGCCTCGGCCTCGTCCTGGGCGGCAGCCGCGGCGTCGGCCGCGTCCTCCTTGGTGGCCTTCTCGGCCTCCAACTGCTCGAGCAGCACCTCGTACTGGGTCAACAGCTCGGCGTCGGAGTCCGCCTGCATGTTGAGGATGGCCTGCTTGACCGTCGCGTCCTCCAGGGACTCGGCGGTCAGCGCGTCGAGGGCGGAGTCGGTCGGCGGGTTGATGAAGGCGTCGACCACGATGGCGTCGGCCTGGCCGTTGATCTCGGCCAGCCGGTTCTGCGTGTCGGTCAGCGCGGCCTCGGCGGCGGTGAGGTCGTTCTGGGCAGCGGTGTTGGCCAGGTCGGCCGCCGACAGCATCTGCTTCTGGGCCTCGACGTTGTCGTCCAGGTCGCCGATCGCGGCCAGCACCGTGTCGCCTTCGGCGCTCATCACGTCGACGTCCACGGCCACCAGGGCCTGGCGATCGCGCACCTGGTCGCTCTCGGCGGCCGGGTCCTCCTGCGCGCCGCTCGTCCCGGTGGCGACGATCATCGTCCCCAGCAACGCGACGAGAAGGGCCACAGCGGCCAGCATGCGATGGCGTGCAAACGTCAAGAGGTTCCCCAAGGCGACGAGACGGCAGCGGGCCCCCAACCTCTACGCCCGCATCCGCGTGCTCCAGTGGGAGGAAATGTAACGGTTCGCGCGATGTCTGTCATACGCGGATGGGCAGAAAAGTAGTGCGTTCCAGGGCGCGATCCGGGTGATGGTCACGCCCTGGCACGCGCGGCGCGTGGCCGGCCTCAGCAGGCGTTCACGTCGCCCCGTAGGGCTCCGGGCGCCAGCCCGTCCATCGGCGGTCCGGCGGGGAACGGCCCGCCGTCGAGGAAGGCGGAGATCGCCGCCGGAGCGGCGTTTGGGTCGATCGCGACCCGGTTCGGATCGGGCTCGTAGGACATGACCGGCAGCGTGGCCTGCTGCACCGACCCGGGATCGAGCGACAGCGCCGCCTCGATCAGGCGACTGATCTCGCCCACGCCGAGAGCGTCGTCCACGGTCACGTTGGCGACCACCCAGTCGGCGAGCTGGTTGGCCGTGAACGGGTCGGGCCGGGTCTCCAGGTCCGACAGCGTGGCGACCGCCACCGCCCGCTGGCGCTCCACGCGCCCCAGGTCCGCCCGCGCGTCGGTGACCCAGTCCCCGTTCTCCTGCTGGACCTCCAGGTGGCGGGAGCGGAGCAGGGCGAGCGCCTGCTCCCCGTCGAGCGCCACGCACCCGGGAGCGTCGAGGTAGAGGCCGGACTGCCGGTCGCGCAGCGGGGCGCCCACCCCCACGTGGATCCCGCCCACGAGGTCGACCAGCGAGCTCAGCCCGGTGAAGTCGACCTGCATCACATGGTCGACGGGCACGCCCACCTGCGACTCGATGACGCTGACCAGGGCGGACAGGTCCTGCCCGGCGAGCGCGTTGATCCGCTGCGGCAGGCCGGTGGCGGGGTCCACCACCATCAGGTCCCGGGGCAGCGACAGGAGCGACGCGGCCCCCGTCCCGGGGTCGAGGCGGGCCAGGATCAGCGTGTCGGTCCGCTGCCCGCCGTAGGTCCGATCGCGGGTGTCGTAGCCGAGGAGCAGGATCGTGACCGGCTCGCCGGCCGGGACCGCTGCGGTGCCCTCGACCTCGGTGCGCTCGACGTGGGTGAGGCGCAGCGCGGCCCGGGCGTAGAGCCCGCCCGCCCCCGCCACCAGCGAGGCCGCGGCCACGCCCGCCCCGCCCGCGATCTGGCGGCGGCGGCGCCGGTGGGCCCGCCGGACGACCTTGTGCCGGAAGCCGTGACCGAAGGCCGGGGGCCGGGGATCGTCAAGATGCTCGAACATGGATCGCCTCCTCCTCGCGGCGCAACGCCGCGAGCCCGCGGTGGGTGTGTTGCTTGACGGCCCCGACCGAGCAGCCGAGGACCTCGGCCACCTCGGCCTCGGGCAGGTCGGCCAGATAGCGCAGGGCCACGGCCTCCCGCTGGCGGCGGGGCAGCGACCGCAGGACCCGCACCAGCTCGATGCGGTCGAGCGGGTCGGCGCCCGCCGCCCCCGGGACGGCGAAGGCCTGCTCACCCGACCCGCTGACGACGACGTGCCCGTGCTTGCGCCAGCGCCCGATGGCCAGGTTGGTGGTCACCCGGGCCACCCAGGCCTCGTCGTAGGCCGCGACCTTGCGCCAGCGCAGGTAGGCGCGGGCCAGTGCCTCCTGCGCCAGGTCCTCGGACTCGGCCCGATCGCCCGTCAGCCGGTACGCCACCTTGTACCCGAGCGCGGCCAGCACGGCGAAGCGCTCCTCGAAGGTGGCCCGGTCGCCTGTCGTTCGTCGCATGCGCCCGTCCAACGCGCCAGGAGGCGCTCAGGTTGACACACCGGCCGCGGCCGGGCGGTGGGCAGACGCGCCAGCGGGCCGGATCAGGAGGCTCGTGGCCCTGATCCGGCCGCGGGCCGCACGCGGCTAGCCCTGGCAGCCCAGCGCCTCGACGTAGACGTCCGCCACCGGGCTGCCGCCGCTCACCGTGCCGTCCCCGGCGATGGCGGTGGCGAAGTCCCAGACCGACTGCGGGAACATGCTCGAGGCGCTCATGTCCTGGAGGACGTCCCACTCGAACGACGTGCTCATGGCGTCGACCGCCTGCTGGGCGGCGACGGTGTCGCCCGCGGCGGTGGCATCGACCCACTGCCCGACCCAGCCGCACGCCGCGGCCAGGGTGATGCGGCCCCCGAGGTGGAAGCGGTCGGCCACCAGCCCGCCGGCCGCCTCGAACCCGGCCGGGTCGACGCCGGCGGGCAGGGGGATGTCCGCCAGCATCTGGTCTGCCACCGCGGCACGGTCAACGGGCCGGACGACGTTGGCGGGCATGGCCGCGAACCACGTCTCCGGGTCGACGGACCGCACCGACGCGGCCAGGTCGCCGAAGGAGCCGGGCTCGGAGAACTGGGTGGTCAGCTTGACCCCGTAGTCCCCTTCGGCCCACACAGCCACGTAGTCGGGCCCGTCGTGGCCGACCCGGAACACCGCCGCCTGGTGTCCGGCCACCGTGAGGTCGTCGACCCGCACCTTGGTCTCGTTCTCGGCGACGTCGTCCGTCAGCCCGTCGAGCCACGTGTCGTACATGCCTTGCCGCCACTCGAGCGACAGCCCGCCCTCGGGGCCCTGGAAGTTCATCTCACCGCTGTCGGCATCGGGCTCGTCGGCCCGGGTCACCTCCCACCCGGGGGCGGTGACCAGCAGGCGCGGCGGGCCGGCCGGTCCCGGGACCTGGGTCGAGAAGTCCGCCTGCCCGTCACCGCCGCCGAACGGCCGGACGGCGGCCAGGGCGCCGGCCACTAGCGCCACCGCCGCCGCGGCGGCCAGCAC
>JBKPRS010000265.1:0-14356 GCA_046734695.1 Actinomycetota bacterium | reverse complement strand
CCGCCCTGCCGTCCGGCGCCGGCACCGGCGGCAGGGTCACCTCCCGGCCCGGCACGCCGCCGTCACCGCCGAGCACGCAGCGCATGGCGCCCGTGGGCCGGGGACCGTCCCGGCCGTCGCGCACGGCCTCCACCACCCGGGGGCCGAACACCATGCCGTCGAGCAACGAGTTGGACGCGAGCCGGTTGGCCCCGTGGACGCCGTTGCAGGCCGCCTCCCCCGCTACCCACAGCCCCGGCAGCGAGCTGGCGCCGTCCAGGTCGGCCACGATGCCCCCGCACAGGTAGTGGGCGGCGGGCGCCACCGGCAGCCAGTCCCGGGCCGGGTCGAGCCCGGCCTCGGCCAGGGCGGCGTGGATGGTGGGGAAGCGCTCGGCGAAGCGCTCCAGGCCGGTGGCGTCGAGCCACACGTGGTCGCCGCCCTGGTCGGCCAGCACGGCCATGATCGCCTGGCTGACCTTGTCCCGGGGGAGCAGCTCGTCCACGAAGCGTTCGCCGTGCAGGTCCCGCAGCAGGGCGCCGTGGCCGCGCAGGGCCTCGGACAGGAGCGGCCGGGGCATGGCGGGGTGGTGCAGCGCCGTGGGGTGGAACTGCATGAACTCCAGGTCGGCGACCGCCACCCCGGCCCGCAGCGCCATGGCGATGCCGTCGCCGGTGGACTCGGCCGGGTTCGTGGTCACCGCGAACACCTGCCCGGCGCCGCCGGTGGCGACCAGCACGTGGCGGGCCCGCACCTCGGCCCGGCCCCCCGCGGGCGTCAGGGCGGCAACGCCGGCGCACCGCCCGTCCTCCACGATCAGGTCCAGGGCGAACCAGTGCTCGTACACCGCGGCCGCGGTGCGCTGCACCGCCTCCACCAGGGCCCGTTCCACCTCGGCGCCGGTGGCCGCGCCCCCGGCGTGGACCACCCGGGCGTGCGAGTGGCCGCCCTCCCGGGCCAGCAGCAGCTCGCCTGCGGCGTCGCGGTCGAAGATGGCGCCGAGGGCGATCAGCTCGTGGACCCGCCCCGGCCCCTCGTCCACCAGCACCCGGACCGCGTCGGCGTCGCAGAGCCCGGCACCAGCGGTGAGCGTGTCGGCCAGGTGGACGTCGGTCGAGTCGGGGTCGCCGGTCAGCACCGCGGCCACCCCGCCCTGGGCCCAGCGGGTCGTGGCCTGGTGGAGCTCGGCCTTGGTCAGCACCCCCACCCGCAGGCCGTGCAGGTCCGCCGCCCGCACGGCGGCCGACAGCCCGGCCACGCCGGACCCGAGGACCAGCAGGTCGAGCGGGACGTCGGTCAGTGGGCCGGGACCTCGACGTAGCGGTGCGGTGCCGGGCCCGCCTGTCCGGCCGCCAACAGCTCGGCGGTGACCTCGTCGATCTGGCGGTTGGCGGTGTCGACGTGCACGATCCGGGGCCGGTAGCCGGCCAGCTCGGCCTCGTCGTACTCGGCGTAGGAGATCACGATGACCCGGTCACCGGGCTGGACCAGCCGGGCGGCGGCGCCGTTGAGGCACAGGTCGCCCGAGCCCCGGACGCCGGCGATGGCGTAGGTCTCCAGCCGGGCGCCGTTGTCGATGTCGACGATGGCCACCTGCTCGTGCTCGAGGATGTCGGCTGCGTCGAGCAGGTCGGGGTCGACGGTGACGGACCCCACGTAGTGCAGGTTGGCGTCGGTGACGACAGCCCGGTGGATCTTCGACTTGAGCATGCGTCGCCGCATGGCGGTGGGACCTCCCTGGGTGGGTGCCGTCACACGGTCACCCCCACGTTGTCGATCAATCTCGCCCGTCCGAACCTAACTGCCGCGAGGAGCCGGAGATTCCCGGTCAGCGGGTCGGGGACGAGGAAAGAGTCTGCGTCCACCACCGCGGCGTAGTCCAATCTCGCGAGGGGCTCGGCCTCGATGATCCCGGCCATCAGGTCACGCACCGCGGCGGGGTTCCGCTCGCCCGCGGTGATGGCCGCCGCGCCCGCCCGCAGCGCGGTGTAGACGACCGGCGCGGCCTCCCGTTCCTCCGGGGTCAGGTAGACGTTGCGGGAGGACATGGCCAGGCCGTCGAGCTCGCGCAACGTGGGGCAGGCGTTGACCTCGACCGGCAGCGACAGGTCCGCCACCATGCGCCGCACCACCGCGATCTGCTGGAAGTCCTTGGCCCCGAAGTAGGCGCGGCACGGGCCGACGATCGAGAACAGCTTGGCCACCACGGTGGCCACGCCCGCGAAGTGCGTGGGCCGGGCCTCGCCCTCCAGCGGCTCGGACACGCCCGCCACCGACACGGTGGTGAGGACCGGCGTGGGGTACATCTCGGCCACGTCGGGCACGAAGAGCACGTTCACGCCCTCGGCCTCGGCCAGGGCGGTGTCGCGGGCCAGGTCGCGGGGGTAGGCGGCGAGGTCCTCGGTGGGGCCGAACTGGAGCGGGTTCACGAAGATCGACACCACCACCAGATGCGTCTCGGCCCGGGCCTCGCGCATGAGCGAGGCGTGCCCGTCGTGGAGGTAGCCCATGGTGGGCACGAAGCCGACAGTCTGGTCGTCGGCCCGGGCGTCGTCGAGCACACGCCGCAGGGTCGCGATGCCGGTGATGGTCATCATCGGGCGGCCAGTCGCCGGGCGGCCTCGGCCAGAGCCCGGTAGGCGTCGCGCTCGTCCGCCGGCAGCGCCTGCAGGTGGCGGCGGATCGTGGCCTCGTCCCCCCGGGCCGCGGGGCCGGTCAGAGCCGCTCTGGGCCCCAGCTCGCGCACGTTCTCGACGGTGGCGGACACGAGGTCAAGGTAGGCCTCGAACGGGACCCCCACGGTCGCAGCGATCCGCTCGACCTGGCCCAGCAGCGCCACCAGGTGGTTGGAGGCGATGACCGCGGCCGCGTGGTACAGCACCCGGTCGGCGTCGTCGACCGTGAACGCCCGCCCGCCCAGGGCCTCGACCACGTCCCGCCCGAACGGATCACCCGCCAGCGCGAACCAGCCACCCCGCAGCCGCCGGGCTCCGACCTCGGGCGTGGGCAGGGCCATCAGCGGGTGCACGGACGCCCGCCGCGCATGCGGGGCCAGCACGTCCAGCCCGGCGGAACCGGACATGTGCGCCACCACGGTCCTGTCCTGTGGCCGGATCCGCCGGGCCACGGAGGCGATCTCGCCGTCGGGCGTCGCCACCATGACGAGATCGACTCCTTCCGCCGCGGCTGCGGGATCGTCGCCCCGGCTCAACAGCGGCAGCACCTCCCACCCCCCCACCTCGGCCAGCGCCCGCGCCAGGGACGTCCCGGCCCGCCCCGGGCCCACGATGCGCACCCGGCGGGCGGTCACAGCGGGTTGAGGGTGTCGAGCTCGCCTACGGGTTCGACGAAGCCCTCGGCGGCGTGGACCGCGGCTTCGTCGAACAGGTCGGGGGCGAGGTCGTGCAGCGGGGCGACGACGAAGCGGCGCTCCCACAGCCGGGGATGGGGCACCACCAGGTCGGGCTCGTCCACAGTGGTGCCCTCCACCCACAGCACGTCGACGTCGAGGGTGCGCGGGCCCCAACGCACGTCGCGCACCCGGCCGGCGGCCGCTTCCAGGCGGTGGCACACGCCCAACAGGTCCCGGGGCGTCCGGTCCGTGACCAGCTCCACGGCCAGGTTGAGGTACGGGCCCTGGTCGTCGGGCCCGCCCACCGGATCGGTCTCGTAGACGGGCGACACCCGGGCCGGTCCCACCTCGCGCAGGGTGGCCACGGCGTCCCGCAGGTAGTGGACCCGGTCGCCGAGGTTGGACCCCAGCCCCAGGAACGCCCGCCGGGCGTCGTTCACGATCGCGATCGTACGATCCGCACGCCGGACGACGCGAGATGGTGGGGCACGGGCGGCCGCAGCTTGCGCACGGCCAGCTCGACCTCGGCGATGCGGACGTCCGCCGCCAGCACGGCGTCGGCCACCCTCGCGGCCAGGCGCTCCAGCAGCTCGACATGCCCGGCCCGCACCGCCGCCACCGCCGCGTCGCACACGGCGCCGTAGTCGACGGTGTCGGCCAGGGCGTCGCTGGCTCCGGCGGCGCTGAGGTCCACCACCAGGTCGAGGTCCAGCTCCAGGGGCTGGTCGGCCTCCTTCTCGTGCGGCAGCACGCCCACACGAGCCGTCACGCGCAGGCCGCGGAGCTCGATGCGGTCCGTCACTCGGCGGGCGCGCGCAGGTCGTCGGCGTTCGCCACCAGCTCGCGGCCGAGGGGCCCCAGCTGGCGTCCGGTGAGCCGCTCGGTCACCGAGATCGCCTGCGGGCCGTAGGGCACGAGGCCGGCCCACAGCAGGTAGCCGGCCACCAGCCCGCACACCCGATCGCCCACCTCCTCCTGGTGCATCAGCAGCTTCTCGCCCCCGCCCAGCAGGTGGCGCAGCTCGATGTACAGGTGGTTCTGGAACACCACGGGATCGTCCGCCGGGCCCTGGGGCCGGTGCAGCCAGGGGACGCCCAGCTCGTCGTAGTTGTGCAGGTTGTGCTGGGCGGCGATGAGCGAGATGACATGAGTGAAGCCCTGCTCGCGGATCCAGATGATCTCCTCCTGGCGGCGCACGCGGCGATGGTTGGCGCCGTAGCCGCCGGGGCGCTCACACACGGCCAACCGATCCTTGAGCACCCATACGAAGTTGCGCGGGGTGATGCCCTGGGCCCACTTGCCCTTCATCGGTGCCACGTCTCGCTCTCCTTGATCTCTCTACGCGGCCGGAGCCGCCACCTCGACCGCACCCAGCGCCTTCACGGTGGCGCCCACGTCGTGGACCCGCACCATCGCGGCCCCCCGCAGCCGCGCCCACACCGCTGTCGCCAGTGACCCCTCGAGCCGGTCGGTCACCGGCGCCGCGCCCCCGCCGGGGGTGGCCCGCGCCGCCAGCTGGCCCAGCATCGCCTTGCGGCTCGTGCCCACCACGACCGGATAGCCGGTCGCCACGAGCACGTCGAGGTTCGCCAGCAGATCGAGGTTGTGGTCGAGCGCCTTGCCGAAGCCGATGCCGGGATCGATCCACACCTCGGCCACACCGGCGGCGCGGGCGGCATCGGCCCGGGCCACGAGGTAGTCCCGCACCTCGGCCACGACGTCGTCGTAGTGGGGGTCCTGCTGCATGGTCGTGGGGTCGCCCTGCATGTGCATGGCCACGAACGCGGCTCCGGTGGCGGCGGCCACCGCCCCCAGGCCGGCGCTGACGTCGTTGATCATGCGGGCACCGGCCGCCACCGCGGCCTCGGCCACCGCCGCCTTGCGAGTGTCGATCGAGACGGACACGCCGTCGCCGGCCAGGGCCTCCACCACCGGGAGCACGCGGCGCAGCTCCTCGGCCTCGGGGACCGGATCGGCCCGGGGCCGGGTGGACTCCCCGCCCACGTCGATCCAGTGCGCGCCCTGAGCCACCAGCGCCCGGGCATGGGCCAGCGCGGCGTCGTGGTCGAGGAAACGGCCCCCGTCGGAGAAGGAGTCAGGCGTCACGTTGACCACGCCCATGACCTGCACGGTCGGACATCCTATGCCGCGCACCGCGACAGGAGATGCCTCTCTGCGCGCTCATAATCCCACGGTGAGTGACTGGAGGGATCGGCGGCGTAGGCGGGTCAGCGGTTGCCCACGATGAAGCGCATGGCTTCCTCGCGGGTGGCCACGCTGGTGCGGAACAGGCCCCGCACGGCCGAGGTCACGGTGGTCGAGCCCGGCTTGCGCACGCCCCGCATGGTCATGCACAGGTGCTCGGCCTCCATCACCACCATCACGCCGCGCGGGTCGAGCGTGCGGTCGATCTCGTCGGCCACCTGGGCCGTCAGCCGCTCCTGGACCTGGGGGCGCTTGGCGTAGGCGTCCACCAGCCGGGCCAGCTTGGACAGGCCGGTGATGCGGCCGTCCCGGCCCGGGATGTACGCCACGTGCGCCCTGCCGATGAACGGGATGATGTGGTGCTCGCACACCGACTGCAGGGGGATGTCCCGCACCATCACCATCTCGTCGTGGCCGGCCTCGAAGGTCACGGCCAGGTGGGTGTCGGCGTCCTCGTGCAGGCCCGAGCAGATCTCGGCGTACATCCGGGCCACCCGCTCGGGGGTATCGCGCAGGCCGTCACGCTCGGGGTCCTCGCCGATCGCCTCGAGGATCTCCCGCATCGCCTTGGCGATGCGCTCCAGGTCCATCGGTGTCTCGATGGGCGGGAACTCCCGGCCGGGCCACTCGTCGGTCAAGGCCGGAGGCCTCTGCTCAGGTCCCCGACGGGCGGGGGTTCATGCCCCAGCGCCGGAGCATGCGCCGCCAGGCGGGCTCGGCCGCAGGCGACCGCGCCGGCCGGACGTCCTGGCGCTCGCTGGCCTCGGCCACCGTCACGCCCTCGTGGGTGTCGCGCCGGGGGCGGAGCCGGGTCGGTCGTTCCAGCTCGTCCAGGGGGACGTCGATGCCGGTGCCCTTGTCGAGCGGCCCGAACACGTCGGCCAGGTCGGAGTCGTCGAGCGTCTCCTTCTCGATCAGCGCCGTGGCCAGCCGGTCCAGCGTGGCGCGGTGGGTCGAGAGGATGAAGTGGGCGCGGTCGTGGGCGTGGTCGATGAGGTGGCGCACCTCGTCGTCGATCAGGCCGGCGATCTCGTCGGAGTACGTCGGCTCGTGCCCGTAGTCACGGCCCAGGAACACTTCGCCCGACTTGGTGCCGAGCTGCTGGGGGCCGAGGCGCTCGCTCATGCCGTAGGTGGTCACCATGGCGCGGGCGATCTCGCTGCAGCGCTCGATGTCGTCGCTGGCCCCGGTGGTGGGCTCGCCGAACACGATCTCCTCGGACGTGCGCCCGCCCAGCAGCATGGTCATGGTGTCGACCAGCTCGGAGCGTGTCTTGAGGTACTTGTCCTCCTCGGGCAGCGCCAGGGTCCAGCCGAGCGCCCGGCCACGCGACACGATCGACACCTTGTGGATCGGGTCGGTGCCCTCGAGCACGTGGCCGACCAACGTGTGGCCGCCCTCGTGGTAGGCGATGACCCGCTTCTCCTGCTCGGACATCACCCGGGTCTTGCGCTCGGGGCCGGCCAGGACGCGGTCGATGGCGTCCTCCATGGCGGCCATGGTGATGTCGGCGCCCCGCCGGCGGGCGGTGAGCAGCGCGGCCTCGTTCATGAGGTTCGCCAGGTCGGCGCCGGTGAAGCCGGGCGTGCGCCGGGCCAGCACGTCGAGGCGCACGTCGGCGGCCAGCGGCTTGCCCTTGGCGTGGACGTCGAGGATGGCCTTGCGGCCCTCCAGGTCGGGCTGGTCGACCACGATCTGGCGGTCGAAGCGCCCGGGGCGCAGCAGTGCGGGATCGAGGATGTCGGGCCGGTTGGTGGCGGCGATGAGGATGACGCCGGTGCGGGCGTCGAACCCGTCCATCTCCACCAGGAGCTGGTTCAGCGTCTGCTCGCGCTCGTCGTGCCCGCCGCCCAGGCCCGCGCCGCGGTGGCGGCCGACCGCGTCGATCTCGTCCACGAACACGATGGCCGGCGCCGCCTGCTTGGCCTTCTCGAACAGGTCGCGCACCCGGCTGGCGCCCACGCCGACGAACATCTCTACGAAGTCGGAGCCCGAGATGGGGAAGAAGGGCACGCCCGCCTCGCCGGCCACGGCCCGCGCCAGCAGGGTCTTGCCGGTGCCGGGCGGCCCGTACAGCAGCACGCCCTTGGGGATGCGGGCGCCGATGGCCTGGAAGCGCGCCGGGTCCTGGAGGAACTCCTTGATCTCCTGGAGCTCCTCGACCGCCTCGTCGCAGCCGGCCACGTCGGCGAAGGTGACCGACGGCTCGTCCTTGCCCACCTGCTTGGCCCGCGACTTGCCGAACTGCATGACGCCCTTGCCCCCGCCCTGCAGGACGTTCATGACCAGGAGGAACGCTCCCACCAGCAGCACGGTGGGCAGCAGCGACACGAGCAGGCCCGTCCACATGGAGTCGGACTGCTGGTCGGTGGTGATGTCGATCGGCGGGTCGGCCGCATGCAGGTCGGCGACGAGCTCGTCGGAGTACTCGGCCGGGAAGGCGACCGTGTACTCGGTGTCGTCGGTCATCTTGCCCACGACGACGTGGTCGTGGTCCTTGATCTCCGCGGTGGCGACCTCGCCGTCGTCGATGGCCTTCGAGTAGTCGGAGAGGTCGACCTCCTCGCGGTCGGGGCCACGGGTGGAGAACCGGATGCCCACGAAGAGCACGGCGGCCCCGAGGAGGAGATAGAGCAGAGCGGCGCGGGGGAAGCGTTTCACGGTGGCGCTCAGGGTATCGGCGCCGTCACGCGCAAGTCAGGCCGAGCCGCGGAACTCGCAGACGTACGGCAGATTGCGGAACCGCTCGCCGACGTCCAGCCCGTAGCCCAGCACGAAAGCGGGCGGGATCTCGAAGCCCACGTAGCGGAGCTCCTCCTCGGTCTTCTGGTTGCCCTGGCGAACGAACAGCGCGCACACCTCGAGGCTGGCCGGCTGGCGGGCGGCGAGGTTGCGGCGCAGGTAGGTGAGGGTCAGGCCCGAGTCGACGATGTCCTCGACCAGCAGGACGTGGCGACCGAGCAGGTCGATGTCCAGGTCCTTGACGATGCGCACGACGCCGGAGGACTTGGTCGACGCGCCGTAGGACGACACGGCCATGAAGTCGACCTCGAGGGGCAGGCGGACGGCCCGCACCAGGTCGGCCAGGAACACGAACGCGCCCTTGAGCACGCAGATCAGCAACGGCGAGCGCCCCTCGTAGTCGGCCGTGATCTGGTCGCCGAGCTCGGCGATGCGGCGGCGGATGTCGGCCTCGCCCACGACCACGGGCCCGAGCGCCGGCTCGTCGATGTGGTGCGCGAAGACGGTGTCCTGGGCGACGCCGGCGTCGCCTGTGCCGGGGTCGTCGCTCCCGTCGCGGCCGGTCACGACGAGGTCGCCGGGGGGATCGGTCGGCATGCGCCGCAGAACCTAGCGGCCACCGCGGCCAGTGGTCGAGGCGCCCGCTGGTCAATATTGACCATAACGTCAATATCAACTAGTTTCGTTTGAGCGCCCTCATTCCGACGTCACGAAGGCACCGAGCGCTGACCGCCAAGGCTCTATAACATTCTGTCGGCCTAATAAGTGCGCCTGTTATCGACTCGGCGGCGGAGGGCGGCGCCGACGTTGGGTCCAAGAGTGGTTCGGGGGAAGCCATGAGGGAAGGGGAGCCCCGCCGGTGGCGGCCGCGATGGCTGGCGACGGAGAGGGACGCGCTCGTCGTCTTCGCCTACGTCCGGCACCTCGGCATCGCGTGGGTGTGCTTGACCGTGCCCCTCGTGACCTGGGCTGCGACCACCATCGACTCGCCCAACGACTACATCTTCGTCCTCATCTACCTGGCCTGCGGCACCTATACGTCGCCCGCCCTGGTGGTCGGCTTCTACACCGCCCGGCGGGCCCGGGAGTGCCGGGCCGCGTTCCACCTGCTCCACGCCGGCCTCCTCGTCATGTGGATCATCGGCGTGGGCATGCTGGTCGGGGTCCGCACCGGGTGGCACTGGGCCAACGCCTTCGGCCTCCCGCTGGTCGCGCTGAGCGGGCTCCTCAAGATCACCGGGCTGGCCATGCTGGTCCGCAGCCGGTCGGGGCGCCGGGCTCTGACCGTCGACGTGGTCGAGGCGGTGGCCGCGGTGGTGGCGCTGACCGCCCCGCTGGTGGTGCTGTGGGGACCCGCGGTGGTGGGGGCCGACGCCTCGTGGTTCACCATCCCGGCCGCGCTCACGCTGGTGTTCACCGTGGCCGGGATCTACTGGACCGCGGTGCTCGTAGTGCGGTTGGGCCCCGGTCCCCGCGTGTTCGGCGTCTGCGCCCTGGCCCTGTCCATCGCCGGGACCGTGAACGTGGCGCTCCAGACCGCGCAGGGGGTGTCGGACTTCACCCTTCCGGCGCCGCCGCTCATCTTCGTCAACGCGCTGACGGTGAGCATGTACTTCCTGGTGCCGCTGTACTCGCCCCGGCTGATGGGCCCGGGCCTCGGCCGCCTGCCGGTGCAGGCCCAGGTTCGCGGCGCCCGCCTCGCCACCGCGGTGCCGCTGGCCGGGCTGGCCGCGCTGCTGGGCGCCACCGCCCTCGTGGCCCGGGAGCGCCCGTGGGCCGTGGCGTTCGCGCTCGGTGTCGTGGCCCTGCTGTTCCTGCTGGCCGCCCTGCGCCAGCTGGCCGCCATCGGCGAGACCCGGCGGCTGTACCGGCAGGTGGAGCTGGCATCCGAGGAGCGGAGCCGGCTCCTGTCCCAGATGCTGGAGCGCTCGGTGCACGACCGCCGGCACTTCGCCCGCCAGCTTCACGAGCAGGCGGTCTCCGCCGCGGCGTCGTTCGCCACCCTGGCCGGCGCCGGCTACGAGCCCGCCGGCGGGTCGCCGCTCGTCACGGAGGCGTCGCTGCTGGTCCGGGGCGAGCTGGGGCGCCATGCCGACTCGCTGCGGGACCTCATGATGGCCATCCGCTCCCCGGCCGGGGACCGCCGGTCCGAGGAGCGGCTGCGCACCCCCATCGCCGCCCACTTCGCTTCGGTGTACGGCGACGGGCTCAGCCCGCACCTCGGCGTGTCGGTGCACCCCGACCTGGTGCTCGACTGGGTCACCGAGACCGTGGTGCTGCAGATCGTCCACGAGGCGCTGCACAACGTGTGGCGCCACAGCGATGCCTGCGCTGTCCAGGTCACCGTCGAGCCCGACGAGGACGGCGCAGTGCGGGTGCGGATCCACGACGACGGCGAGGGCTTCGACCCCGAAGCCGTCGCCGAGGGCCCCGGGATCGTCAGCATGCGGGCGTCCGCCGCGGTCGTCGGCGGCACGGTGGCGGTCTCATCCCACCCGGGTGAGGGCACGACGGTCGACGCCCGCCTCGGCGGCGTCTGGGCGGACCCCGCCGCCCATCAGGCCCAACCCCTCCACCACGGCGTCGTCCCCGGCGCGGGCGGCCGCCCCACCGCCACCGGCTTCGGCCGCAAGTTCCCCCGCCCGGTGGGCCTCCGCCTCGTCTCCGACCCCCGCCATTCCGGCTGACGCCGTGCGGGACCGGCCGGTCAGGTAGAGCGGGCCGGCGGCGGCGAGGACGAGACCGCCGACGACCATCGCGGCGCCGATGCCGGCGGTGTCGGCCAGCGCGCCGAGCGCGATGCCGCTGACCGCCGCGCCGACCTGGGCGGCGAGCGAGTTGGCGGAGACGACGGTGGCCCGCTCGGCAGCCCCGGTGGCCCGGTGGACCATGCCGTAGTGGACGGGATTGGTGGCCCCGTGGGCCCAGTAGCTCGCCAGGTAGGCGACGATCAGCGCCGGCGGCGCACCGGCCAGGCCCATCCCGACCACGACCGCGCCGTGCACGAGCCGCAGTCCGCACCCGGTCCAGCCTCCGCCGAACCGCCGGACCAGCGCGGGGCCGCAGACGCATCCGAACGCGGACAGCGCCCAGGCGCCGGCCAGGGTCGGGCCGACGAAGCCGGCGGCGGCATCCGCTCCCCCGCCCAGCTCGGCCAGACGCGGCGGGAAGAACGTCTCGAAGGCCACCAGCCCGAACCCCCACAGCAGCTCGCCCGCGACCAGCGCCGTCAACAGCCGGCTGGCCCGGATCGTCCGCACGGCACCGCCCATCACCGCGGGCACGGTCCCGACGGCGCGGCGGGCGGCCGCCCAGCCTCGCCCGCGGCGCGGCTCGTCGATCAGAACGAGGACCGCGACGAGCCCCGTGGCCTGCACGGCGAGGGCGGCCGCCAGCGGGGCCACCAGCGGGTCGAGCCCCATCCCGCCGGCCCGGACGATCCCGCTGGCCGCGAGCGCACCGGCACCGATGGCCGCGCAGATCGCCACGCCGGCCCGGCCCAGCTCGCGCTCGACGTCGACCTGGGGGTCGGAGGCGAACGCCGCGTCCACGAACCAGGACTCGAGCGGACCGCTGTCGAGGGCGCGGTACACACCCTGGATCGCGAACACGACGGCGAGCAGCACCACCCCGTGGACGGCGAGCAGCAGCCCCGAGGCGACGATGCTCAGCGCGCCCGCCAGCACCAGCACCGGCTTGCGGCCCAGGGCGTCCGCCAGTCCGCCGCTCGGCAGCTCCAGCGCCAGCATCACCAGTCCCTGCGTGGCCGTGCCCACGCCGATGGCGGCGAGCGACAGGCCGCGTTCCTGCATGAGCAGCACGAACACCGTCATGAACATCCCGGACGGCAGCCACCGCAACGCCAGCAGCAGGTGATAGCGGCGGCGCAGCACGCGCAGGTCGGCGACGGTCATACCCGCCGCTCCGGCGACGGGAACGCCTGGAGGAGCACGGTGACGCGCTCGACCCCGGGCGCTGTGGGGTCCTGCGTGGCGACATAGCGGGCGAGCACGGCATGGAGCTCGCCCGTGAGCGTCGTCAGCTGCTCGGCCGTGAGGTCGAGGTGGTAGTCGGACTGGTCGGCGGCGCGCCGCCAATCGGCGGACCACTCCGCACGGGCGTCGAGCCAGTCGCCGACCCAGCCGGCCATCGTCCGCGACTGATGGCGGAGGAGCCAGTCGTCGGCCGCCCTCGCGTCCGCGTCGTCGTCGAAGTCGGTCGAGATCCACGAGGTGGCGTCGTGGGCGGCACGCCACACCCGGTCCCGGCCGCTCGAGAGCCCGGCGTCGTCCTCCACCAGTCCGGCGTCGGCCAGCTGCCGCAGGTGGTAGCTGGTCGCGCCGCTGTTGGTGCCCAGCCGGGCGGCCAGCTGGGTGGCGGTGGCCGGGCCGTGGAAGCGCAACGCTCCCAACAGCCGCGACCGCAGCGGATGGGCGAGCACGCGCAGCTGGCGGGCGTCGGGGTGCAGGATCTTGCGCTCGTCCTGGGGCTCGGTCACAACTGCATAATACCTATGCACAAATCTTATGCAAAGATAATGTGCAGTTCCGAGCCTCGGGCGAGGCCCGACCGGGCCTGTAGCCGCAGGGGTCGGCAGCTGTCAGAGTGCGGACCGGTGGGCCTGACCCTGTTCCGTATGAGCACGTGGATGGTGCTGCTGACCCTGGTGGTGCTGGTCGGCGGGGCCGCCGCGCTGGGGACGGTGATCGGTCGCCGGCTGCGGGCCCGCCCCGACACCAGGCACGAGCCGGCCGGGGCTGTGCAGGCTGCGCTGCTCGGCCTCGTCGGCCTCGTGCTCGCCTTCGGCCTCACCATGGCGGTCGGGCGGTACGACAACCGCCGCGCCATCGTGGTCGAGGAGGCGAACGCCATCGGGACCACCTACCTGCGCGCCCAACTCTTGGACGAGCCGGACCGCACGGACTCGCTCCAACTGCTCCGCCAGTACGCCGACCAGGCCGTCGACCTCGCCGACCAGCAGCCCGACAGCGACAGGTTCGACCACGCCGTCCGCCGCATGCAGTCGATCCAGCGTGACCTGTGGTCCACTGCGGGCACAGCCGTCCGGCGCGATCCGGACGGGAGCGTGCCCCGGCTCTACATCGAGTCGCTCAACCAGATGATCGACTCGCACACCGACCGCGTCACTTCCCTGCGCAACCGGGTGCCGAGCACGGTCGTGGTCCTCCAGGTGCTCGGAGGCGCCGTCGCCGTCGGTGCGCTCTCCCTCTACCTGGCCCTGCTCGGGCGGGGGCTGCTGACCGCCCTCGTCGCCGCCGCCGTCGTGATCCTGATCCTGTTCATCTCGATCGACCTCGACCGGCCCCACCGGGGCCTCATCACCGTGCCCGACAAGCCGCTGGTCGACGCCCGGGCCGCGATGGACGAACCGGCCGCGTCCGCCCCCTGACCCGCCTCAGGGACCGGGGATCGGCTCGAGGCGCAGGCGGCCCGCCGTGCGGGCCACGCGCCAGCCGCCGGCCACCTCGCACGCCACCGCCTCCCCCCGGACCACCACCAGGACCCGGGCCACCGCGGCCGCGTCGGGCGGGTGCTGCTCGGGGCCGCCCGGTCCCGAGGTCCGCAGCCAGGTGCGGATCGCCCGCCGTGCCAGGGCCGGCGGCGCCACGGCCAGGGCGCGGGCGTCCGTGGGGTCCAAATCGGCCGCGAGCTCGTCCAGCAGGACCATGTCGTCGCGGGCGACGTCGGCCTGGCGGGCCACGACCGGCACGACGTCCCGGTCCCCGATGGCCGACAGCAGCGGGATCAGCTCGTGCCGCACCCGGTTGCGCCGGAAGGCCGGGTCCTGGTTCGACGGGTCGACCACCGGGTCCAGCCCCAGCGCCTTGCACAGCGCCCGGGTCTCGAACCGCCGCAGCCGCCGCAGCGGCCGCCGGCCCGGGGCCATGCCCGCGAGGCCGTCCAGCGCGGCCCCCCGCACCAGGTTCAGCAGGACGGTCTCGGCCTGGTCGTCGGCCGTGTGGCCCACCAGCACGTCCGCCGGGAGCACGGCGTAACGGGCGGCGCGCGCCCGCGCCTCCACGTTGGGACCCGGCCCGACGCTCACCCGCTCTGCCC
>JBKPRS010000264.1:0-2764 GCA_046734695.1 Actinomycetota bacterium | reverse complement strand
CAGGTGGCCACCAGCGGCAGGCCGATCAGGCCCTCGTAGAACGCACGGGTCGCTTCCAGGTCCTTCGACACGAACGCGTTGTGGTGCAACCGGCTCGGCAGCTTGTCCGTGGTCCCCATGGCCCCTCCCTCGGGTCGCTCGACTAGCGTTTCTGCGGCCCGGCCACCCTATCGTCGGACTCGCGCCGGCGAGCGAGGGAGCGAACGATCGCCAGAGACCCAGGCGGCATCCTCACCACCCACACCGGCAGCCTCCCGCGTCCCGACGACTTGATCCGGATGATGTGGGCCAAGGGCGACGGCATCCCGGTGGACGAGGGGGCGCTGGCCGAGCGAGTGGCGAGCGCAGTCCATGAGGTCGCGGGACGGCAGATCGACGCCGGCGTGGACATCGTCAACGACGGCGAGATGTCCAAGCCGAGCTACGCCACCTACGTCAAGGACCGGCTCGACGGCTTCGGCGGCGAGGCGGTCGAGCGCTACTACTTCGCCGACCTCGCCGACTATCCGCGCAGCGCCGAGATCGTGGCCGCCAACCCCGGGCGGCGCAAGCGCACCGCCCCCGCGTGCACCTCGGAGATCGCGATCCGGGATCGCGAGGCGATCGTCGTGGACATGACGACGCTGGGCGAGGCCGTCGCCGGCAAGGGCGTCGCGGGGACGTTCACCAGCGCGGCGTCGCCCGGGGTGGTCTCGCTGTTCTTCGAGAACCAGTTCTACGACAGCGACGAGGAGTACCTCTTCGCCATCGCCGACGCGATGCGGTTCGAGTACGAGGCGATCGCCGCGGGCGGCGCCACCGTCCAGCTCGACTGCCCCGACCTGGCCATGGGCCGCCACACCGCCTACGCCGCGATGGACATGGACGCGTTCCGCCGGCGGGCCGCCCTCAACATCGAGGCCCTCAACCACGCCGTGCGCAACATCCCGGTGGACCAGCTGCGCATGCACCTGTGCTGGGGCAACTACCCCGGTCCCCACCACCACGACGTCGACCTGGCCGCCATCATCGACCTCGTGTGGACGGCCAAGCCCCGGACCGTGCTGTTCGAGGCGGCCAACCCCCGCCACGCGCACGAGTGGACGCTGTTCGAGGACACCCCGGTGCCGGAGGACAAGGTGCTCTGCCCCGGCGTGATCGAGCCCCAGTCCAACTACGTCGAGCACCCCGAGCTCGTCGCCCAGCGGATCGAGCGGTACGCCGCCCTCGTCGGCCGCGACCGGGTCATGGCCGGCGTCGACTGCGGCTTCAGTGTCCACGTCGGCACGCAGGCCATCGATCCGGACGTCACCTGGGCCAAGCTCCGGTCGCTGGCCGAGGGCGCGGCGCTGGCGTCCCGGCGGGCCTGATCCGCCCGGCTGTCGCCGCCCGGCTAGGCGCCGGGGGGTGCGTCGACCAGCTGGTCGGCAGGGACGTCTTCCAGGTGGGCCTGGGTGCCGTCCGGGTACCGGATCACGAGGCTGCTCACCCGGGTCGCGTCGCCCAGGCCGAACAGCGCGCGGGGGTCCTCGGACGAGAGGTAGCTGCCGCCCGCCTGGACCCCGCGGGTCAGTTCGCGGCCGTCCGGCAGCACCGCGGTCACCCGCGCCCCCGGCTGGAAGCCCGGCAGGCGGACGGCCAGCCAGTGCCCTCCACTCGTGGTGTTCTCCAGCAGGATCAAGGGCCCGCCGATCGAGCTGACGGCGACGTCCAGGTCCCCGTCGTTGTCGTAGTCGGCGGCCGCGAGGCCGCGCCCGTTGGTGCGCAGCCGGTCCTGGTCCCCGCCCCCGAGCCCGAGGTCGGCGAACTGTTCCGCCGTACCCGTCGAGCGGTTCTCCAGGACCTGGATCGGCTCCGCGTCGCCGGCCAGGTCGGTGACCGGGATGTCGCCGTTGGTCAGGACGAGGTCGAGGTCGGTGTCCAGGTCCAGGTCGATCCAGGAGTCGCCCCAGCCGGTGAGCGCGTCGGTGTCCGCGAAGTCGTCCCGCGCGTCGGCGTAGCCGTCGGGCATCCCCCGGTACACGGCGTGGCCCTGGCCCCGGGAGTTGGAGACGAACAGGTCGGTCAGCCCGTTGCCGTCGTAGTCGGCAGCCGCGATCCCCATCCCGGCGTTGCCATCGGCGACGCCGGCGTCCGCGGCCTCGTCCCGCAGGCGGAAGCCGAGGCCCGCCGGGTCGGCGGCGGCACCTCCGGGCCAGGGCTCGTTGCGGTAGAGGCGGTTGGGGTCCTCGTCGTTGGCCACGTAGACGTCGAGGCGGCCGTCGCCGTCGAGGTCCAGCACGACGGCGCCGAGGCCGTGCTCCGGCTGGCCGGGATCGAGCCCGGCGGCCTCGCCCACCTCGCGGAAGCGCGGCCGCCCGTCCGGGCCGGTTCCCAGGTTCAGGTAGAGCAGGTCGCGCACGCCGCGGTGGTTCGTGGGGTACCCGGCGAACGAGTCGGGGATCGGCGCGTTGGGGTCGGTGTAGCCGGTCACGACGATGTCGGGGAGCCCGTCGCCGCTCACGTCGCCCACGGCCGCGCCCGCATGCCAGCCGTAGGTGGCGATGCCCGCCGGCCGCGCGATCTCGCTGAAGGTCCCGTCGCCTCGGTTCCACAGCAGCGCGTCGTAGGTGGCGGACGTGACGTACAGGTCGGTGTGGCCGTCGAGGTCGACATCCGCCGCCACACAGCCGTTGCCCCGCAGCGCCAGGTTGGCGCCCGAGCCGCGGCTGACGTCGGTGAAGGTCCCGCCCTCGTTGTGGAACAGGGCGCTGCGCGGCAGGTCGCCCGCCTCCCGCCAGCGGGC
>JBKPRS010000263.1:0-5702 GCA_046734695.1 Actinomycetota bacterium | reverse complement strand
GCCTCGGCCAGCGCGGCCAGCCGCTCGGCGGTCTCGGCTACGAGAGGTGGGGCGACCGGCAGGCTGAACCAGCCGTCGCCGTGCGCCGCGGCCCGGGCGAGGGCGGCCTCGGCCGTCCCGCCGACCACGATGGGCGGCACGGTGGCGCCGGGGGAGAGGGTCACCTCGGCACCGTCGACCGTCGCGGGCTTGCCCGCGATGAGGTCGGGGAGCACGGCCAGCGCGGCATCGGTGCGGCGTCCGCGCTCCCGCCGCGGGACGCCGGCGGCGACCCACGAGCGCTCGTGGCGGTCGCCGCCCACCCCCACGCCCAGGATCACGCGGTCGCCGGACAGCTGCTGCAGCGACGCCACCTGCTTGGCCGCCCACACCACGGGGCGCAGCGGCACGATCATGACCCCGTAGGCGAGCCGGACCCGCCGGGTGGCCCCCGCCGCGGCCGCCAGCACCGTGCCGCTGTCCAGGATGGGGACGCCGGTGCCCGCCACCAGCTGGTCGACGGCCCACACGGATTCGAAGCCCAGGTCCTCGGCGTGGCGGGCGGCCGCCACGACGTCGGCCGGGGGCTCGCCGCGCGCGGCCAGGGTGGGCAGGAAGACGCCGATGGCGGGAGCGGGCATCACTGGTTCCTTCTCGTGCGGTCAGTTACTTCTTGTGACTGACCCCATGATCGGTCACCATGGCGAACGATGGAAGATGGCACATCCGGGGAACCAGGTCACATGAGGGGTACCGCCCGGCCGAGCCGGGTCGAGGAGACGCAGACATGCGAGATCCGCGACCTGCTCGACCGCCTGGGTGACAAGTGGTCGCTGCTGGTCGTAGAGCTGCTGGGCGGCGGCACGCGACGCTTCAGCGAGTTGCGCCGGGAGATCGACGGCATCAGCCAGCGGATGCTCACCCTGACCCTGCGCCAGCTCGAACGTGACGGCCTGGTGACCCGCACCGTGCACCCGGTGGTGCCGCCCCGGGTCGACTACGAGCTGACGGGACTGGGCGCCAGCCTGCTGGACGCCGTCGCCCCCCTGGTCGACTGGGCGCGGTGCCACCGCGGGGACATCGCCGGCGCCCGCTCCGGCTACGACCGCGCCCTCGCTCCATGATCTCCTGTATTGACTTTTGCAGCCAGAACTGCGCCACTATTGACGCAGAGTCCGTAGGTGGGCTGCAACGGGAGGGGATCCATGCTGCGTGCACCTGCACGTCCGCGGCGCGCGCCCTGGCGCGCTGTCGTCGCCTTGGCCGCGGTGGCTGCCATCGTCCTCACGGCGTGTGATCCGCCGTTCCCCAGCGATGACGGCTTCTACCGGCCGCCGTCGCCGTTGCCCTCGGGGCGGCCGGGGGATGTGATCTCGTCCCGGGTGAGCCGGTTCACGCTCGACCCGTTCGCCAAGGCGCCGGTGGCGGGCGTGACGTCCCGCCAGGTCCTGTACCGCTCGACGGACGCCCTCGGCCAGCCCATGGCCGTCAGCGGGACGGTCCTGGTCCCCGACGCGCCGTGGACCGGGACGGGCAGCCGGCCGTTGGTGTCCTACGCCGTGGGCACCCGGGGTGTCGGCGACGACTGCGCGCCCTCCTACACGCTGTCCCAGGGCGCCGACTACGAGGGGTCGTTCGTCAAGGCCCTGCTGGACCAGGGTTGGGCCGTGGCCGTCAGCGACTACCAGGGCCTCGGCACGCCCGGGCTGCACACGTACATGGTCGGTCCCTCGCAGGGCCACGCCGTGCTGGACATGGCCCGCGCCGCCCAGCGGCTGGCGGGAACCGGCCTCTCCGCCGCCACGCCCGTCGGGCTCATGGGCTACTCCCAGGGCGGAGGGGGCGCGGGCTGGGCGGCCGAGCTGGCCGGGAGCTACGCGCCCGAGCTGCAGGTCAAGGGCTCGGCCATCGGCGGCGTGCCCGGCGACCTGAACGCGACCGCCCAGTTCCTCGACGGCTCGCCGTTCGTGGCCTTCGCCCTGATGGCCGCGCTCGGCCTCGACGCCGCCTACCCCGAGCTGGACCTGGAGTCCTACCTCAACCCCCGCGGCCAGGAGCTGGTGGCCGGCAGCCAGGACCTGTGCCTGGTCTCGGTCGACGGCTTCGGCACGCTGATCGACGTGGCGTTCACCCACATCGACGACTACGTGACCACCAACCCGCTGGACACGCCGGCCTGGCAGGCCCGGCTCGACCAGAACCTGCTGGGCCGGGTCCGGCCGTCGGCGCCGGTGTTCCAGTACCACGCCCTCGTGGACGAGATCGTCCCGCTCGGGCAGGCCGCGGCCCTCCGCCGCACGTGGTGCAACCGCGGCGCCAACGTGACCTGGACGACGCTGCCGGGCGAGCACGCGCTCGGCCTGGTCGAAGGCCAGGCTCCCGCCGTCGCCTTCATGTCCGCCCGGTTCGCCGGCACCCCGGTGTTCGGCAACTGCCTGTTCCCGTAGCCGGCCGTCGCGCCTGCACCGGTCCCGGGAGCCCGCCGCGGCTCCCGGGACCGGCATGCCGCCTCACGACTGGCCGAGGCGCTCCCGCACGTGGGACAGGCGCTCGCCGAAGTGCCAACGGTGGCCCTCCAGGTCGAGGGCCTCGTAGCGCCGGTCGCCCCAGAACATGTCCTCCAGCGGCATGACGATGCGGGCGCCCTCGGCGGCGGCCCGGGCGTAGTGCGCGTCCACGTTGTCGACGTACACGTTGACCATGCAGGTGACGGCGCCGGCGTCGGCCGGGCTGGAGAGGTCGTGGTGCTCGGGCCCGGCGCGGCCGATCATGACCACGCCGTCGCCCACCTCGAGCCAGGCCAGCATGCCGGTGGCGTGCTCCATGCGGGACTCCCGCCACTCCTGGAAGCCGAACACCCGGGTGAGGTACTCCAGCGCCGCCACCTCGTCCCGGTAGGCCAGGCGGGGATAGATCGTCGGCGTGCGCCGCTCGGTGATCGGCAGCGTGCCGGTCTGATCGATCGTGGACATGAACCGTTCCCTCTCGTCGGAGAGGACTGCGGGGTCGATGGGATCGTCCGGCTGCAATCGGTCCGGACGGGCCCGGCGCAGCGGATCGAGGTCGTCGGTCACGGCTCGATCCTCCCGCGGTCCTCGCTGTGCGTCGATGGTTGTTCCCCACCTGCGCATGCCGGTTCGCGCTGTTCCCGGAGGCGCCGCCGGGCCCGGTTGAGCCGCGAGCGCACCGTCCCCACCGGGATCCCGAGGGCGGCGGCGATGTCCTCGTAGCCCAGGTCCTCCCAGGCGTAGAGCAGCAGCGCGTCGCGCTCGCCGGGGGGCAGCGCGGCGATGGTGGCGGCCACCCGCGGCCACAGCTCGCGGGCGTCGACCTGGGCGATGACCTGGTCGTCGACGGCTGCGGGGGGCGGGTCGCCGCCGGGGCGCCGGGGCAGCCGGGCCAGGGCCGCCAGCCGTCGGGCCTCGGCGCGGCGGTGCTTGGCCAGCACGTTGGTGGCGATGCCGTAGAGCCAGGGCCGGGCGCTGGGGCGGGAGCAGTCGTAGGACGCCCGGCGCTCGAAGGCGATGCGGAACGACTCGCCCACCAGCCCGTCCGCGGCATCGGGGCCCACGCGGCGCACCAGGAAGCGCAGGAGGGTGGCGGCGTGGCGGTCGAAGATCGTGGCGAAGGCTGCGGGGTCGGCGCAGGACGCGGCGATGAGGGCCGCGTCGGAGGGCTCGGCGCCGGAGGGATCCACGTCTGGTTGTTCCCCGTTCGTGCCGCCAGGTTCGCGCCGGGTGTGTGCGCGATGATGGCTGTGACGCTCCGACCACGGAGGTGCCCCATGGACGGCAAGGCGGCTCGACAGAAGGATCCGCTGCTCGATCATCCGACGATCCCGGCAGCACCGCCTACCAGGGCCCGGGCGAACGGCCTGAGCGAGGGCTGGGCCGCGGTGCTCGGCCTGGGCTGGCCCATCGTGTTCTGGCTCATGGGGTTCCTCGAGCCGAGGCCCGCCAATCCTCAGGCGGCGCTGACCCCCATCGAGGGGGTCGTGGTCGGTGCATTCCTCGTCGGCCTGCTCGCGACCTCGGTGCTCGCAGGGACCCGCCAACGGGCCGCGGCGCCCGCGGCGGTCATCACGGGCCTGGTCACCGTGGCCATGGTCGTGTCGTGCCCGGTCTCAGGCCACCACCACTTCGGTGCCTGGTGGCTCGCGGAGCTGGCGCTGGTGCTGGCCATGCTGGCCGTCAGCGTGGCCGGCCTCCGCGAGACCGCACGCCGGTAGCGCTCAGCCCGCCGGGTCCTGGCAGTAGGGCAGGTTCGCGGGTTGCGCGGAGAGGCGCGGCCCCGGATCGGTCATGCTCCCCCTGCAGGCCGACGTGGCCCGGCTCTGCCGGATCTGCCTGCTGCGCCGCCTGGGCCTGTCGCTCGACGACATCGCCCGGGCCCTCGACGATCCCCAGTGGAGCCTGCGGGCCGTGATGGCCGCGCACGTCGCCGAGCTCGACCCGCCGCATCGAGGCGGGCACCCGGCTGCGGGGCCGGCCGACCCGGCTCGTGGGCCCGGAGGGGGCTGTGGGGGACCACCTCACCGATGACCTGCTCGAAGTCCTGGAGGACATGACCATGCTCGACACGACCGTCCAGCGCCGCATCTCGATCCTCGTCTACGCCGACCTCGAGGTCGCCTACGAGTTCCTGGTCGGGGTCTTCGGGCTGGGGCCGGGCCAGCTCACCAGAACGCAGGACGGGACCGTCGTCCACGGCGAGCTGCAGGCGGGCGAGGGGGTGGTGTGGCTGCACCCCGAGGCCGAGGCCTTCGGCCTGGCCTCGCCCCGGAAGCTGGGCGCAACGACCGCCACCATGGCCGTGATGGTCGACGACGTCGACGCCCACTTCCGCCACGTGAAGGCCGAGGGCGCCCAGGTCGATTACGAGCCCGTCGACCAGCCCTACGGGTACCGCGAGTACAGCGCCCGCGACAGTGAGGGCCATCTCTGGTCCTTCATGAAGCCGCTGGATTGACCCGGCCGGCGGACGCGCTCGTAGCCTTGGCGCGTGGCTGACGCCCGCTTCCTCCTACGGCCCAAGTGGCTGCTGTCGCACCTGCTCGTCCTCCTGCTGATCGTCGCCATGATCAACCTGGGGCTGTGGCAGCTGCGCCGGCTGGACGAGCGGCGCCAGCGGAACGACCTGATCGAGTCCCGCCAGGACCAGCCGGTCGTCCCCGTGGACGAGCTGGTGGCGCCGGACGCCGGTGACAAGGCCGTGAGCGACGCCCGTTACCGCCGGGTGTCGGCCAGCGGGACCTACAACGAGGACGCGACCGTGGTGGTGCGCAACCGCACCCAGGACGGGGTCGCGGGGGCCTGGCTGGTGACCCCGGTGGAGCTTCCGTCGGGGTCGCAGGTCGGCGTCATCCGGGGCTTCGTGGGCCTGCAGTCCGACGGCAGTCCGGTCGATGCTCCGCCCCCGCAGGGCGACGTCACGGTGGAGGGCATCGTGATCGATCCGCATCGCCTCGACGGGACCGCCCCGAAGGACGTGGACCCGATGTTGACGGCCGACGGCATGCTGCCGGTGCTGATCCTGGCCGACAGCTCGACGCCGCCGGAGCCGAACGAGGGCCAGGAGGGCGGGTCGCGGCAGGACAGCATCCTGCAGGTGCCCAAGCCGGAGCTGGGGGAGGGGCCCCACTTCAGCTACGCCGTGCAGTGGTTCATCTTCACCGCCATCGCCATCATCGGCTACCCGATCGTGCTGCGCCGGGTGGTGGCCCG